>NC_011420.2:3665000-3827500 GCF_000016185.1 Rhodospirillum centenum SW
GACGACGATGCGCAGATCCTGCCCCTCGACGAACTCCTCCAGCAGCACGGTCGCATCCTGCCGCCGGGCCTCCTCGATGGCGCGGGTCATGGCGCCCGGGTCGCGCACGTCCACGGTGATGCCGCGCCCCTGTTCACCGCGGGCCGGCTTCACGACGATGCGGCCGTACCGGGCCAGGAAGGCGGCATCGGCGCCCGCATCGCCTGCCACCTGCTGCGCCGGCACCGACAGGCCGGCGCGGGCCAGGACGCGCCGGGTCACCGCCTTGTCGTCGCAGCGGCTCATGGCGACGGCGCTGGTCAACTCGCTCAGGGATTCGCGGCAGACGATGCTGCGGCCCCCGGCGGTCAGGCTGACATAGCCCGCCTCGGCGTCCAGGACCTCGACCCCGATCCCCCGCCGGCGCGCCTCGCGCACGATGATCCCGGCATAGGGGTTCAGCCGGTCCTCCCCGTCGCAGGCGGGACCGATGAACAGCGGCTCGTTGATCGGGCTGCGCGTCTTCACGGCGAAGGCCGGGATGCGGCGGAATCCCAGCTTCTCGTAGAGTGCGATGGCGTGCTCGTTGTCATGCAGGACGGACAGATCCATGAAGGACCGGCCGCGCTCCCGGAACCGCGCCGCCAGCCCGCGCACCAGCCCCTCGCCGATGCCGGGCAGCGAGGCCTGGGGATCGACGGCCAGGCACCAGAGGGAACTGCCGTTCTCCGGATCGGCGAAGGCGCCGTGATGGTCCACGCCGGTGACGCAGCCGAGCACCTGCCCGGTCGCATCGTCCAGCGCCACCAGATGCAGCAGCGCGCCTCCGTTCCGGGATCGCGGGCTGTGCCGGGCCTCCAGCAGGAACGCCGGCGATGGCGCCACCATGCCGCGGCTGGCATGGATGCGGGCGACGGCCTCGGCCTCCGCGGCGGTCTCCAGGGGGCGGAGGGCGCAGCCGGGCGGGCGGCGCTCCTCCGGCATGCCGGGGCCGAGATCCAGCCGGAAGGTGTGCGAGGGGTCGAGGAACAGCTCCTGCGGCGCCAGCGCCAGCGCCACATGCGGGTCCTGGAGGTAGAGCGCGATGTCGCGCTTGCCCGGCTCCTCCGCGCGCAGGCAGCGGACCAGCCGGTCCAGGTCGGTGAAGGTCTGGGCGAAGACCAGCCGCCCCCAGCCGCAGTCGATCCAGGCTTCGGCGCGGGCATCCTCGGGTGCGGTCGCGGCCGGGGATGCCTCGTCCCCAGCCGGCCGGGCGCCGGCGGCGGGGCGGGCGGCAGAGGGCGACAGCGACGGGGGCGAGGGGGGCGGGACATCGGTCCCGGGCATCCGCAGGACACTCATAGGCCATGCTCCTGGAACCAGAATTCCAGCAGGGCGACCTGCCAGAGCTTCGATCCGCGCAAGGGCGTGAGATGGGCTTCGGGATCGGCCAGCAGGCGCTCGACATGGGCCGGATTGAACAGGCCGCGCCGCCGCGCCCGTTCCCCCGTCGCCAGATCGCGCACCCGTTCCAGGAAGGGGCCGCGCAGGTACTTCAGCGCCGGAACGGGGAAATAGCCCTTGGGCCGGTCGATCACCTCGGCCGGAAGGACGCGCCGGGCCGCCTCCTTCAGCACATGCTTGCCGCCACCGGCCAGCTTCAGTTCGGCCGGGATGCGGGCGGCCAGTTCCACCAGTTCGTGGTCCAGGAAGGGGACGCGCGCCTCCAGCCCGGCCGCCATGGTCATGGTGTCCACCCGCTTCACCGGGTCGTCCACCAGCATCACCGTGGTGTCCAGGCGCAGCGCCTTGTCCACGGGACGCTCGGCGCCGGGCCGGGCGAAGTGCGCGGCGACGAAGGCCCGCGCCTCGTCCTCCCCGGACAGCAGGCCGGGGGACAGGATGTCGGCCATCTCCGCCCGGTCGCGGTCGAAGAAGACGCGCGCATAGTCGTCCACCGCGTCGCGGCTCTCCAGCAGCGGCGGATACCAGTGATAGCCGCCGAACACCTCGTCCGCCCCCTGGCCGGACTGCACCACCTTCACGTGGCGGGCGACCTCGCGGGACAGCAGGAAGAAGCCGATGCAGTCGTGACTGACCATCGGCTCGGCCATGGCGCGGACGCAGTCGGTCAGCGCGGGCAGGGCCTCGGCGCTGTCCACGAACAGGCGGGTGTGGTCGGTGCCGAAGCGCCGGGCCACGATGTCGGAATACTGGAACTCGTCACCGGCCTCGCCGCCGACGCTCTCAAACCCGATGGAGAAGGTCTTGAGGCCGGTCTGGCCCTGTTCGGCCAGCAGTGCGGTGATGAGGGAGCTGTCCAGCCCGCCGGACAGCAGCACCCCCACCGGCACGTCCGCCACCGTGCGGCGGCGCACCGCCGTGCGCAGGGCGTCCAGCACCGCCTCCTGCCACTCGGCCGCGCTGCGTCGGGCATCCCCGTCGTGCGGGCCGAAGGTCAGCGACCAGTACGGCGTCTCCCGCCGGGAGCCATCGGGCTCCAGCGTCAGCAGGGTGGCCGGCGGCAGCTTGCGCACGCCCTTCAGGATGGTGCGGGGCGCCGGCACGACGGCATGGAAGCTCATGTAGTGCTGCAACGCCACCGGATCGACGGCGGTGTCGATCCCGCCGCCCGCCAGCAGGGCCGGCAGGGTGGAGGCGAAGCGGAAGGCGCCGTCCACCTCCGCCCAGTAGAGCGGTTTGATGCCCAGCCGGTCGCGTCCCAGGACGGCACGGCCGCTGTCGCGTTCCACGATGGCGAAGGCGAACATGCCGTGCAGCCGCTCGACGAAGCGGTCGCCCCAGGCGTGATACGCCTTCACCAGGACTTCGGTGTCGCCCTTGGAGAAGAAGCGGTATCCCTTCGCCTCCAGTTCGGCGCGCAGGTCGGCATGGTTGTAGATGCAGCCGTTGAAGACGATGGCGAGCCCCAGTTCCGGGTCCACCATCGGTTGCTGCGACGCCTCGGACAGATCGATGATCTTCAGGCGCCGGTGCCCCAGGGCGGCGCGCCCCTGCACATGAAGGCCGTGGCCGTCCGGCCCCCGGTCCGTCATCCGGCCGCTCATGGCGGCAACGGCTGTCACGTTCGGAGGCCCCGCGTCGGCGCCCCGGATCTCCCCACTTATTCCACACATCGGCGGTCAGTTCCCCGGCCGGTTCCAGAAACGGACCATGGCGGCGTTCTGGGCGCCGGCATGGTCTGGCTCGTGACGCGGAACGGCCTCAGGACGGTTCAGCCGGGAGCCTGCCGACCGATGCGGCCGTCCGGAGGCGGTGCCGCGCCGGGGAAGAAACAGCCGAAAGTCGGATTTGTGCCCCGAAAGGTGCAAACGATAGGCGGAAACGATTACAGGGATCGTGACAATCGATTTCACCCTTGATCCGGGTCCCGGTAGGCTGATGGGGTGGATAACCGCCAGGGGCAATGCAGCCATGTCACCGCGCAAGCAAGTCCGCGAGCTGATCGACCGACTGGAGACCGCCGGGGTCCGACTCGAGGTCACCGGCGAGCGCCTTCTCATTCATGGCGATGCCCCGCCGGCCCTGCTGATGCGGGTGCAGCGTCACCGCCGGGCCTTGCTGGCTGCGGCGCGGAGGACCTGACCGATGGATACTCTTGCTTTTCCGCGGGAATGCCCAATCTCTGAACGGTCCTCGGATAGAATCAGGACCATGGCCGATCTCCGCACCCACCCCACCGCCGCCGAAACCCGGCACCGCCCGCCCGGTCATGTGACCGTGCCGGCCCGCCGTATCGGCGTCCTGCTGCTGAACCTCGGCACGCCGGAGGGCACCGACTACTGGTCGATGCGGCGCTATCTCAAGGAATTCCTGTCCGATCCGCGGGTCATCGAGATCCCGAAGCTGATCTGGCAGCCGCTGCTCCAGACGCTGGTCCTGACCACCCGCCCGCAGAAGAGCGGCAAGGCCTACGCCTCCATCTGGAACCGGGAGCGCAACGAATCCCCGCTCAAGACCATCACCCGCGATCAGGCCGACGGCCTGCGCGCCGCCATCCAGGCGCAGTACGGGGAGACGGTGGTGGTGGACTGGGCCATGCGCTACGGCCAGCCGGCCATCCAGCCGGCGGTGCAGCGGCTGAAGGACGCAGGCTGTGACCGCATCCTGCTGTTCCCGCTCTACCCGCAGTACAGCGCCACGACCACGGCGACGGCCTGCGATCAGGCTTTCCGCAAGCTCATGTCCATGCGCTGGCAGCCGGCCATCCGCACGGTGCCCAGCTATCACGACGATCCCGCCTACATCGACGCGCTGGCGCGCTCGGTGGAGCGGCATCTGACAGAGCTGCCGTGGGTGCCGGACATGCTGCTGGTCTCCTTCCACGGCCTGCCCGAGCGCAACCTGGAACTGGGCGACCCGTACTACTGCTTCTGCCTGAAGACGGCGCGCCTGCTGCGGGAGCGGCTGGGCTGGCCGGAGACGCGGGTGCGCCACAGCTTCCAGTCCCGTTTCGGCCGGACCGAGTGGCTGAAGCCCTACACCGACGCGACGGTGACGGCTCTGGCGGAGGAGGGGGTGAAGCGGCTGGCCGTGATCGCTCCCGGCTTCGCGGCCGACTGCGTCGAGACGCTGGAGGAGCTGGACGGTGAGAACCGGGAGCTGTTCCTGGAGCATGGCGGGGAGGCTTTCTCCTTCGTTCCCTGCCTTAACGCCCATCCGGACCATATCGAGATGCTGAAGGGCATCGTGGAGCGGGAGCTGTCCGGCTGGCTGCCCGCGGCGCGTCAGGCGGCCCACCATCCGGTGGTCCATCCCGTGCCCGCCCAGGCCCTGCCGCGACCCTTGCGCGCCGCCCACGGCTGACGCTCCTCCGCGTCCCTTCCGATCCCGGCCCGACGCCCTTCCCCTCGCGGGGGAGGGCGTTGTGCTGTCTGCCACCGGACAGCGGCGAGCCCGATCCCCGGGGACCTGCCCGGCGCCCACCTGTCGGGGGGCTGGCCAGCCTGGTCCCGGGAGGGGCGCAGGCGCCCTCCGCGGACACGCCCCCCTCGCATCCCTTCGGAAGTCTTCTTGACGACCATCGCTCCCTGGATCGGCTCTGCCCTGCCTCCGCTGCGGCAGGCACCGCCAGGACAGGATGAGACGGGGCAGGAAGGAGCGGGATGGAGTTTGAAGGGGCAAAAGGCCGTCTGCCCGCGGAGCCATGGCGCCGGTCCGGTCCCGGGGGCTGCAAAAGCGAAAGGGGACCGGCGCTGCTGCCGGTCCCCCGTCTCTCAACCCAATGCCTGATACTGACCAATGCCTGACGATGAACTCTTTATCGGGCGGCCTCTGGCGGGCCGTTTCCTCCCCTGCTGGTGACGGGCCGGATCACTCCGCCGCCATCGGGGCCGTCGAGCGGCCGAGGGCGCGGCGGACGCCGGCGCCGTAGGCCGGATCGACGCGGTCGAAATGGCCGAGCTGGCGCTCGATGATGAAGTCCGGAACGCCCGCCATGGCGGCGGCGATGTTCCTGAACAGCCGCTCCTTCTGGTCGGGCGTGAACAGGCGGAAGAGTGCGGCGGGCTGGGTGTAGTCGTCGTTGCCCTCGCGGTGGCTCCAGCGGTCGGCGTCGCCCACGAGGCGGAGCGGCGGCTCCGCCACCGACGGGTCCTGGGCCGGGCCGTTGAAGCTGTTCGGCTCGTAGAAGGCGTCGGGGTTGCCCGGATCGTTGCGGAAGAACCGCATCGCGCCGTCCTTGTGGTAGTGGTGGACGGGGCAGCGCGGCGCGTTGACCGGCAGCGCCTCGTAATGCGTGCCCAGCCGGTAGCGGTGCGCGTCGGCGTAGGAGAAGATGCGGGCCTGGAGCATCCGGTCCGGGCTGAAGCCGATGCCGGGCACGATGTTCGACGGGCTGAAGGCGGCCTGCTCGATCTCCGCGAAATAGTTCTCCGCGTTCCGGTTCAGCTCCATCACGCCGACCTCGATCAGCGGATAGTCGGCATGCGGCCAGACCTTGGTCAGATCGAACGGGTTATAGGGCGTCTTCTCCGCGTCCATCTCCGGCATGACCTGCACGAACAGCGTCCAGCGCGGGAAGTCGCCGCCGGCGATGGCGCCGAACAGGTCTTCCTGGTAGGTCTCGCGGCTTCTGCCGATCACCTCGGCCGACTCCTCGTTCGTCAGGAAGCGGTGGCCCTGCCGGGTCTTGAAGTGGAACTTCACCCAGAACCGCTCGCCGTCCGCGTTCCAGAAGCTGTAGGTGTGGCTGCCGTAGCCGTTCATGAAGCGGGGGCTGGGGGGCAGGCCGCGGTCGCTGAACAGGATGGTGAGCTGGTGCAGGCTCTCCGGGCTGAGCGACCAGAAATCCCACATCGCCGTCGGGCTGCGCAGGTTGGTCTGCGGATGCCGCTTCTGGGTGTGGATGAAATCCGGGAACTTCAGCGGATCGCGGACGAAGAAGACCGGCGTGTTGTTGCCCACCAGGTCCCAGTTGCCCTCCTCGGTGTAGAATTTGAGGGCGAAGCCGCGCACGTCGCGCTCGGCATCCGCGGCGCCCTGCTCACCGGCGACGGTGGAGAAGCGCGCCAGCATCGGCGTCGTCTTGCCCACGCTGTCGAAGATGCGGGCACGGGTGTAGCGGCTGACGTCGTTGGTGACGGTGAAGGTGCCGAAAGCGCCCCAGCCCTTGGCATGCACCACCCGCTCGGGGATGCGCTCGCGGTTCTGATGCGCCAGCTTCTCGATGAGCTGCCAGTCCTGCATCAGGACGGGGCCGCGCGGACCCGCGGTGAGGCTGTTCTGATTGTCGGCGACGGGGGCGCCGGCGGTCGTGGTCAGCCGCGTCGTGCTCATGGCCGTTCTCCCTGTGGTTCTGCGGTTGCGCCTGTGGCGAAATGGAGTGTGGCGTTGTGGCGTGTGGCGTTGGAGAAAGGCTAAGGGAGACGGCGCCTACCGGGAAATCGATAGTTGGGATTGTTGCGATAGTTCCTGCCTATCGAATATGCTGTCGGCCTTCGGGTAATGGTGGGACGGAACGGGTTTCGTGAATCTGCGTGATCTCCGCTATGTCGTGGCGATCGCCGAGCATCGCCATTTCGGCCGGGCGTCGGAGGCCTGCCATGTCAGCCAGCCGACGCTGAGCGGTCAGCTCCGCAAGCTGGAAGACCGGCTGGGCGCGCCCCTGTTCGAGCGCACCAGCAAATGGGTGGTCCCCACCGCGCTGGGCCAGCAGGTGGTGCGCCATGCGCGCGCCGCGCTGGAGCAGGCGGACGCGATCGAGGCGCTGGCCCGCGCCGCCCGCGATCCCCTTGCGGGGCCGCTGCGCCTGGGCGTGATCCCGACCCTGTCGCCCTATCTGATGCCGCTGGTGCTGCCGGAGCTGCGCCAGCGCCATCCGGGCCTGACCCTGGTCCTGTGGGAGGACCTGACCGCCAATCTGATCGAGCGGCTGCGCCGGCACGAGCTGGACGCCGCCCTGATCGCCACCGGCACCGACGGCGAGGACCTGATCGGGGTTGACCTGTTCGTCGAGCCCTTCCTGGCGGCCGTGCCGACGGGGCATCCGCTGGCGGCGCGCGACTGGGTGTCGGAGGACGACCTGCAGCGGGCCGACATGCTGGTGCTGGCGGACGGCCACTGTCTGCGCGAACAGGCGCTGGGCGTCTGCGGGGCGCCGCCGCCGGGCGGCGACGATCTGCGCGCTGCCAGCCTGGACACGCTGGTCAGCATGGTGTCCGCGGGCTATGGCTGCACCCTGGTCCCGGCCCTGGCGGCACCGGGGCTGGAGCGCCGCGGGCTGGTGCTGCGGCCGGTGGATTCTTTCGGGGCCTGCCGCACCGTGCGGCTGGTCTGGCGGCCGACCTTCCCGCGCCAGAAGGCGCTGGACGCCCTGGCGGAGCTGGTGCGCAGCGTGGTCCCGGCGGACCTTGCGGACGGCAGTCCCGAGGACTGCGTGAGCAGCCACGCCCTGGCCCGGGACTGACGCGCCGCCGGCCGGAGCCGGTCCGACTCCCCTCCGGTGGGGTTATGATGCCTGTGTCTCCCCGCTGCCGTCCGTGCCGACCATGCCCCTGCTTCCCGTCCTGTCCCCCTCGGGCCGCCTGATCGATCTGGCCCGCCGCGAGATCGTGCTGCTGGCTGCCGTGCTGATCGCGGCGGCGACGCTGCTGCTGTTCCTGGAGGTGGCGGAGTCCGTGCAGGAGGGGGAGACCCACGCCATCGACCGCGCCCTGATGCTGGCTCTGCGCGACCCGGCCGACCCGGCGGTGCCGCTGGGACCATCCTGGCTGCATGAGGTCGGGCGCGACATCACCGCCCTGGGCGGCAACGCCGTCCTGACACTGGTGACGGCCGGATCGACCCTGTACCTGCTGCTGGTGCGCAAGCGGGCGGCGGCGGTCCTGCTGCTGGTCTCGGTGCTGGGGGGCATGCTGCTCAGCACGACCCTGAAGCTGGGCTTCGACCGGCCGCGGCCCGACCTCGTGCCCCACGGGATGGAGGTCTTCACCGCCAGCTTCCCCAGCGGCCATGCCCTGCTGTCCGCCGTCACCTATCTGACGCTGGGGACGCTGCTGGCCCGGTTGCAGCCGCGCCGGCGGCTGAAGGCCTTCTTCCTGGGTGTCGCCGTCCTGATCGCCGGCATGGTCGGCGTCAGCCGGGTCTATCTGGGCGTCCACTGGCCCAGCGACGTGCTGGCCGGCTGGTGCATCGGGGCGGCCTGGGCCATGCTGTGCTGGACGGTGGCGCTGCTGCTCCAGCGGCGCGGCACGGTGGAGCCGACACCCGCCACCCTGCCCGACGACAGTCCCTGACGGCAGCCCCAGACGGCAGCGCCAAGGCCCGAGTCGCGGCCTCGTTCGCGGGGGCATCGCGGCTCGGGACAACCCGGCGCCGGTGCGGCGGAAATGACGCGGCGGCCGGGATTCGGCAGGGGCGGGGGAGCCGCCGCCGCTTGCCGGGCTGCGCCGGTGCCCCCACTTCGCCATCATGTACTGCGCACGATCATGCATGCGGTCAGGCCGGAGGGCGGAACAGTTCTGCTTCCTTAACCATCCCCCGGCAACATGGTGTCGTGCAGACACGGGAGGCTGGTCCGGTGCCGGAAACGGAAGACCCAGGAGAGCCACGCCGTCCCCGCGGGGGGACCGGACCGATCGGAGCGTGCCATGAGCGGCGCGATCCGCGGTGCCCATCCGAATTCCGGGCCCCGGTAGTCCGCCGGGCAGGCTGCACCGTTTTTATCCAGGAGACCGCGAACCTCCCGGGGTTGCCGTCGTTGTCCAGACAGAGGGACGGGACGTGCCGCGCCTGGACCGGCCAGGACCCGGACGTCCCGGCGTCCTCTCTGGCCCGGCGTCCGGTCCGGCCCGGCCGATGCAAAGCAGGAGCCGCGACGTCCACAGGACGGCCCCCGACGGATACCTCCGCGACACGCCCGCCTAGAGGAGAGTGCCCATGAGCCCGGCCGAAGACCTGTTCAGGAGCTATTCCCAGACCTACGAGACCAGACGCGACGTCGAGATGTCGCTCATTGAATATCTCGAAGGATGCCGCGACGACCCGATGATGTTCGCCACCGCCGCCGAACGCATACTGGAGGCGATCGGCGAGCCCGAAGTGGTCGATACGTCGCGCGACGCGCGCATGGCGCGCATCTTCATGAACCGCACGATCAAGATCTATCCAGCCTTCTCCGAATTCTACGGCATGGAGGAGACGATCGAGCGCATCGTCGGCTTCTTCCGCCATGCCGCCCAGGGGCTGGAGGAACGCAAGCAGATCCTCTACCTGCTCGGCCCCGTCGGCGGCGGCAAATCCTCCATGGCGGAGCGGCTGAAGGCGCTGATGGAGGAATGCCCGATCTATGTGCTGAAAGCCGGCGATCAGGTCAGCCCCGTGTTCGAAAGCCCCCTGGGGCTGTTCGACCCCTCGCAGATGGGGGCGGTGCTGGAGGAACGCTACGGCATCCCGCGCCGCCGCCTGACCGGGCTGATGAGCCCGTGGGCGATCAAGCGGCTGGACGAGTTCGACGGCGACATCCGCCGCTTCAAGGTCGTGAAGCTGCGCCCGTCGCGGCTGCGCCAGATCGCAGTGTCGAAGACCGAACCGGGCGACGAGAACAACCAGGACATCTCTTCGCTGGTCGGCAAGGTCGATATCCGGAAGCTGGAGCTGTACCCGCAGAACGATCCCGACGCCTACAGCTACTCCGGCGGCCTGAACCGGGCGAACCAGGGCATCCTGGAGTTCGTCGAGATGTTCAAGGCGCCGATCAAGATGCTGCACCCGCTGCTGACGGCGACCCAGGAAGGCAACTACATCGGCACCGAGAACATCGGGGCGCTGCCCTACCAGGGCATCATCATGGCGCACTCGAACGAGGCCGAGTGGCAGAGCTTCAAGAACAACAAGAACAACGAAGCCTTCATCGACCGCATCTGCGTCATCAAGGTCCCGTACTGCCTGCGGGTGACGGAGGAGCAGCGCATCTACGAGAAGCTGATCCGCGGCTCCGAACTGGCGGCGGCGCCCTGCGCCCCGGCCACGCTGGAGATGCTGGCCCGCTTCACCGTGCTGTCCCGCCTGCGTGAGCATGAGAACTCCAACCTGTTCTCGAAGATGCGCATCTATGACGGCGAGAGCCTGAAGGAGACGGATCCGAAGGCGAAGACCTTGCAGGAATACAAGGACGCCGCCGGCGTGGACGAGGGCATGACCGGCGTCTCCACCCGTTTCGCCTTCAAGGTCCTGGCCTCCACCTTCAACTACGACAACAACGAGGTCGCGGCCGATCCGGTGCATCTCATGTACGTGCTGGAACAGGCCATCCGGCGCGAGCAGTTCCCGGATGAGACCGAGAAGCGCTATGTCGAGTTCATCAAGGCGGAGCTGGCGCCGCGCTATGCCGAGTTCATCGGCAACGAGATCCAGAAGGCCTATCTGGAATCCTACCACGACTATGGCCAGAACCTGTTCGACCGCTATGTCGATTACGCCGACGCCTGGATCGAGGACCAGGACTTCAAGGACCCCGATACGGGCCAGCTCCTGAACCGCGACCTGCTGAACCAGGAGCTGACGAAGATCGAGAAGCCGGCCGGGATCGCCAACCCGAAGGACTTCCGCAACGAGGTCGTGAAGTTCGTCCTGCGCGCCCGCGCCGCCAACGGCGGCCGCAACCCGCCCTGGACCAGCTACGAGAAGCTCCGCGACGTCATCGAGAAGCGGATGTTCAGCCAGGTCGAGGAACTGCTGCCGGTGATCAGCTTCGGCAGCAAGAAGGACAGCGATACCGAGAAGAAGCACACGGAGTTCCTGTCCCGGATGACCCGCCGGGGCTACACGGAGCGCCAGGTGCGCCGTCTGGTGGAATGGTACATGCGCGTGAAGCAGGCAGGCTGACGGCGGCCGGCGGCGGCACGCCTTACCCGAACTCTTGGGGGCGACCCACGTGATGAACATCATCGACCGGCGGCTGAACCCGAAGGGCAAGAGCCTGGCCAACCGCCAGCGCTTCCTCCGCCGTGCCAAGGCCCAGGTCATGCGCGCGGTGCGGGATGCTTCGGGCAAGCGCCGCATCCGGGACATCGACACGGGCGGCGACGTGACCATCGCCCCGGACGGGGTGAAGGAGCCGACCTTCCACCGGGCCTCGTCGGGCGGCATCCGCGACGTGGTGGTGCCGGGCAACAAGGACTTCATCGAAGGCGACCGGATTCCCCGGCCCCCCTCCGGCGGGGGGCGGGGCGGGCGCGAGGGCAGCCCCGACGGGGAGGGCGAGGACGAGTTCCGCTTCGTCCTCAGCCGCGAGGAATTCATTGACATGTTCCTGGAGGACCTGGAACTGCCCGATCTGGCCAAGCGCAAGCTGGCCACCATCGAGGATTATTCCTGGAGCCGGGCGGGCTATTCGGTCACCGGCTCGCCGGCCAACCTCAACCTCGTGCGCACCATGCGCAACAGCCTGTCGCGCCGGATCGCGCTGAAGCGCCCCAAAGCCGACGAGGTGCAGCGCCTGCGCGAGGAGATCGACGCGCTGGAACGCGCGGACAGCCATGACGCCGAGGCCCTGTCCACGCTGCGCGCGGAGCTGGAGCTGCTGCTCCGGCGCAGCCAGCGCATCCCCTACATCGACCCGATCGACGTCCGCTACAACCGCTTCCAGGCGACGCCGAAGCCGGTGGCGCAGGCGGTGATGTTCTGCCTGATGGATGTCTCGGGCTCCATGACCGAGCACATGAAGGATCTGGCGAAGCGCTTCTTCATGCTGCTCTACCTGTTCCTGACCCGCCGCTACAAGAACGTGGAGGTGGTCTTCATCCGCCATACGCACCGGGCGCAGGAGGTGGACGAGGACACCTTCTTCTACAGCACGGAGACGGGCGGCACCGTCGTCTCCACCGCGCTGGAGGAGATGCTGCGGGTGCTGCGCGAGCGCTACCCGCCGGACGACTGGAACATCTATGCCGCGCAGGCGTCGGACGGCGACAACACCAGCTACGACAACGCCCGCACCCTGCATCTCCTGTCCGAGGAGATCCTGCCGCTCTGCCAGTACTATGCCTATATCGAGGTCGGTTCCGATCCCGAGATGGTGCCGGTGAGCTTCAGCTCCTCCGGCCGCGAGTCCGACCTCTGGCAGACCTACAAGGGCCTGCAACAGTCCGGTGGCCCCTTCGCGATGAAGCGGGTGCGCCACCGGCGCGAGATCTACCCCGTCTTCCGCGAATTGTTCGCCCGCGATCAGGCCGCCACGGGAGTGTCCGCATGACCACCACCGATCTGGCCGTCCGCCCGCTGTATGAGGGCGCAGACTGGGATTTCGACCGGCTGCACACCGTCTTCGCCGCCATCGAGGAAGTGGGGCTGAAGGACCTGGGTCTCGACATCTATCCGAACCAGATCGAGGTCATCACGTCCGAGCAGATGCTGGACGCCTATTCCTCCATCGGCATGCCGCTGCTCTACCGGCACTGGTCGTTCGGCAAGCACTTCGCCCGCGATGAGGTGCTGTACCGCAAGGGCCTGCGCGGTCTGGCCTATGAGATCGTCATCAATTCCAACCCCTGCATCAGCTACATCATGGAAGAGAACACCATGACGATGCAGGCGCTGGTCATCGCGCACGCCGCGTTCGGGCATAACCACTTCTTCAAGAACAACTATCTGTTCAAGCAGTGGACGGATGCCGACGGCATCCTGGATTATCTCAGCTTCGCCAAGGAGTATGTCTCCCGCTGCGAGGAACGCTACGGTCTGACGGCGGTGGAGCGGGTGCTGGACGCCGCGCACGCCCTGATGAACCACGGCGTCCACCGCTATCCGCGGCGCCGCGCTCTGGATCTCCGGCTGGAGGAGAAGCGCCAGAAGGAACGGCGCGAGCACGAGGAGCGGATGTTCAACGACCTCTGGCGGACGGTGCCCGCCAAGGCCGATACCTTCAGCCCCTTCAGCGACCGCGACCGGCGCCGCGCCCTGCTCGGCCTGCCGGAAGAGAACATCCTCTATTTCCTGGAGAAGCGGGCGCCGCGGCTGCAATCCTGGCAGCGGGAGCTGCTGCGCATCGTCCGCCATCTGTCGCAGTATTTCTACCCGCAGCGCCAGACCAAGGTGATGAACGAGGGCTGTGCCACCTACTGCCACTACCGCATCCTGGGCCTGATGCATGAGCGCGGGCTGATCACGGACGGCGCCTGGCTGGAGGTGCTGCACTCCCACACCAACGTGATCTTCCAGCCCGAGTTCGACGACCCGCGCTATGGCGGCATCAATCCCTATGCGCTGGGCTTCGCCATGATGCAGGACATCGAGCGCATCGCCACCGCCCCCACGGCCGAGGACCGCGAGTGGTTCCCGGACTTCGCCGGCCACGGCGACGCCATGGCCGTGCTGCGCGACGCCTGGGCCAACTTCCGCGACGAGAGCTTCGTGCTCCAGTACCTCAGCCCGGCCCTGATCCGGAAGCTGAAGCTCTTCCATGTGCAGGACAATGCCCGCGAACCGACCATGGTGGTGGAGGCGATCCACAACGAGCGGGGGTACCGGGAAATCCGCAAGTCCCTGGCGCGGCAGTACGATATCGCCTGGGCGGAGGCCGATCTCCAGATCGTGGACGTGGACCTGTCCGGCGACCGCAAGCTGGTGCTGGAGCACCGGGCGATGAACCAGGTCGTGCTGGACGAGGACGATGCCCGCGCCGTCCTCCAGCACCTTGCCGACCTCTGGGGCTACGAGGTGGTGCTGGAGGAGATCGACAGCGCCAGCGGGGCGCGGCTGAAGAAGCACACGGTCGGCCCCCGCACCATCATCGGGCAGGCCACCGTCGGGGCCTGATGCGACTGCCGCCGGCCGCCGTCCACCCGGGACGGGGCCGGCGGGTCGATCAGCCCTTCGCGGCGGCCTTCATGAAGAAGGCCTGGAAGGCGGCGACCGCTTCCGGGGAGCGCAGCAGTTCACCGAAGATGCGCCCTTCCGTGGCCATGGTCGCCAGCACGGCGTCGCGGTCGTGCGCGCGCATCAGCGCCTTGGTCCGGCGCAGCGCACCGGGCGGCTTCGCGGCCAGTGCCGCGGCCTTGGCGCGGGCGGTCGCCAGCAGGTCCCCCGACGGGACCACGGCGTTGACCAGCCCGACCGCTGCCGCCTGCTCGCCGCTCAGCGGCTCGCCCAGCATCAGCATCTGCGCCGCCCGCTGGTGGCCGATCAGCTTCGGCAGCAACAGGCTGCTGCCCGCCTCCGGCACCAGACCCAGGTCGATGAAGGGCAGGTGCAGCCGGGCGTCCGGCGTGGCGTAGACCAGATCGCAGTGCAGCAGCATCGTCGTGCCGACGCCCACGGCCGGCCCCTCCACCGCGGCCACGATCGGCACGGCGCAGGTGGCGATGGCCTGGAGGAAGCGGGAGACGGCGCTGTCCTCCGCGATCGGCGGGTTGTTCAGGAAGTCCTTCAGGTCGTTGCCGCCGGTGAAGGCGCCGCCGGCGCCGGCGATCAGCACCACCCGCACGCCCTCGGCGCTGTCGGCACCGGCCAGGGCCGCGGCCAGGGTTTCGTACATCTCCACGGTCAGCGCGTTGCGCTTGTCCGGGCGGTTCAGGGTGATGCTGCGGATGCCGTCGGCATCCTCGACACGCACATGCCCGGTGGCGGACGTCACGGTGGTCATTCGGCGGTTTCCTCCCTTGCTTCGCGCAGAGGAGGCCGCAGGCCCGGCGGGGGCGTCAAGCCCGTTCCGCGTCGGCCGGTGCCCGCCAGGCCGGGCGATCCGCCCTGCGGTGCGGGCCCGTGCAGAGGTGGGAAAAGAGACGGGCGGCCGGTTGTCCGGCCGCCCGCGAGGTTGCGGCTCCTGCCTCTGATCCCAGTGGCCCCTCTGACCTCAGCGGTCTCGGGGTCCAGCGACCTCTGATCTCAACGGATGCCCGCCCGGCGCAGCGAGTCGGGCGAGAAGTCCGACTTGGTGAAGCGCTTGTCCAGCGAGAAGACCTGATCCTCGTTGTCCAGCCCGAAGGCCCAGTAGCGGCCGGACTGGAGATCGTAGCTGGTGACCACGGTCTGCCAGAAGGTCGGGACCTCGTAGTAGTTGATCGCGTGCATCTCCCCCACGCGCCACAGCTCGCCGCGGCCGTCATAGTGATCGGCCACCATGATCTGCCAGCTGTCCTCGTCGATGTAGAAGACGCGGCGGGCATAGATGTGGCTGGTCCCCTGGCGCAGCTTGCCCTCGACCACATGCACACGGTGCAGCTCGTAGCGGGCCAGATCCTGATTGATATGGCGCGGCTTGATCATGTCCGTGTACTTCACGTCCGCGCTGTGCATCTTGTAGGAGTTGTAGGGGATGTACATCTCCCTGGTGCCCAGAAAGGTCCACTCGTAGCGGTCGGGGGCGCCGTTGAACATGTCGAGCTGGTCGGAGGTGCGCAGCCCGTCCGAGGCCGTACCGGGATTGTCGTAGGCGACGTTCGGGGCGCGGCGCACGCGGCGCTGGCCCGGATTGTAGGTCCAGGCCGAGCGCGGTTCCGCCACCTGGTTGATGGTGTCATGGACCAGCAGCATCTCGCCCGCCAGCCGTGCGGGGGAGAGGATCTCCTCCAGGAAGTAGATGGAGGTGTTGCCGTCCGGCCCGTTCTCGGAGGCGTAGACGAAGTCCACCGACTGCTTGACCTTGATCAGGGTGTAGGCCCCGTCGGCCTGCGGGTTGGCGACGCCGATGATCCCTTCACCGGCCACGCCACGCCAGCGCAGCAGGTGGTTCCAGACCATCTCGATCCCGGTTTCCGCCAGCGGGAACGGGATGCCGATCTTGGCGCCGGTCACCCCGTTGCCGCCGTCGGCCAGTTTGGCCCGGGTGGCGTTCGCCTTCGTCTCGTCATAGACGAACTGCGGGGCGGAGGTGGTCCGGCGCGACGGGTAGACGGGCAGCCTGTAGGTATCCGGATAGGCCCGGAGCATGGCCTTCAGCCCCTCCGGCAGCTTGTCCGCATACTGGTCCATGTTCTGTGCCGTGATGGTGAACAGGACCTTGTCGTCGGGGAAGGGATCGGGGTGGTGCGTTCCCTTCACATAGGTCGGCGGCGGCGCGGTGATGCCGCCGGTCCATTCCGGAATGCTGCCGTCGGCATTGCCGGCCCGCTGCGCCCCGAAGGGGGTGAGCGTCTTGCCGAGATCGTCAGCACTCTTGGACCAGGCGGGGAAGGCAAGGCATAGAGCAACGACACCGCCCAGCAGGGCGGTCTTGGCACGGGTCATTGGTTCCTCCCTGTTCACCGCGGCTCTTGAGGCCGCGCATCAGTGGATCATTGAACACGTTGCCCGCGAAGTCATCCCCATCTTTGTGCGTCTCCTGTCCACGCTGCGGTGCCGGCGCGGATTTTCGCGGGCTGTCCACCCAGCGGCGACCCGCGCCGGGGCGCCCCCCGAGACCTTGCCGCCGGCCGGCTGTTGTCCCGCACCATCCGATGACTGGAACCGACAGGAGACCCCCCCATGAGCGAAGCGACGGGAAAGACCGGCAGCGAAGCGACGGGAAAGACCGACAGCGAAGCGACGGGACATCCCGCCAGCGGGAAGCACAAGCCCGGCCCCCCGGCCCGCGACGACGGGCGCCGCCCCGCGGACACCTCCGCCGGGGACGGGGCCATCGGGGACGCGGCCCTGACCGAGAAGTCCGGCCAGGACCCCGAGGTGGACCGGTCGAAGACGCCCGGCCGCGACTACGACGTCTAGGGCGCCGGCCGATGCCCGGTGACGTCCTTGACGCCCTTGTCATCGGTGGCGGTCCGGCCGGGCTGACCGCCGCCATCTATCTGGCCCGCTACCGGCGCAACTTCCTGGTGGTCGATGCCGCCAACGCCCGTTGCGCCTGGATACCGCGCAGCCACAACCATCCGGGATTCCCCGACGGGATCAACGGGGTGGAACTCATCCAGCGGATGCGCTGCCAGGCCGAACGCTACGGTGCCGCCGTGCAGCGGGGCCGTATCGTCCGGCTGGACCGGACGTCAGACGGCTTCGTGGCGGAGGCGGCGGACGGCGATGTCTGGCGGGCGCCGCTGGTGCTGCTGGCCACCGGCGTCATCGACATCGACCCCGGCCTGCCGGACCAGTATGAGAGCGTGCGTAAGGGGCTGGTGCGCTACTGTCCGATCTGCGACGGCTACGAGGTGACGGGAGAGCGGGTCGCCGTCGTCGGCAGCGGCGAGCACGCCGTCCGCGAAGCGGAGTTCATCCGGCCCTATGCCGGCACGCTGACCCTGCTGACCCTGGGCGGGCGTCTGACCGCCGGGCAGCACGACCGGCTGGTCGCCGCCGGGATCGGGCTGGAGCAGGGGCGCCCCCTGCGCGTGACGGTCGAGGCGGGGCGGGTGGAGGCGTTCCATTTCCCCGGCGGCCGCTGTCTGGATTTCGACAGCGTCTATTCCGCCATGGGCATCGCCCCCCGCAACGAACTGGCGCGCGGGCTCGGCGCCGATCTGGCCGAGGACGGGCGGGTGCGGGCCGACCCGCACCAGGAGACCAGCATCCCCGGCCTGTTCGCCGCGGGGGACATCGCCCCCGGTCTGAACCAGATCACCATCGCCCAGGCCCAGGGCGCCATCGCGGCCACCGCCATGCATAACCGCCTGCGGGAGCATCCACGGGGGCGCCTGCGGGAGCATCCGCGGGGGCGGTAGACGCGGCCGGTCAGGCCGCGGGCCGGCGGGGTGGCCGCAGGGCCGCGGAGGCGCTGACCGCGGGGGGCAGGCGCAGGATGACGCAGAGCCTGCCGCAGCCCGTCTCTCCCAGTTCCATCTGTCCCTGCAAGGGACCGGTGACGACGGCGTGGACGATCTGGAGGTCCAGAAGACCGCCGGTGATTTCTCCGTTCAGGGCCCCCGAGGCCAGGGCCCCCGAGGCCAGGACAGAGGCCGCCCCCCCCGGGACCGTTGCCTCCGGGGCCAGCGTGGAGAAGAGGGGGTCGAAGGCACGGGCACGGTTCTCCCGCACCGGGTCCTCGTCGGTGACGGCACCGTCGTCGGCCATGGTGATGCTGGCGCCACCGTCGGGGGTCGGGGTGACGGTCACGCTCAGCACCTGGCTGCCGCTTCCGGGCAATCCGTCGGTTCCGGACAGAGCGCGGCCGGCCGCGTTCTGCACCAGACTGGCCACGGCCTGCGCCAGCAGTCCGGGGCAGGTGGTGATCCGCAGCCCCTCCGGCCCGGCGAGCCGGATCTCCGCGCCCGCGGGACGCAGCAGCGGTTCCGCTGTCGCCAGCACTTCGCGCAGATAGTCCGTCAGGTCGATCTCCCGCGCCCCGTCACTGCCACGGTCGGCAGCGACAGTGTGGAAGGCGTCCAGCAGGCCGATGACGCGGCGGGCGGTGGCGGCCATCATGCGGCTGCTCTCCTCCACCGTGTCCAGGAACTCGCGCAGCACCGGCCGCGGCACCGGACCGGCTCCCGCCCGGTTGCGCAGGCGTCCCACCTCTGCCGCGACGAACCCGGCGAGCCCGGCCACGGTGCCGACCGGCGTCGCCACCTCGCGCGCCATGCCGGCGACGAGCTGGCCGAGCGAGGCCAGCCGCTCCTGCTGCATCAGCCGGCCGCGGGCGTCGCGCAGATCCGCCACCACGGCATCGAGCGAGCGATAGGCTTCGGCGTTCGCCAGCGCGATGGCGCCGTAGGCGCCCAGGGTCCGGATGATCTGAAGCTCGCGCGGGCCATAGGCTTCCGGCCGGTCGGACTGGACCGACAGCACGCCCATCACCCGGTCGCCGACGGCCAGGGGCCGGAACAGCATCGTCAGCATTGCCCGGGTGCCGGGAATGTGGCTGGCTTCCTCGATACCGCGGCCGCGTTTCAGCAGGATCTCCCGGTTCTCCCGCACCGACAGCACGGAATAGGAGATGGGATCGTCCAGTGCCAGGGTGCTGGGCGGCAGCCGCCGCCCGTCCTCGATGCGGAAGCGCATCTCCAGCCGCCGGCTTTCCGGGTCGATCAGCCCGATCAGCATGGCCGGGGCGTGCAGCAGCTCGTTCATGTGCCGGTGCAGCGCCTCGAACACCGCCTCGGTATCCAGGCTCGCGGTGATCGCCTGTCCGATCCGGCCCAGCAGTTCCAGCGTCGTGTTCGCCTCGTCCAGCATGGCCGCCCGCGCCGTCTCGGCCTGGGCCAGGGCCTTCAGGTGCTCGGCCTCCTCGCGGGCCCGCTGCGTCTCGAAACGGAGCTGGGCCGCCAGCAGCCGGTCGTTGGTCTCCTGGTTGTAGACGGCCTGGAAGGACTGCCGCGCCCGCCGTTCGTAGTGCAGAGCCCGGTCCAGGTCGCCGCGCCGCTCATGGTCCGCGGACAGCTCCGCCAGGACCTCCGCCGGCACCGTATAGCCCTCCAGCGTTTCCCCGATGGCGATGGCGCGCTCCAGGTGCTCGGTCGCCTGCCGGGCGGGGTCGGGCACCGCGGGGCCGGGCGGCAGGCGCCGGAGAATGTCCGCCGTCACCCGCAGCACGGCGATTTCCTGATAGCGGTTGTCGTTCTGCCGCGCCCGGTCGAGCGCGGTCCGTGCCGGAACCAGCGCCTCGGCCGGGCGGTCCAGCCGGGCCAGCGCCTCGGCCGTGCCGCGCACGGCGTTCAGTTCCACGTCCGGGTGGCCCAGCTTCACCGCCGTGTCGCGCGCCGTCTCGAACCAGTCCAGCGCCTCCTGGTGCCGGCCGCAGGCCAGATGCAGGTTGCCCAGGGCGATCCCGGTGATGACATAGCGCCGGCTGCGGGACAGCGGCTCCAGATAGTCCAGGGCCCGGTCGAACAGGGTGCGGGCGCGGTCGTGCTGGCCCAGCGCCACCGTCGTCTCTGCCAGTGAGCCCAGGGTGGAGCCCATCAGTTCCGGCCAGCCGGTGTCCAGGGCGACGGCGTGCGCCTTTTCCTTCCATTCGATGGCACTGGCATAGTCGTGCAGGTTGGCGAAGGCCGCCCCGATCACGTTCATGGTGTTGACGGCCAGCCAGAGCTGGCCGATCTCCGTCGCCGCCTCCACGACGCGCTGCCAGTGCCGGATGGCACCGACAAAGTCGCTGCGCTGGAAGCACTGGCCGCCCTCGAAGTTGGCGATCTGCGCCAGCACGGCGGGGTGGCGCACATCGTCGGGACGGTGCAGGTGGTTCCACCAGCGCTGGTACGCCTGCGCCGCGTTGGCATAGGTCTCCAGCCGGGCCGTCCAGGCCTCGACACAGCGCAGCCGCACCGGGTCGCGCGCTGCCCGGAAGAACCCCTGAGCCCGCGCCAGATGGTGGTCCTGGCCGATCCGGTCGCCCTTGAAGGTGCAGAGGTCGGCCATGAAGGTTTCGGTGTCCCCCTGGCCCGTGGGGTCGGAAATGGCGGCGAAGCCGTCGCGCGCCTCCCGCACCGCGGTTTCCGCGTCCTCCAGCCGGGCCAGCAGCCGGTAGGTTTCGGCCGTCGTCAGGCAGAGCCGGCTCGTCATCCGCAGCCGCTCGATCGGCGGTACGTCGGGGCTCAGCGCCAGACGGTGCTGGGTTTCCGCCGCCAGCGCCAGCGCCCGCCGGGTATCCCGCTGGCGCAGATACCAGGACAGGGCGACGCCGGCCCGCAACCCCTCCAGCCCGGACTGTTCCTGCCGGAGCCGGGCTTCCAGGTGCGAAACCTGATCGGGAAGACCGAACGGGTCGAGCATGGCACTCCAGTCGGGCGGACACTCGGGGCCGGGGCGGTCCGCGGGTCGCCCCCCTCTGCCTGAGTATCCTACCCAAGCATCGGGCTTCCACGAACAGACTTTCCCTGTCCGGTCAGGCGGTTTCCCCCTCTGACGGGGCGTCGCCGCCATTGCCGTTGCCTGCTTCGTCCACCGTGGGGGGCGCCCCTTCCGGCGGCGGCGCCGTCACCGCGTTCAGCGGTCCGGCCCGGCGCGAGAGCAGGGCCTTGCGTTCGGCCGGGGTCAGGTCGGGGTGCAGATCCACCAGCCGGGCCGGGTCCTTGCGGTAGACGGCGGCGACCGACGGCGTTCCGGCCAGCAGCGTCATCACCCGTTGCAGCGCCTTCGATGCCGTGCGGGGGCGCCAGGTCGGGGAAGGACGGTAATGGTCCAGCGCGGCGATGGCCTGCGCCTCGAACGGGCCGTAACTGTCGGGGCCGGCGGGGACCGGCGCGTCGGGGCCGACCAGGGCGGACATGCCCAGCTTCTCCGCCATCGCCATGTCGGTCGGCAGCATGTCCTTCGCCGGGATGTAGAGCGTGCCGGCCGGCGGCACCGAGGCCAGCACCTTTGGATCGCGGTAGGCCCCCAGCGGCCGCACCACGGCCTGCCCGTCGAGACCCGGATATGTCGCCGCCAGATAGAGGACGCTGCGGTGTTCCTCGCCATAGGCCTCGATCAGCCGCTCGAACAGCACGGCCCGCTTGGCATGGCGGAAGCCGGCCGTGAAGGAGAAGGCCGAATCGCCCACCGACCCCACCTGGAGGATGATGACGTGGCCGGAGGTGATGATGGGCCGGTTGCGCAGCAGCAGGTCCGTCGCCTCCAGGATCTGGCAGCCGTTGACGCTGGGATCGACCCGCAGGTCGGCCATCAGGCAGTCCAGGGAGGAGATGCCCGGCAGCATCACCGCCCGGTAGCCCTCCTTGCGGGCGATCGAGAGGATGCGACGCGCGGGAAAGACGAAGAAACCCGGATGGCCGTAGAAGACGGCGGTGACGGCGCTGCCCGCGCGCACCTCGCGCAGGATCACCTCCGACATCTGGACATAGGTCTGCTTCCGCCGCTTGTCCTCGCCGTAATACTGCGTCAGGTCCACGGCTTCCGGATTGATGTCCCGGATCTGCCGGGCGGTTACGCCGTCCGGCACGCTGAAGAAGACGCGGTCGGCGTCGCGGATGTGGGAGATCGCCTCCAGCGTCATGTGCGAGAGGGCGCGCAGGCCGGTGCCGACAACGGTCAGGCTGCCGCGGGGCCGCTCGGGCGCCGACGGGGAGGGGGCGGCGGGGGGTGTCTCTGTCTCGGCCATCGGGGCGGCTCTCATGGGGACGGATGATGCAGAAAGGGCGCCCGCAGGGGCGCCCTTCCGTTCATTACGGTGACTCAGTCGGGCCGCACGGCGGGACGGCCGGCCGGTGTCAGAGATCGAAGGTGTTGATGATGCCGATCTCGGCCACGTCCAGCTCGCCGCCGGAGAGTTCGGCCACGTCCAGCTCGCCGCCGGAGAGTTCGGCCACGTCCAGCTCACCGCCGGAAAGCTCGGCCACGTCCAGCTCACCGCCGGAAAGCTCGGCAACATCCAGCTCGCCGCCGGAAAGCTCGGCCACGTCCAGCTCGCCGCCGGAAAGCTCGGCCACGTCCAGCTCGCCACCGGAGAGTTCGGCCACGTCCAGCTCGCCGCCGAAGAGTTCGGCCACGTCCAGCTCGCCACCGGAAAGCTCGGCAACATCCAGCTCGCCGCCGGAGAGTTCGATGACGTCGGGCTGGTCGAGTTCGGTCGGGACGATGGTCGTCATGGGCGCGCTCCGGAGCGAGGGTTCAGCAGGGATGCGCCGGCCGCTTCCTGCAGGGCCGTCCGCGGAAGGGCCGGACCCGTCAGGGCCGTCCGGCCTCTGACCCAGCGCTATACACTCGCCCCCCGTGTAGCGGCAAGTGGATTCACGCGAAAGAGGGTGCGGTTTTCGTGCGGATGGCGAGAAGCCGACCGCTTTGCACGCAACTGTGTGCGGCGACCCTGCGTCCTCGCCTGTCCCTGACCGTCACGGCCGGCGGGGACCCGCAGGGTTCTGGCTGGCTTCTGGCAGGGCCGGGCTGGCAGGGCCGGGCGGCCGGGAGCGGCGGAAGCGCCGACCCGGCCCCGGGGGGACCAACAGGACCGCCGGGCGGGGAAGGTTCCCCGCCCGGACCGGCCTCCCGGTCCTTCAGGTCATCCGGCTGCCTGCGTCCGCGGGGCGATGCCCAGTTCGCGCTCGATCTCCAGGATCGCCGGCAGGGTGCGCAGCACGCTGTCCGGGGTCAGGCTGATGCTGTCGATGCCGTGGCGCACCAGGAACTTGGCGATCTCCGGATAGTCGCTGGGCGCCTGTCCGCAGATGCCGCTGTGCCGGTGGTTGCGCTTGCAGCCCTCCACCGCCAGCCGCAGCATCTCCATCACGCCGGGGTCGTTCTCGTCGAAGCTGGGAGCGACCAGCGGGCTGTCGCGGTCCACGCCGAGCGTGAGCTGCGTCAGGTCGTTCGACCCGATGGAGAAGCCGTCGAACAGCCGGGCGAAGGCGTCGATCTGGATGACGTTGTTAGGGATCTCGCACATCACGTAGATCTCCAGCCCGTCCGCCCCGCGCTTCAGCCCGTGCTGCTCCAGCGTGGCCAGCACCTTCTCCCCTTCCGTCACGGTGCGGCAGAAGGGAACCATCAGCTTCAGGTTGGTCAGGCCCATCTCGTTGCGCACCCGGGCCAGCGCCTTGCATTCCAGCGCGAAGCCGTCGGCATAGGCCGGGTGGGCATAGCGCGAGGCGCCACGGAACCCGATCATCGGGTTCTCCTCGTCCGGCTCGAAGCCGCGGCCGCCGAGCAGGGCGGCATACTCGTTCGACTTGAAGTCGGACAGCCGGATGATGACCGGGCGCGGCCAGAAGGCGGCGCAGATGGTGCCCACGCCCTCCGACAGCTTCTGCACGAAATAGGCCTCGCCCGACGGATAGCCGCGGGTGACGGCGGCGATGGCGGCGCGGTCGGCCGGGTCGGTCACCCGGTCCGGGTGGGCGAGCGCCATCGGGTGGACCTTGATGCTCTCGCTGACGATGAACTCCATGCGCGCGAGGCCGACACCGTCCACCGGCAGGAAGCTGGTCTGGAAGGCCAGTTCCGGGTTGCCCAGATTGACCATCACATGGGTGCGCGGCCGGCCCAGTTTCGACAGGTCCGTCCGCACCACCTCGAAGGGCAGTATGCCTTCGTAGACACGGCCCGCATCGCCCTCGGCACAGGAGATGGTGACCTCCTGCCCGTCGCACAGGGTCTCGGTCGCCGCTTCCGCCCCGACCACGGCGGCGATGCCCAGCTCGCGGCTGACGATGGCCGCGTGGCAGGTGCGGCCGCCCCGGTTGGTGACGATGGCGGCGGCCTTCTTCATCACCGGCTCCCAGTCCGGCGTCGTCGTGTCGGCCACCAGCACCTCGCCGGGCCGGAAGGCGCTCAGCTCCTTGGCGGAGCGCACGATCCGCACGCGGCCCGTCGTGATGCGGGTGCCGACGGCGCGGCCGGTGACCAGCACGGGGCCCTGACCCCGCATCTCATAGGTCTCCAGCACCGCCCCGGTCTTCTGCGAGGCCACCGTCTCCGGTCGCGCCTGGACGATGTAGAGCTGTCCGTCCGTGCCGTCGAGCGCCCATTCCATGTCCATGGGCATCGCGTGGCCGCGGCGGCGGGTATAGTGGTCCTCGATCTTGATGGCATAGTCGGCCAGCGTCAGCACCTGCTCGTCCGTCAGGCAGAAGCGCTGGCGGTCGGCCTTCGGTGTCGGGCGGTTGACCACGGGTTCGCGGGTGCGGCCCTGGGCATAGACCATCTTCATCTGCTTCTCGCCCAGCACCCGCCGCAGCACGGCGCGGTGGCCGCTGCGGAAGGCGGGCTTGTGGACATAGAACTCGTCCACGTCCACGGCGCCCTGCACGACGTTCTCACCCAGGCCCCAGGCGCCGGTGACGAACACCGCGTCCTGGAAACCCGTCTCGGTGTCGATGGAGAACATGACACCGGCGGCCGCGAGGTCGGAGCGCACCATCTTCTGCACACAGACCGACAGCGCCACCTTGAAGTGGTCGAAGCCCTTGTCGATGCGGTAGCTGATGGCGCGGTCGGTGAACAGGCTGGCGTTGCAGCGCTTCACCGCGTCGATCAGCATCTCCTCGCCGTGGATGTTCAGGTAGGTGTCGTGCTGCCCGGCGAAGCTGGCGTTGGGCAGATCCTCCGCCGTGGCGCTGGAGCGCACGGCGACCGACAGCTCGTCCCCGTACTCCTCCCGCATGGTGCGGTAGGCACGCAGGATCTGGTCGCGCGTCTCGTCCGTCAGGCCGGCGGCGTAGACCAGTTCGCGCGCCCGCTGCCCGGCCCGGGCCAGGGCGTCGGTGTCATTCTTGTCCAGCCGGTCGAGCAGCCGGTGCAGCTCGTCCCAGGCCCCGGCGGCCGTCACCGCGGTGCGGTAGGCGTCCGCGATCACGGCGAAGCCATTCGCCTGGCGGACCCCCAGCGGCGTCAGCTCGCGGTACATTTCGCCCAGCGAGGCGTTCTTGCCGCCCACCAGCGGCACGTCGTCGATGGTGAGGTCCTTGAACCAGCGGATGTAGTCGGTCATGGGGGGAACTCCGGGTCAGCTCTATGGATGCCGCAGACGGCACCGGGGGCACTCCCTGTCCGGTGACACCGCCCGACCCCGGTCCAGCCCTGGACCCTTCCCCCGGCGGTGTCTCCGGCGCCGTCCCTCCGGACGCTGCTGACCCCAGCACAGTTGCGAAGGACTTGCGGCCCCGCCTTGACCTGGGTCAAGACGGCCGGCGATCCTCCGGTGCGCGGTTCCCGCCGGGGACCGGCGCTCAGGCCCTGTCCCCGCCGCTGTCCCCGCCGTTGTCCGGGTCGGCCTCCAGCAGGCGGCGGCAGAGTGCCGTCCGGTGCGGTTCCGGCAGCTCCATCAGCGCCTCCGTCAGAAGCCTCATCCGGCGGCGCAGGCCGTGGACCTGATCCAGCAGCGACAGCACCACGGGCATCGCCTCGGGGTCGATGCCCAGGTCCCGCTCCAGCTCGACGATCAACCGGGCGCGGGCCAGATCGGTCTCGCTGAAGCTCGGGCCGGTCTCGTCGCGCAGGGGCAGCAGCCAGCGCCGCTCCACCCAGATGTCCACGTCGCCGGCGGCGACCCCGCAGCGGGCGGCGAATTCCATGATCCGGATCATGGCCTGGTCCCCCCTCCGGACAGTTCCGAGCGGACATCCTGGTCGCCGCCGGCCCAGCCTTCGACGAAGCGGATCAGCTCGGGATCGGGCCTTTCCGGCAGCATCACCTTCAGCCGCACATACTGGTCACCGCCGGGCTGATTCCCGGAAGGCTGGCCGCCCGCCGGTCCGCCTGCGCGGCCGGGCACGCCCTTGCCGCGCAGGCGCAGGGTGGTGCCGGTGTTCGATCCCCTGGGCACGGTCAGCATCACCGGGCCGCTTACCGTGGGCACCTGGATGCGGGCGCCCAGCACCGCCTCCTTCAGGGTCACCGGCACCTCGACATGGATGTCGGAATCCTTGCGGGTGAAGACGGCATGCGGCTGCACATGCACCTCGACATAGGCGTCCCCGGCTGGCCCCCCGCCGAAGCCGGGCTGGCCCTGGCCCTTCAGGCGCAGGGTCTGGCGGTCGTGGGTGCCGGGCGGGATCGCCACCTCCAGTTCCCGCCCGTCGGGCAGGGTCAGCCGCCGCCGGCCGCCGTTCACGGCATCCAGGAAATCGACCCGCAGGGTATAGGACACGTCCGCGCCGCGGGCCTTCACCCCTGCACGCCCGCCGGCCCCGCCCATGCGTCCGAACAGTTCGGCGAACAGGTCCTCGGCCGACAGGTCGGGGCCGCCGGTATAGGTCGCCCCGCCCGGCCCCTCCGCGAAGTCGCGGTAGAAGCCACGGGCCGGCCGTTCCTGCCCGTCCTGGTCGATCTCGCCGCGGTCGAAGCGGGCGCGTTTCTCCGGATCGGAGAGCAGGTCGTGGGCGGCGGCGATCTCGCGGAAACGGTCGGCCGCCGCCGTATCGCCCGGATTCAGGTCGGGATGGTGCTTCTTGGCCAGCTTGCGGTAGGCGGCCTTGATCTGTTCGGGCGTGGCATCGCGCGCCAGCCCCAGCACCGTATAGGGATCGGTCATCGTCGGTCCGGCCATGGGCTTCCGCCCTCCTGCCTTTCTGCCTCTGCTCTGGTGTCAGAGCGTGACGCCGGCCCGGCTCAGCTCCTGCCGGGTCCAGGCGATCAGATGGGCGGCGGGCAGGGCGCCGCTGCTGCGCGCCAGCTCCCGCCCGCCGTGGAACAGCACCAGCGTGGGGATGCTGCGGATACCGAGCTGCTGTGCCGCCGCGGGTTCGGCATCCGAGTCGAGCTTGCCCAGCCGGACATGCGGCTCCAGCTCCGCCGCGGCACGGGCGAAGTCCGGCGCCATGGCCCGGCAGGGACCGCACCAGGGCGCCCACACGTCCAGCAGCAGGGGGATGTCGTCCACCTTCAGGTGATGGACCAGGGCGGCGGCGGTCAGATCGACGGGCCGCCCCTGGAACAACGGCGCCTTGCAGCTTCCGCAGTGACCGCCGGAGTCGAGCCGGTCACGGGGCAGGCGGTTGGTCGTGCCGCAGGACGGGCAGACCAGATGAAGCCGGTCCGCCCTGGGCGGATGGGGGGCAGGGTGATTGTCGCTCATGGCCGTGTCCCCTTCATCGCGCTTCCGGCCTGTCCGCCGTGCCCGTGCCTACCGTGCCCGTGTCTACCGTTCCCGTGTCTACCGCACGGGGCCTGCCGCACGGGGCCGGCCACTCTGCCGCCTTTCTCTCGCCGCCTTCATCCCGCTAAGGATAGACGGTGGCCGGTCGAACCGGCCGGCCCGGCGGCTGCCGGGTCTCCAGTTTCACGAGCGGAATCTATGCCGTCCAGATCGAGCCCGTCCACCCCGGCGTTCCCCGCCTCCCGGTCGCAGGGGGGCTGTGCCGTACCGGCCCGGGGGCCGCATGCCGCCGGTTCCGCTGCGACCGATGCTGTGACCGATGCGGTCCGGGACAGTGGTGCGACCTTGCGCGCCAGGGGTCGGCTGGGGCAAACAGACCCCGGCTTCCAGTGCGCAACAGCGGATGACGGCGACCATGGCATGGCGTCCTGGCCGGGGCGGAGCGATCCCGGCGGCGGTCCTTCTCTTCCTTCTGGCCGGCTGCGCCTCGCGCCCGCCGGAGGCGCCTCCGGCACCGCCGCCCGCGCCGGCGGCACCGACCGCGATCGTGATGGATGCGGCGGACAATGCCGGCCTGCAAGGCGCCCTGCGGCAGGTTGCCGCAAAGCCGGTGGACGAGGTCGTCGGCTGGGCCAACCCGGACAGCGGCAAGCGCGGTGCGGTCAAGATTCTGCGCGACGGCTACGATTCCGACAACCGGCCCTGCCGCGAGTTCCATTCGGTGGTCATCCTGGACAAGCTGTACCAGCACGCCACGGGCTTCCTCTGCCGCCAGCCCGACGGGGCCTGGGAGGTCGCGGACCTGCGCGAATTCCCGCTGTTCCGTCGCCCGGACTGATGGTTCCGGCCTCCGCACGGGGGGGACGGGCATGAGACGGGGGATCATCGGCGCTGCTGCCGTTCTTGCCGCGGGCGCTGCGGCCGCCCTGCTGCTGTGGGAGCGGGGGGACGGGGGGCCGCGGCCGCAAGGTCCGCAGGGAGCCTCGACCGCCATCGTGCTGCCACCCGGCCCGGTGCTGCCGGACGCTGCCTCCGGCCCGGCCCTGGCCGAGGTCGCGGGAACGGAAGGCGCGCTGCTGCCCGTCGCCGCCCCCGATGCCCGCAGCCTGGACGCGGCGGGGCTGGCCGCCATCGCCGAGACTGCCCGGCGCACCGGCACGGATGCCCTGCTGATCTGGCACGACGGCGCCCTGCAGCTTGAACAGTACGGGCCGAACGTCCGCCCCTTCGACCGGCTGCCCGGCCGCGGTCTGGAAGGGGCCGTGCTGGCCATGCTGGCCGGCCGTGCCGTCGCCGACGGGCTGCTGCCCTCGCTGGACGAGCCGCTCTCGCGCTGGCTGCCCGAATGGGCGTCCGATCCGCGCGGGCGGATCACGGTGCGCCAGCTCGCGCTGGGGACCAGCGGCCTCGGCCCGGCCCCGGCGGACCCGGCGGACGATCTCACGGCACGGCTGCTGGCGGCACCGTTGCAGGTGGTGCCCGGCAGCCGTTTCGCGCCCGCCGCGGTGGAGACGGACCTGCTGGGGCTGGTGCTGGCCCGCGCCGGTGGCCGCCCCCTGGCGGATCATCTCTCGGATACGCTGTGGCGGCCGCTGGGGGCCCGCACCGCCGGAATGCGCCTGGACCGGGCCGGGGGCACGGCGCAGGCATCCAGCCTCCAGGCAACGCCGCGCGACTGGCTGCGGCTGGGTCTGCTGTTGCTGGAGGACGGTGCCGTCGGGGGTGCCCCCCTGGTGCCGGCCGACTGGCTGGCAGAGATGCAGCGCCCCACTCCCTATGCCCGCAACGACGGTTACCGGGTGCGACTCGGCTGGCCCCACGACCGTAACGGTCCGCTGCACGCCGCCGAGCCCTTCATCGAGCCCGACATGGTGTTCCTGGCGGGGGAGGGGGGGCAGCGCCTCTATGTCTCCCGCGCGGCGGGACTGGTCGTGCTGCGCCTGGGCGGGCCGGTGGCCGGCTGGGACGAATCGGCGCTGCCGAACCTGATCGCGCGCGCCGTGGTGGCGACGCCCGGCCGGAAGACCTCTGCCCGGCCCGGTGCCGGGCAGGAACTGCCGCCGATCACGAAGCCCCCGCCGGTGCCGGCCGTCGAGGCGGTGCCGCTGGACCCGCAGCCCTGATCCGGGGCCGACGCGTCTCCGACCGGGGCCGACCCGTCAGGAACCGGCGATCAGGCGCGGACGCCTTCGCCCCACTCCGGGTTGGGAATGGTGGCGAGCGCCTCGCCGATGCCGGTCGCCGTCTCCCGCAGGCGGGGGAGATAGGTCGTCACCAGATCCTTGGAGGTGACGGCCGAGGCGATGTACCGCATGGCGAGATAGCCGATCGGGCTGTCTGCGACATGGATCGGCACCGATACCGTCGCCTCCTTGTTGGGCGGACGGTGATAGATGGCGTAGCCCTGGCTGCGGGACAGGTCCAGTTCGCGTTCGAACTCGCCCCGGTTCCGCAGCGGGCTGTCGGGGCGAGTGGACATCCGCTCCAGGATGTCCAGCATCGCCTGCCGGTGGGAGGGCGCGCTGAGCGCCAGATGCAGGCGGCCGGAGGCCGAATAGATCATCGGCACCCGCACGCCTGCGGAATAGCGCTCCAGCGCCAGCGGACTCTGCCTGTCCGTCGTCTCCCGCACCAGCATGGTGAGGCCGGACGGTGTGGCCAGGGCCATCGGGTAGAGCACCTGTCGGCACAAGGCATCCAGGGCCGGCTTGGCGATCTCCCGCACCCAGCTCTGGTCACCGAACCCGTCGGACAGGGACCGCACCAGGATGGTGGCGCGGTAGCGTTCATCCAGCGGGTCACGGATGACATAGCCGCCGTCGCACAGAGTCTCCAGGATCCGGTGGGCGGTGGTGCGGGGCAGCTTCGCCGCGCGGGCGATTTCGCTGACCGTCACACCGTCCCTGGTGTTCAGCACCATCAGACACTGAAGCCCGCGCAACAGCGACCGGATGGGACGCAACGACGGACGTCCCTCGTCGTCGTCGTCCGCATCGCGGCTGTTCGCAGGAAGATCGTCCAAAGCCTTCGGCAGCCGCACGTCCATTGAAAGACCCCTAACCGCAGCAGGAGACTGGATATTTAGCGAGAAGCTTAACCAGTTTCCAGTGCGGTGCGGGACGGTCGTGCGTCCATCCCCCCAGAACGGTCAGCGTGACTTGAAGACCTTGAGCTGCTTGTTGAAATTGGAGGCCAGCTTCTCCATGCGTTCGGATGCTTCGTTGTAGCGGCGGGTCGCGTCGCCCGTCGGCCGTCCCTTGCTCTCGAACTCGATGCACTGCAGGAATTCCTGCGTCTCCGCAACGTAGGCTTTAATGGCCTGCTGCGCGGAGACCATTTCGGCTTCCGTCGCGGAGGTCCCGTCCGGAACGGTAGGCGGATCGCCCACGGTGCAGTCGGCGGCAGCGGTGCCGGCGAATCCGAGCGTCAGCAGCATGGCAGTCGTCGCAAGAGTCTTCTTCACGGTCTTCTCCTCGTCAGCCCTCGCAGAAGCAGACTGCCGCAGAAGTCAGCAACGGCAGTCAATCTTCGCACTCCAGTAGATATCTAAAATTGCAGGTAATGCCCCCGCATTCCTCAAGCGGCTGTCCCGTCGGCGGGTTGCTAACCGCAATCAGATTTTCCTAACATTCTGAGGTATAGCTATGCGAAAGTGGTACACGCAGGCAAGGGCTTCTTGGTGAGCCCTTCTCCTGCACTTTAAGAAGAATTTTATAGGTTGGCTGATCGAACGATCCGCGGTAGGTGCGCTCCCGCTGGTCGGTGCAGACGGAAGACGAGGCGAAAAACTATGGCGACTGTTGCGAACGGTTTGGCAAACAAGGCTGCCGCAGCGGCGGGCGGCGGATTCCTGGGGACCGGAAAATGGTCCATCAGCAAGAAGATCGCTGTCGCGATCGCCATCCCCATCATCCTCGGCCTTGTCCTCGTCATCGTGATGAGCGCATCAGCCATGCGCGGATCGATGCTCAGGCAGGCGGAACTGTCCGACCAGCTCGTGACCGAGATGATGGCCGCGCAGATGAGCGCGGCGGTCCGGTTCAAGCAGCAGGCGGCCATCGCCGACAGCTATGCCGACCTTGCAAAGGCCAAGAGCGCCAGCCTGGCCAGCCTCCAGGTCTATGACGCCGACGGCGAACTGCTGGACGAGTTCAAGTCCACCGCCATCACGCCGGTGGACATCGCCGGTTCCGGTCTGCCCAAGACGGTGAAGGAGATGACCTCGGTCGAACGCGACGGGGTCATGATCATTTCCGCCCCGGTCCGGGCCGGCGCCAACCGCGATCTGGTCGGCACCGTGACCGTGGCCTGGAGCCGCGCCAGCCTGGAGGAGACGATCTCCGGCACCGTGCTGCAGAACGCCATCGTCTCGGTGATCGTGCTGGTGGGCCTGATCGGGCTGCTGGTCTTCCTGCTGCACCGCATGGTCGGCACGCCGCTGAAGACCCTCCAGACGGCCATGACGACGCTCGCCAACGGCGATCTGAGCGTTCAGGTCACCGGCACCGAGCGCGGTGACGAGGTCGGCGCCATGGCCCGGTCGGTCCAGGTGTTCAAGGAGAACGCGCTGGAGGTCGAGCGCCTGAAGCGGGTGCAGCAGGAGGCCGAGCGCCGCGCGGCGGAGGAGAAGCGCCAGTCCATGCAGAAGCTGGCCGGCGCCTTCGAGGCCAGCGTGAAGGGCGTCGTCGCCGAACTGTCCTCCGCGTCGGACCGGATGCAGGAGACGGCGGAAGCCCTATCCACCTCGGCCGAGCAGAGCCGCTCGCAGACCAGCGCCGTCGCCGCTGCCACGCAGCAGGCCAGCGCCAACGTGCAGTCCGTCGCCAGCGCCACCGAGGAACTGGCCGGCTCGCTTGCCGAGATCAGCACCCAGGTCGGCCAGTCCGCCCGCATCGCCAAGGCCGCTGCCGCCACCGCCGAGAAGACCAACGGCACCGTGCAGTCGCTGGCCAGCCGGGCGCAGAGCATCGGCGACGTCGTGAAGCTGATCTCCGACATCGCCAGCCAGACGAACCTGCTGGCGCTGAACGCGACCATCGAGGCCGCCCGCGCCGGCGAGGCCGGCAAGGGTTTCGCCGTCGTGGCGAGCGAAGTGAAGAGCCTTGCCAACCAGACGGCGAAGGCCACGGAGGAGATCGCCTCGCAGATCACCACCATGCAGGATGCGACGCGCGAGGCGGTGGACGCGATCATCACCATCAGCCGCACCATCTCGGAGATCAACGAGATCTCCGACCAGGTCTCCCACTCCGTCGAGGAGCAGGACGCGGCCACCAAGGAGATCGCGCGCAACGTGCAGCAGGCGTCCATGGGCACCATGGAGGTCACCCGCAACATCACCTCGCTGGAAACCGCGGCGCAGGAGACCGGGCAGACCGCCAACGAGATGCTGGACGCGGCGCGCGCCCTGTCCAAGCAGTCGGAGGCCCTGTCGGTGCAGGTCGAGCGCTTCCTGGTGCAGGTCCGCGCCGCCTGAGGACATCCGCGGCCCGCGTCAACGTCTTCCGGACCCCCGCGCCCACGGCGCGGGGGTTCAACTTTAAAGACGTCATTAACCAGAAATCTTAGCCGATTATTACGACACCCCTGCGTATGCAGAAGGTCCTGCGCCCGCCGGCTTGCCCTCGGCGGGCGAACCGTCAAGGGAGGACCTGATGCGTAAATTGCTGGCAGCGGCCCTGGCAGCCCTCTCGCTGGGCGCCGTGCTGCCGTCGGGAAGCGGCCATTCCATGCTGGCACCCGCGGCCGCGATCGACCCCGCGGCCCTGCGGCCTCTGGTCGAGAAATACCTGAAGGAGGAGGCCACGGCCATTGCCGCCGATCCCCGCGTGATCGCTGCGATCACGGCGGCGAACGCGGATCATGCCGCGCTGGACGATGCGGCCATCCAGGCGCTGGACCGGCAGTGGCGGCAGGAGGCGAAGGCCGGCAGCGGCCCCTTGATCAAGGATACCCTGTCCAGACCCGTTTCGGCCGCGCTGCGGGACTACCAGGCGAAATCCCTGGGCCTGATGGCGGAGATCTTCGTCATCTCCGCCAAGGGCCTGAATGTCGGCCAGACCGGCGTGACCAGCGACTATTTCCAGGGCGACGAACCGAAGTGGCAGGAGACCTTCCCGAAGGGGCCGGGCGCCCTGCTGGTGGAAGACCCCAACTTCGACGAGTCCGTCAACACCTTCGTCTCGACCGCCAGCATCACCATCGCCGACCCCGCGACGGGGGCTGCCATCGGCGTGCTGACGGTCAACATCGACCTCGGCCGTCTCTGATCCGGCCCGGCCGGAAAGCGCCGCCGTCGGGCGGGCCGGGTCCTGGCGATCCGGCCCGTCTTCTCCGTGTTCAGGGAGCCCGTGTTCAGGGTCCCCGTGTTCAGGCGGGTTCCGTGCCGCCGTTGGCGGCCGACCACGCCTCGGGCGCGTGCAGGAACTTCTCCACCTCGGCCAGCGTCGCCGGGTCGAAGCGGCCGTCCTCCCGCGCCACGCGCAGCACATCCCACCAGGTGCAGAGCGCGTGCAGCTTCACGCCCAGCCCCGCCATCGTCTCCAGCGAGCGCGGGAAGATGCCGTAGTGGAAGACCACGAAGGCATGCTCCACGACAGCGCCGGCCTGCCGCACGGCGTTCACGAAATTGACCTTGCTGCCGGCATCGGTGGTCAGATCCTCCACCAGCAGGACCCGCGCCCCCTCCTTCAGGTCGCCCTCGATCTGGGCGTTGCGGCCGAAACCCTTGGGCTTCTTGCGCACATAGAGCATCGGCAGGTCCAGCGCCTCGGACAGGAAGGCGGCATAGGGAATGCCCGCCGTCTCGCCGCCGGCCACACAGTCGAACTGCTCGAAGCCGGCGTCGCGCAGCAGCATGTCCTTGGCCGCCTGCACGATGAAGCGCCGCGCCCGCGGGAAGCTGATGATCTTGCGGCAGTCGATGTAGACCGGGCTGGCCCGGCCCGAGGTCAGGATGAAGGGCTGCGCCGCGTTGAAGTGGACGGCCTTGATCTCCAGCAGGATCTTGGCGGTCTCGGTGGCGGCGGTCTGGGCGTCGATCATGGGGCGGGGTCCGTTGCTGGAGTCCGTTGGGGCGTCCGTCGCGGGGCATCGGCGCTCGCAGCGCGTGCCGGCCGCCGGAAGGGCGGGCGTGGTTTACCCTTCCACCACCCGCCAGTCCAGCCGTTCGCCCGAGCGGAAGGGCATGACGGCGATGTTCCCGTCCACGGCGACGGGTTCGGGCGCCACCGTTCCCGACCGCTCCAGCACGATGCGGTCGTCGTTCGGCGGCAGGCGGTAGAAGGCGGGACCGTTCAGGCTGGCGAACGCCTCCAGCCGGTCGAGCGCGCCCTCCTCCTCGAAGACCTGGGCGTACAGCTCGATGGCCGTGGCGGCGGTGAAGATGCCGGCGCAGCCGCAGGCGCTCTCCTTGGCGCCGACCGGGTGCGGCGCGCTGTCGGTGCCCAGGAAGAACCAGGGCTCCCCGCCCGTCGCCGCGCGCCGCAGGGCCAGCCGGTGCTTCTCCCGCTTGGCGATGGGCAGGCAGTAGAGGTGCGGCCGGATGCCGCCGGCGAACAGGTGCGAGCGGTTGATCATCAGATGGTGCGCCGTGATCGTGCAGCCGATCCGGCCCGAGGGGCCGTGCCGGCGCACGAAGGCGACCGCTTCCTCCGTCGTCGCGTGCTCCAGCACCACCCGCAGGGCCGGATAGCGTTGCAGCAGGGGCTCCAGCACCCGGTCCAGGAACACGGCCTCGCGGTCGAAGATGTCCACCGCCGGGTCGGTCACCTCGCCATGCACCAGGAGGGGCAGGCCGATCTCCTGCATCCGCTCCAGCACCGGCGCCACGGTGCGCAGGTCGGTGACGCCGTGGGCGGAATTGGTGGTGGCGTGCTGGGGATAGAGCTTCACCGCCGTGAACAGCCCGTCGCGGAAGCCGGCCGCCAGATCGTCCGCGTCCGTGTGGTCGGTCAGATAGGCCGTCATCAGCGGGCGGAAACCGCTGCCCGGCGGCAGGGCGGCCAGGATCTCGTCACGGTAGGCGCGCGCCCGCGCCGTGTCCGTCACCGGCGGCAGCAGGTTCGGCATGACGATGGCCCGGCCCATCTGCCGCGCGGTGAAGGGCAGCACCGCCCGCAGCATGGCGCCGGAGCGCAGGTGCAGGTGCCAGTCGTCGGGGCGGCGGAGGGTCAGGCGCTGCGGCTGCTCGGTCATGGCGGTCCGTCCGGAGGGGATGTCCCATTCGTAGGCGGTTCCGCGCCGGGGCTCAACCCCCGCCCGGCGCGTCCCCGGCAGCGTGGCCAGCGGGGCAGGGGGTACTGGCGCACGCCGCCCCGAGGGGCTAAACAGTCCCGCCTGAGGTCTCCGAACGAGCAGCCCCCGCGATGTCCCTGATCACCCCCCGCACGCCCCCCGGCACCATGGAACTGCTGCCGCGCCGCCAGATCGCCTTCCAGCGGATGCTGGACACGATCCGCCGCGGCTATGAGCGCTTCGGCTTCCTGCCGGTGGAGACGCCGGTGTTCGAGGTGGCGGACGTGCTGCTCTCCAAGTCCGGCGGGGAGACGGAGAAACAGGTCTATTTCGTGCAGTCCACGGGCGCCATCGAGCAGGGCCACCGGCCCGATCTGGCGCTGCGCTTCGACCTGACGGTGCCGCTCGCCCGCTATGTCGCGGAGCACGAGCGCGACCTCGCCTTCCCCTTCCGCCGCTACCAGATGCAGCGCGTCTACCGCGGCGAGCGGGCGCAGAAGGGCCGTTACCGCGAATTCTACCAGTGCGACATCGACGTGATCGGCAAGGACAGCCTGCCCGTCGTCTTCGACGCAGAGATGCCGGCCGTCATCTACACGATCTTCAGCGAACTGGATGTCGGGCCGTTCCGGATCAACTTCAACAACCGCAAGATCCTGCTGGGCCTGTTCGAGAGCCTGGGCATCAATGAGCCGGAGACGCGGGCGCTGGTGCTGCGGCAGGTGGACAAGCTGGACAAGCTGTCCCGCGACGAGGTGGTCGGGCTGTTGCAGGGCGACGGGATCGGGCTGGACGCCGCCACCGCCGGCCGCGTGCTGGACATGATCGGGTTCGCCGGCCCCGCCGCGGACACGCTGGCGCATCTGGAAGGGCTGGGCGTGGACACCCCGACCTTCCGCACGGGCCTTGCCGAACTGTCGGAGGTCGTCGCGGCCCTGAAGGCGTTCGGCGTGCCGGAGACGCACTGGCGCGTGAACCTCGCCATCGCCCGCGGGCTCGACTACTACACCGGCACGGTCTACGAGACCTTCCTGACCGACCATCCCGGTCTCGGCAGCGTCTGCTCCGGCGGGCGGTACGAGAACCTCGCGGGGCTCTATACGAAGTCGAAGCTGCCCGGCGTCGGCATCTCCATCGGGCTGACCCGCCTGTTCTACGCGCTGGAGCAGGCCGGGATCGTCACGGACGGGCCCAGCACGGTGCAGGTGCTGGTGACCCAGTTCGATTCCGCGCTGCTGCCCGACTATCTCGCCATCGGGGCGGAGCTGCGGGCCGCCGGGATCAACACCGAGATCCAGCTCGAACCCGCAAAGCCGAAGAAGCAGTTCGCCTATGCCGACAAGGCCGGCATCCGCTTCGCCGTCATCATGGGCCCGGACGAGAAGGCCAGGGGCGAGGTCACCGTGAAGGACATGGTGAGCGGCGAACAGGCCGCCGTGGCCCGGGCCGGGCTGGCGGACTGGCTGCGCACCCGCACGGGCTGAGGCCGCTCCCCTTTCTGTCACGGCATCCGTCGGGTGTGCCCGGAATCGTGGATTCCCTGTCACACTTCCGGGGCCTGCGTCGTTCCGTCCGGATGGGCATTGAAAGCGCCCGTCCGGAGGGTCGATACTGCGTCCCGATGCGATGCATCCTTCGAACCGAAAGCGCTTCTTAACCAGGATATCCCATGGTTGCCCGGACGGACTTCTCTTCGGGGGCGGGGGAACGGCGGGTCATGGCTGGAGCGCGGTGGGTCCGGGGACTTGCCTGGGGGGTCGCGCTCGTGCTGGCCGGGGCAGCAGGTGCTGCGGGCTGGTACGAGATGCGGACCTCCGTCCTGCAATCCGCCGTCCTGTCGCGGATCGGGCGCGACCTGACCTACCGGGTGGAGCCCGGCCCCAATCCCGACATCCGGTTCCCCGGCTCCGGCCCCTATGACGTGCGCCTGGGGTACACCCGGCTGCCGGACTTCATCGAGCGGCTGACCGCGGGTTCCTACCGGGTCGAGGCGCAGGCCCGGCCGACGCCGCAGTTCCGCGACTATGTCGAGTTCGGCGGCTTCGCCCCCTATCGGGAGAAGACGAGTGCCGGCCTGCGCATCGCCGACCGCACGGGTGGCCAGCTTCATGGTGCGCGCTTCCCCGAACGCACCTATGCCGGCTTCGCCGAGGTGCCGCCGCTCGTCGTCCGCACCCTGCTCTATATCGAGAACCGGGAGCTGCTGGACACCGCCAACCCGATGCGCAATCCCGCGGTGGAATGGGACCGCTTCGCCCTGGCGCTGGCCAACATTCCGCTCAAGTTCATCGACCCGGACAATCCGCGGGCCGGCGGTTCCACGCTGGCCACGCAGATCGAGAAGTACCGCCATTCGCCCGACGGGCGCACCGCCACGGGCGTGGAGAAGCTGCGGCAGATGATGTCGGCGTCGGTCCGGGCCTATCTGGACGGTCCGGAGACCAGCACGGTGCGCCATCGGATCGTCGTGGACTATCTGAACTCCACGCCGCTTTCCGCCCGCGCCGGCATCGGTGAGGTGAACGGGCTGGGCGACGGGCTGTGGGCGTGGTTCGGCACCGACTTCGCCGTGGCCAACCGCATCCTTTCGACGCCTCCGCGGAACGAGACGGAACTCGCCGTCCAGGCCGTGGTCTACAAGCAGGTGCTCAGCCTGCTGCTGGCCCAGCGCCGCCCCAGCTATTATCTGGCGCAGGACCGTGGCGCGCTGGAGCGGCTGGCGAACGAGCATCTGCGCGTGCTGGACCGCGCCGGGGTGATCGACCCGGCGCTGGCGGACGCCGCGCAGAACTTCCATCTGCGCTTCCATCCGGAACCGCCGGCCCTGCCGGAACCGTCCTTCGTGGCGCAGAAGGCGACCAACGCCATCCGCAGCCGGCTGCTGTCGCTGCTGGGCGTGCGCAGCCTCTATGAGCTGGACCGGCTGGATCTGGCGGTGGAGACGACGCTGGACCAGCCGTCGCAGGAGCGGGTGACGCAGGTGCTGCAACGGCTGCGCGATCCGGCAGCGGCGGCGGAGCTGGGGCTGGTCGGTGACCGCCTGCTGAATCAGGCCGATCCGTCGAAGGTCGTCTACAGCGTGACCCTCTACGAGCGGACGCCGACGGCGAACCTCGTGCGGGTCCAGGTCGATACGCTGGACCAGCCGCTCGATCTCAACGAAGGCGCCAAGCTGGACCTGGGCTCTACCGCCAAGCTGCGCACGCTGGCGACCTATCTGGAGATCGTCGCCAAGCTGCACGGACGGGTTCCGCGACCTCTCCCCGCCCGAGCTTGAGGCCGTGGCGGCCGACGCGCCGGACCGGATGACCCAGTGGGTCGCCCGGACGATGGCGCAGCTCCGCGCCCAGGGGCAGGCCGCCGGCCTCCAGGCGATGCTCGCCCTTGCCATGGAACGGCAGTACTCGGCCAGCCCGGCCGAACGGTTCTTCACCGGCGGCGGCCTGCACACCTTCGGGAACTTCGACGACAAGGACAACGGCCGCGTCATGACCGTGGCGGAGGCGTTCCGCCATTCCGTCAATCTGGTCTTCATCCGGATGATGCGGGACATCGTGAACCACTTCATCGCGGAGGGGCCGGCCCGCAAGGACGACCTGCTGGACGACCCGCGCCATCCGGTGCGGCAGACCTATCTGGCCCGCTTCGCCGATCAGGAGGGGACCGAGTTCCTCAACAGGTTCTGGTCCGACTACAAGGACATGACGCCCGATCAGGCGCTGGACCGTCTGGCCGGCCGGATCGCGGCGCAGCCCGACCGTCTGGCCGCTGCCTTCCGCTCGGTCCGGCCCAATGCCGGCCCGCGCGAACTGGCGGCCTTCCTGGGCAAGCGCCTGCCCACCGGCGCCCCGCCCCAGGCGCAGGTGGAGGCGCTGTACCAGAAGTACGATCCGGCGGCGTGGTCGCTGAACGACCGCGGCTACATCGCAAAGGTGCATCCGCTGGAGCTGTGGCTCGTCGCCTATCTCCAGGACACGCCGCAGGCGCCGCGCCGGCAGATGCTGAAGGAAAGCTCATCCTCCCGGCAGGAGAGCTATGAATGGCTGTTCAAGACCCGGCACAAGAGCGCCCAGGACAGCCGCATCGGCATCGTGCTGGAGGAAGAGGCGTTCGACCGCATCCATGCGGAATGGCGCCGGCTGGGCTATCCCTTCGAAAGCCTGATCGCCAGCTACGCCACGTCGATCGGCAGTTCCGCCGACCGTCCGGGTGCCCTGGCCGAACTGATGGGCATCATCCTGAACGACGGCGTGCGCCTGCCCACGGCCCGCATCACCGGGCTGCACTTCGCTGCCGGCACACCCTATGAAACGCGGTTCGCGCTGACGGACCGGGAGGAGGCAGAGCAGGTGATGCAGCCCGAGGTGGCCGCCACCCTGCGCCGCCACCTCATGGACATCGTGGAGAACGGCACCGCCCGCCGGGTCCGGGGCGCCTTCACGACCGTTGACGGCGCACCGCTCCCCATCGGCGGCAAGACGGGAACCGGCGATCACCGCTTCGAACGCTACGGTGCGGGCGGCGTGGTGCTGGAAAGCCGCGTCGTGAACCGGACGGCGACCTTCGTCTTCTATATCGGGGACCGTTTCTTCGGCGTCATCACGGCCCATGTCCACGGGCCAGACGCCGCGAAGTACCGCTTCACCTCGGCCCTGCCGTCGCAGCTTCTGAAGATCCTGGCGCCGGCGTTGCAGCCGCTGGTCAGCCCCGGCGATCCGCAGACGGCCGACCGGGGGCCCACGCTGTAGCCGCCGCCTCAGGCGGCGGTGGGCGCCGGAACCTCGGCCGGGACCTCGGCGGGGGCGGGCAGTGTCTCCGCCATGAAGGCGTCGATGTCCGCCCAGACGCGGTCACGGATGCTGTCCACCTCCATCATCAGTTCGTGCTGCGCTCCCGGATAGACCCTGACCCGGCCTTGCGGCAGCCGGGTGGCGAAGGCCTGCTGCCGGGCGGACAGAACGATGCGGTCGCCGCCGGCGGACAGCACCAGCACCGGGAGCGTGAGCGACGCCACCCGGGCGTCGCGCCAGAGCCGCCGCATCGAGCGGAAGGCCGCGTCCAGCCAGCCCCAGGTCACGCCGCCCAGGGCCAGCTCCGGGTCGTCGCGGTAGGCGACATGCCCGACCAGGAAGCGCGCGGGGTCGGAGGTCAGGGGATTGCCGGCGAAGGGCGGGTCCGCCGGCAGCCAGTCGGTCTGGCCCAGGGCATAGTGCTCGCCCAGCCCGCGGCGCACCATGGCGGCGGCGACCATGCGGGCCAGGGGTTCCGGCAGGGGGGCGGTGCGGATGCCCAGCATGGGCGCGCAGGCGACGGCGGCGGCGAAGGGGTGCGGCCGTTCCGCCAGGAAGCGCAGCAGGATATGCCCGCCCATGCTGTGCCCGAAAGCGACCGCCGGGCGTGGCGTCCCTGCCGGCAGCAGCACGGGCAGGGCGGCCGCCAGATCGTCCAGGTAGAGGTCGAAGTCGCTGACATGGCCCTTGTGGGCGTTGGGCAGGAAGCGGGAGGACCCGCCCTGACCGCGCCAGTCCAGCCCGACGGTGGCGAAGCCGCGCCGGGTCCAGTCCGCCGCCTGCTCGGCATACTTCTCCAGCGTCTCGCAGCGCCCGGGCAGCAGCAGGACGCTGCCGCGGGGCATGGACGGGGCCGGCCAGAACCCCAGCCGGAGACGCCCGCCATCCGCCGTGGGCAGACGCTGGAAGCGCCAGCGCTCCATGCCGTCCGTCGTGTCGTGGCCGTCCCCGCTTTGCCCGTTCATGCGCCCGCCCTCGCCGATCCGACCCTCGCAGGCTAAGCCGCTGCCCGCGGGGCTTCAAGGCCGCGGCTGTCTTCGGCATAGGTCCCGCGCCCCGGAATGTCCCCGGCTTTGACCGGGTCCCCCTGCGGGCGTACTGTGTGCGCCGCACGCGGTCTTTGCCGCACTGCCGCAAAGGACATCCGGGTTCCATGGACACGATCACGCGCCGCACCGGCCTAGACCCTGCCGACCTCACGGGTTTCTACCTGGAGGACATGCATGTCGGCCTGAAGGGGGTCTATGCCAGGACCATCACGGAAACGGACATCGTCATGTTCGCCGGCATCTCCGGCGACACCAACCCGATGCACCTGAACGAGGAGTATGCCCGTCAGACGCCGTTCAAGGGCCGCATCGCCCACGGCATGCTGTCGGCCTGCTTCATCACCACGGTGCTGGGCACGCGCATGCCGGGGCCGGGCTGCATCTACCTCTCGCAGAACCTGAAGTTCCGCGCCCCCGTGCGGATCGGCGAGACCGTGACCACCACGGTGACGGTGACCGAGATCATGCCGGAGAAGCGGCGGGTGGCGCTGTCCACCAACTGCACCGTCGCCGGCAAGGTGGTGATCGAGGGCGATGCGCTGGTCATGGTGCCCACCCGCGAACCGCCGCCCGTCTCCGCCTGATCCTGCCAGGGCTTCGAATCCAAGTTAAGGGATGGCGGGGTTGAGGAGAGAGGCGAGGTAGTCGTCCGACCATCCTGCCATTTTTCGGCGCGTCTTGAGCGACTTTCGGTCGTTGGCTGCGCGGATGAGGTTGAGGGCGAAGTGGCGGACGACGGCCATGTTTTTGGCACCGTGGCCGGTTCGCAAGCGCGAGAGATCGTCCTTGAAGAGGACGTCGAGCACCCAGTGCAGCCTGTTCTCGATGCCCCAGTGCCCGCGGACGGCGTCGGCGGCGCGTTCGGCGGTGAGCGGGGCGGAGGAGATGAAGTAGCGGGTGTCGGTCCGCGTCCGGTCGCCGATGTGGGCTGTGGTGTGGACGCGGACGATGGCGGCGACGTCGGGCAGGCGCATCTCCCCAGGAAACCGGCGCGTGCCGGAGAGCCAGTCGACCTCACGGATCACGCTCACGTGGCGTTCTTCGACCCGGCCGTGCCCCTTGTCGAGGTCGTGGTGGTGGTCGGCGCCGTCGCCGACGGCGAACGCCACCTCGAGCTCCGCGCGCAGCGTGGGCTGGTTGGCCTTGACGGCGAGGAGGTAGTCGGCGCCCTGGCCCCGGATCGCGGCGGCGATGGTCGGGTTGGTGGCGATGGCGTCGATGGAGACGAGGGCGCCGGCCAACCCGCCGTTCTCGCCGAGCCGGTCGAGCAGCACCGGAATCGCCGCAAGCTCGTTGGCCTTGTCGGGGACCGCCTCCTGGGCGAGCACCAGGCGGGAGGTCGTCGCGAAGGCGGATACGAGGTGGATCGGCGCGGTCCCGGCGCGGCGGTCGTGGCTACGCCGCGAGGTCTTGCCGTCGATGGCGACGAAGTCGGCCCGCCCCGGAAAGGTCGCACGTACCCACGCGGTGAAGGCGGCCGAGAACAGCGCCGGATCGATCCGGTTCATCAGGATCGTCAGCCACCGCTCGCCGGGAACGCCGTGCGCGTAGGGCAGATGCCGACGCAGGAACGGCAGGTGCGCCGCACCCCAGGCCGCGATGTTCTCGTAGTCGTCGCAGTCCGCCATCGTGCCGCACACCACCAAAAGCAGGATCTCCGGCAGCGGATGCAGGATCCGCCGCTCATCCCGCGGGTCCTCTATCCGGCTGAAATGCTCCAAAAGCACCCGAAGCCGCGACTTCGAACCCCAATCGTCCTCGTCCATGACGCCGATCCCGTGCCGTCCGATAACACCGGCCCACAGAATCAGCAGTTCCGCAATCTGTCACCCGCTGTCACATGAGTTCAGTGCCCTGCTGATCCTGCGCCCGGGCTGGACCGCGGGGCGCGGGCCGACTATACCCCGAGATCCGACGTACCGATCCGGACACCGGGCCGCATGAAGCTGTACCGCCACACCACCGACCTCGCCCCGGAACTGCGCGGCTGTGCCGTCGCCCTGGGCAACTTCGACGGCGTCCATCGCGGCCACCGGGCCGTGATCGCGGCGACACAGGAGAAGGCGGCGGCGCTGGGCGGGGCCACCGTGGTGCTGACCTTCGAGCCGCACCCGCGCAGCCTGTTCCGCCCCGGCGATCCGCCCTTCCGCCTGACGCCCTTCCGCATCAAGGCGCGGCTGATCGAGGCGCTGGGCGTGGATGCCCTGTTCGTCATCCATTTCGACGAGGCCTTCTCCCGCCGCACGGCGGAGGAGTTCGTCGAGCATGTGCTGATCCAGGAACTGGGCGCCGCCCATGTCGTCGCCGGCTACGACTTCGTCTTCGGCCACAAGCGGGGCGGCGACATGGCGCTGCTGCGCCGGATGGGGGAGGAGCGGGGCTTCGGCGTGACGGAGGTCCGCCCCGTGGCCGATGCGGGGGGGACCGTCTTCTCCTCCACCCGGGTGCGGGAACTGTTGCAGGCCGGCGAGCCGCAGGCCGCGTCCGGCATCCTGGGCCACCCCTTCGAGCTGGAGGGGCGGGTGGAACACGGCGACAAGCGCGGCCGCACCATCGGCTTTCCCACCGCCAACGTGGAGTTGGGCGAGTATCTCCGCCCCCGCTTCGGGGTCTACGCCGTGCTGGCCGGCATCGACCAGGGCGGCGGCACCGTCTGGCACAAGGGTGTCGCCAACCTGGGCCGCCGCCCGACCGTGGGCGGCCATGTCGAGCGGCTGGAGGTCCATCTGTTCGATTTCGATGGCGATCTCTACGGCCGGCACCTGCGGGTGCAGCTCCTGCACTTCCTGCGCCCGGAGCTGAAGTTCGACGGTCTCGATGCGCTGAAGGCCCAGATCGCCGCCGACGCCCTGGCCGCCCGCGGCCTGCTGGCGGCGGAGGGGTGAGGGCTGCATTCTCCGGTGGTGGACTTCCCGGACCCGAGATACCCTGGTGGCGTCCCCGACGGAGGTGACCATCCGATGGATCGCCATGAACCACGCAGTCCGCTCCCCCACGGACCGAGCTCCCCGGGTTCGGCTCCGCCGGCATCGGGCGACAAGGGCTGGACGATGGATCAGGTGCGGGCCTTCCCCGGGGAGTTGATCGGGCGCGCCCTCGTCGATGGACCGCAGCATATCCTGGGGCCTGAAGGGGAAAGGCTGGAACTGCGCCTGATCGCTCCCGCAAGCACCGGAACGGAGGCAGCGCGCCCTGGCATCGTTGCGGCGATGGCCGCCTGTCCCGACCCGGAGTTCGTCTTCGGTGAGGACGGCCCTTTCCCCGCCGCTCCACCGGAGCCGCTGCATTTCTGACGGCGGGGCCGGCTGGGCATGATCTTTCTTCTGGACACCAATATTCTGTCCGAGCTCGTGCGTCCCCGACCGTCGTCCGCCGTGCTGGCCTGGCTGGGTGCCCGTGGCGACGATTGCTTCCGGATCAGTGTCGTGACCCTGGCGGAGCTGCGTTACGGGATCGACCGTCTGGGAGAGTCAGAGCGCAGGCTGTCCCTGGACCGATGGTACCGGCAGGACGTGCTGGCCGCCTTCGCAGGCCGCATCATGGAAATCGACCTCCCCGTCCTGGTCGAGGCGCGGCACATCATCGACCGGTTGAAGCTGGCCGGCCTGACGGTCAGCTATGCGGACCTCCTCATCGCCGCCACCGCGCGGCGGCACGGGCTGGTGCTGGCGACGCGCAACGTCCGCGATTTCGAGGCGACCGGCGTGACCCTTGCCAATCCCTGGCAGGGGACCGCCGATACGCCGCCTTGACCGCCGCGCGACCGCTGCTATCCTCCGCCCCATGTCGCCGATCCTGCGCCTGACGGCCGCCCGCGCCCCGCGAATTACCGGCCCGGTCCTCTGAGGGGGGCCGGGACAGGGGAGGGTGCGCGCCCGGCCGTGACCGGGCGGTGCGGCCTCCCGCCTTGAGTTTGCCACGCAGGCGATGATAGATGGCCCGCGGCCGAAGTCCGTGCCGGCCCCGTTCGACAGGCGATCATGACCGATACTCCCGAGAAGGCCGCTCCGGCCCGAGACTACAAGACCACCGTCTTCCTGCCGCGCACCGAGTTCCCGATGCGCGCCGGCCTGCCCCAGAAGGAGCCCGGGCTGCTGCAGCGCTGGGACGAGATGGGGCTCTACAGGCGGCTGCGGGAGGAGGCGAAGGAGCGTCCGCTCTATGTCCTGCACGACGGTCCGCCCTACGCGAACGGCAACATCCACATCGGCCATGCGCTGAACAAGATCCTGAAGGACGTGGTCAACCGCTCCCAGCAGATGCTGGGCCGCAACGCGCCCTACGTCCCCGGCTGGGACTGCCACGGTCTGCCCATCGAATGGAAGATCGAGGAGAAGTACCGCGCCGCCGGCAAGGACAAGGACGAGGTGCCGATCGTCCAGTTCCGCGACGAATGCCGCAAGTTCGCCGCCGACTGGGTGCGCGTGCAGGCCGGGGAGTTCCGCCGCCTGGGCGTGGAGGGCGACTGGGACAATCCCTACACCACCATGACCAACCGGGCGGAATCCCGGATCGTCCGCGAGATCCACAGGTTCCTGCTGAACGGCGGACTCTACAAGGGCGCCAAGCCGGTGCTCTGGTCGGTGGTGGAGAAGACCGCCCTGGCCGAGGCGGAGGTCGAGTACCACGACCTGACCAGCACCACCATCTGGGTGCGCTTCCCCGTCGTCACCGCCACCCTGCCGGCGCTGGACGGGGCGTCCGTGGTGATCTGGACCACCACGCCCTGGACCATGCCGGGCAACCGCGCCGTCGCCTACGGCGAGGAGATCGGCTACGGCCTCTACGCGGTGACCGCCGCGGAGGAGGGCAGCCTCGCCCGCGTCGGTGAGCGGCTGGTGCTGGCCCGCACCCTGGCGGACTCGGTCGCCGCCGGGGCCAAGGCCACCCTGTCGCTGGTGCAGGAACTGGACGGTACGGCGCTGGCCGGCACCGTCTGCGCGCATCCGCTGCGCGGCCAGGGCTACGACTTCGACGTGCCGCTGCTGCCCGGCGACCATGTCACCGACGATGCCGGCACGGGCTTCGTCCACACCGCCCCCGGCCACGGCGAGGAGGACTTCGATGTCGGCCGCCGCTTCGGGCTGGAGGTGCCGCAGACCGTCGGCCCCGACGGGCGCTTCTATGACCATGTGCCGCTGTTCGCCGGCGCCTGGGTCTACAAGCCGGATGGCAGGCACGGTGACGCCAACCCGCGCGTGCTGGACGCGCTGAAGGCCGCGGGCGGCCTGCTGGCGCACGGCCGGCTGAAGCACAGCTACCCGCACAGCTGGCGCTCCAAGGCGCCGCTGATCTTCCGCACGACGCCGCAATGGTTCATCTCCATGGAGACGAACGGGCTGCGGCAGACGGCGCTGGCCGCCATCGACCAGACCACCTGGGTACCGCCACAGGGCCGCAACCGCATCCACAGCATGGTCGAGAGCCGGCCCGACTGGTGCATCAGCCGCCAGCGTGCCTGGGGCGTGCCGATCGCGCTGTTCGTGCGCAAGTCCGACGGCCAGCCGCTGAAGGACCCGGCGGTGCTGGAGCGCATCGGCGCCATCTTCGAGGCGGAGGGGTCGGACTCCTGGTATTCCCGCCCGCCGGCGGACTTCCTGGGCGACGGCTACGATCCGGACGAGTTCGAACAGGTCTTCGACATCGTGGACGTCTGGTTCGAGAGCGGATCGACCCATGCCTTCGTGCTGGAGGACCGGCCGGAGCTGAAGCGGCCGGCCGACCTCTATCTGGAAGGCTCGGACCAGCACCGCGGCTGGTTCCATTCCTCGCTGCTGGAATCCTGCGGCACGCGCGGTCGCGCGCCGTATGAGGCGGTGCTGACCCACGGCTTCACGCTGGACCAGAACGGCGAGAAGATGTCGAAGTCCAAGGGCAACACCGTGGCGCCCCAGGACGTCATCAAGGAGTTCGGCGCCGACATCCTCCGCCTCTGGGTCGTCAGCACCGACTTCACGGAGGACCAGCGGATCGGGCCGAAGATCCTCCAGGCCCAGGCCGACCTGTACCGCCGCCTGCGCAACACGCTGCGCTACCTGCTGGGCGCCCTGGCCGACTGGACGGAGGCCGAGCGCCTGCCGGCGGCCGAGATGCCGGAGCTGGAGCGCTGGGTGCTGCACCGGCTGGCGGAAATGGACGGGGCCGTGCGCCAGTCCATTGCGGACTACGATCTGCACCGGCTGGCGACGGAGCTGCACAATTTCTGCGCCGTCGATCTCTCCGCCTTCTATTTCGACGTGCGCAAGGACAGCCTCTACTGCGACCGGCCGGACTCGGTGCGGCGCCGGGCGACCCGCACGGTGATGGTCCACCTGTTCGAGTGCCTGACCGCCTGGCTGGCCCCCGTGCTCTGCTTCACGGCGGAGGAGGCGTGGCTGGAGTGGCTGAAGCAGGGCGGGGCCACGGGCCCGGAGAGCGTGCATCTGCGCCTCTTCCCGGAGGTCCCGGCCGACTGGCGCGACGACGCGCTGGCCGCGAAGTGGCAGAAGGTCCGCGCCGTCCGCCGTGTCGTCACCGGCGCTCTGGAGGTCAAGCGCGCCGACAAGACCATCGGCTCCTCGCTCCAGGCCGCACCGACGCTCCATCTCGGTGGTGCCTGGGTCGAGGGAGTGGGCGACACCGATCTGACGGAGGTCTGCATCACCTCCGGGCTCATCGTGCTGGAAGGCCCGGTTCCGGCCGGCGCCTTCACCCTGCCCGACGTGCCCGACGTGGGCGTCGTCTTCGGCCATGCGCCGGGCGACCGCTGCGACCGCTGCTGGAAGGTGCTGCCGGAGGTCGGATCGGTGGCGGATCATCCCACCCTCTGCACGCGCTGCGCCGAGGCCGTGGACCATCTGGATGCCACGGCGGCGGGAGGGGCGGCATGATCGGAGAGGCCGTGGCGCCGGCGGAGATCCGCCGGCGCATGCTGGGGCTGGGGTTCGCCATCGCCGCCCTGGTGATGCTGGCGGACCAGCTCAGCAAATGGTGGGTGCTCGCCTCCGCCCTGCCGTGCCTGAGCGGCCCGCCGGGGCCGTGGTGCGCCGTGCAGGCGCCGCCCATCGAGGTCACCTCCTTCTTCAACCTCGTCATGGCCTGGAACCGGGGCGTCAGCTTCGGCCTGTTCTCGCACGAGGCGGAGTTCATGCCCTATGTCCTGATCGGCGTGGCGCTGGCCATCAGCGCCGTGCTGGTCCTCTGGCTCCGCCGCACCGACCGCGCCTTCCAGGCGGCCAGCATCGGCCTTGTCATCGGCGGTGCCCTGGGCAACGTGATCGACCGGCTGCGCTTCGGTGCCGTGGCGGACTTCCTGGATTTCCATCTGTCGGGATGGCACTGGCCGGCCTTCAACGTGGCCGACAGCGCCATCGTCGTGGGGGTCGCGCTGATCGTTGCGGACGGGCTGTTCCCGCGGCCCGCGACGCGGTAGGGTGTGGCCCGCCCGGGAGAGCCCCGGGCGAACCCGGAGAGTTAATGCGAAAGGTCATGGATCGGATCATGGTCGAGAGGGTCAAGGGAATTCGGGCGGCCGTGCTGCTGACGGCGGCTGCGGGGCTGCTCTCCGGGTGCGGCCTGGGCAGCTTCCTCGGTCTGGATCGCGCCAGCCCGGACGAGTTCCGGGTCGTCTCGCGCGCCCCGCTGGAGATGCCGCCGGACTACAATCTGCGCCCGCCGCAGCCCGGCAGCCCGCGCCCGCAGGAGCTGGAGCGCGACACCCGCGCGGCGTCCAGCATGTTCGGCGCCGCCAGCCAGGGCGGCCTGTTCGATCCGCGCACCAGCGCGCAGCAGACCCAGGGCGAAGCGGCGCTGCTGTCGCAGGCCGGTGCCGACCAGGCCGATCCGGGGATCCGTGCCATCGTGGACCGGGAGAATCCCGGCGTCGTCGTCGGTGACCGGTCGCTGATCGACCGCCTGATGTTCTGGAAGGATGACCAGCCCCCGGCCCAGACCGTCCACCAGGGCGCTCCGCCGACCATCACCCGGACCGGCAGCACCCAGGCCAACGCTCCGACCGAACCGGCGGCGCAGCCCGCCCCCGGTACGGAGGCGCCGCAGGGCCTGCCGCTCACCCTGCCGGGCATGGGCCAGTAACACGTTCCGCCGGGTCCGTTGCGGCCGCCCGCGGGCGGCTGCCGGCCGGGCGCACCGGGCGGGGGCCCGGAACGATTCCCCCGCCAGCCGCCGAATCCCCGGGGCGCGGCGAGTGTTCCGGAGATCGGTGGCAGCACCGCCAACCCGCACCGCTCCGGAGGTCCGCTTGACCCGGTTCCCCGTTCCCCGTCCGATGCCCCGCCTGCGGTCGGCAGCGGCCGGTGCCGCCCTGCTGGCGCTGGTCGCTCTCTCCCCGCCGGCCGTTGCCAAGGTCTTCGAGCCCGAGACCTTCACCCTGTCCAACGGCATGCAGGTGGTGGTGGTGACCAACCGCCGGGCGCCGGTGGTCAGCCACATGCTCTGGTACAAGGTCGGTGCGGCCGACGAGCCGCCGGGCCGCTCGGGCATCGCGCACTACCTCGAACACCTGATGTTCAAGGGCACGGACGATATCCCGTCGGGCGAGTTCTCCAAGATCATCGCCCGCAACGGCGGGCGCGACAACGCCTTCACCTCCTACGACTACACGGCCTATTTCCAGAACATCGCCCGCGACCGGCTGGACCTGGTGATGAAGATGGAGGCGGACCGCATGGCCGACCTCAGCTTCACCGAGGAGGTCGCCAAGCCGGAACTGGCCGTGGTGATGGAGGAGCGCCGCCAGCGCACGGAGAACGACCCCGCCTCCCGCCTGTGGGAACAGCAGCAGAGCATGCTGTTCGTCCATCACCCCTACGGCGTGCCGATCATCGGCTGGATGCATGAGATCGCCAGGCTGGGCCGGGACGACGCCTTCGCTTTCTACCGGACCTGGTACGCGCCGAACAACGCGGTGCTGGTGGTTTCGGGCGATATCACCGCGGCGGAGCTGAAGCCGCTGGCGGAGAAGTACTACGGCGCCGTCGCGGCCCGTCCGGTGCCGCCGCGCCAGCGCACGGAGGAGCCGCCGACGGAGGGCGAGCGCCGCATCACCCTGCACGACGCGCAGGTCCGGCAGCCGAGCTGGTCGCGCGTCTGGAAGGCGCCGTCCTACACGACCGGCGCCAAGGAGCACGCCTACGCCTTGCAGGTGCTCGAAACCGTCCTGAGCGGCGGCGCCACCAGCCGGCTGTACCGCACCCTGGTGGTGGAGCAGAAGGTGGCGGCCGGCGTCTCCATGTCCTATTCGCCGACCAGCCTCGATCTCGGCACGCTCGGCGTCTCGGCCACGCCGATGCCGGGCACCGACGTCGCAGCCCTGGAGACGGCGGTCGAGGCCGTGCTGGCGTCCGTTCTGAAGGACGGCGTGACGGCCGAGGAGGTGGCGACGGCGAAGACCCGCATGGTACGCGAGGCCACCTTCGCCCGCGACAGCCTGCAGGGTCCGGCCTATGCCTTCGGCATGGCGCTGACGACGGGTCAGACCGTGGCGGACGTGGAGGCGTGGCCCGACCGCATCGCGGCGGTGACGGCCGAGCAGGTGAACGCCGCCGCCCGCGCCGTGCTGGGCCGCGACGACCATGTCACTGGGGTGCTGCTGCCCGAGGCGGCTGCCCCCGCCGGCGCTTCGCCGGCCGCCGCAGCCCCGTCTTCCCCCGTTCCGCCGACCACCGCCGGGAGCCACACCCGATGAGCGCCTTCGCCCGCGTCCTCCGCAGCGGTTTCGCCCTGCTGCTGCTCGGCCTTCTGGCCCTGCCCGCCCGGGCCGCCATCGACATCGAGCGGGTCGTCAGCCCCGGCGGCATCGAGGCGTGGCTGGTCCGGGACGAGAAGAACCCGATCATCGCCGTTCAGTTCGCCTTCGACGGCGGGACGGAACTGGATCCCGCCGGCCGCTACGGACTGGCGACCATGGTGTCCGCACTGCTGGACGAGGGGGCCGGCGACCTGGACAGCCAGGCCTTCCAGAAACGGCTGGAAGACAACTCCATCTCCCTGGGCTTCAGCGCCGGCCGCGACGGCTTCTTCGGCAGCCTGACGACGCTGACGGAGACCCGCGACACCGCCTTCGACCTGCTGCGGCTGGCCCTGACCCGGCCCCGTTTCGATGCGGACGCGGTCGAGCGGATGCGCAGCCAGCTCACTGCCAGCCTGAAGCGCAGCCTGTCCGATCCCGGCTATATCGGTCAGCTCACCTTCGCGGAGACCGTGTTCGGCGACCATCCCTATGCCAAGCCGGCCAGCGGCACGCTGGAGACGCTGGCCGCCGTCACCCGCGATGATCTGAAGGGCTTCGTGGCGGCGCGGCTGGGCCGGGACCGGCTGAAGATCGCCGTGGCCGGCGACATCACCGCGGCCGAGCTGGGCAAGGTGCTGGACCGGGTGTTCGGCGGCCTGCCGGCCAAGGCGGCGCCGTTCCAGGTGCCGGAGATCGTGCCCAAGGGGGCCGGCGCCGTCATCGCCGCCCCGCGTCCGATCCCGCAGACCCTGATGCTCATGGGCCTGCCCGGCATCAAGCGCGACGATCCCGACTGGTTCGCCGCCACGGTGCTGAACTACGTGCTGGGCGGCGGCGGCTTCTCCTCCCGGCTGATGGAGGAGGTGCGGGAGAAGCGCGGCCTGACCTATGGCGTCTCCTCCAGCCTCCAGGCGTTCGACCATGCCGGACTGATGACGGTCAGCGGCTCCACCTCCAACGACAAGGCGGCCCAGGCGATCGACCTGATCCGGCAGATTCTGGGGGATGTCGGCAAGGCCGGCATAACGCAGAAGGAGCTGGATGATGCCAAGACCTACCTGACCGGCTCCTTCCCGCTCCAGTTCACCTCCAACCGGGCGATCGCCAGCATCCTCCTGTCGGTGCAGCGGGACGGGCTGGGCATCGACTACCTGAACCGGCGCAACGGTCTGATCGAGGCGGTGACGCTGGAGGATGTGCAGCGGGTCGCCCGCCGCCTGCTCGATCCCGCACGCATCGCCATCGTGCTGGTCGGCCAGCCCGGCGGCATCAAGCCGACGGCGACGGTCAGCGGCGACCGGAGCTGACGGCTTCTGGCACGGGGGTTGCTTCTTGCCTGCGATCAGTCTTCCGGCAAGAGGCAGCCCCCGCCATGTCCCGCTTGATCCGACCGCGGCCGCAGGCCGCCGACGACCCGTCGCAGCGCGTGTCCGGGTCCCTGTCCGACAGCCTTCCCGACCGTCTGGACGATCTCCGGCTCGGGTCGCTGGTCGCGGCGCTGGCGGGCGACCGCCGGGATGCGGACCAGCGCCTGCACGATGTCGAAGCCGCGATCCGGCACCACTGGACCACCCTGCAGAGCCTCGTGCGCGAGCATGAGACCCTGGTTGCCGCCGCCCGCACCCGGCCCGCGGCCCCCGCCCCGGACAGGCCGCAGGCTCCGGCGTCCGGCAAGCTCCGCCTGCTGGTGCCGCCGCGCCACCACCCCTGATCCGGGCGGTTCAGGCGCTGAATGCCAGGGGCAGGCCGGGACGCGGCCAGTCCAGGGCGACCACGCGGCCCGTGGCGGACAGGGTTACGAAGGCCGTCCGCAGGTCCGGGCCGCCGAAGCAGAGGTTGGTGGTGTAGGGATCGCCTGTGGGCAGGAACTCCGCCAGACGTCCGTCCGGGGCATAGACGCTGATGCCGCCCTCTCCGGGGGTGGCGACGCAGACATGCCCCTCCGCATCGACGGCCAGACTGTCGAAGAAGCGGAACCCTTCCGCCCCCGCCAGAAAGCGGCCGCCATGGGGGAAGAAGCCGGGGGCCGGGCGGATTCTGCCGGGTCCCTCCAGATCGAAGGCCCAGAGTTGCCGGGTATAGGTTTCCGCCACGTAGAGCGTGCCCCCGTCCGGCGACAGGCCGACGCCGTTCGCGCTGTCCAGCCCCCAGGCCACCTCGCGGACTGCGTTGCCGCCAGCATTGCAATAATACACACCCGAGCGGTCGCGCTCCCGCGCGCGGTGCTTGCCCAGGTCGCTGAACCAGAAGCCGCCGGTGGCGTCGAAGACGATGTCGTTGGGACCGTTCAACGGCCGCTCCACCCCGTCGGCTCCCACCGTGCGGGTGAACAGCGTCTCCACCGCGCCTGTGCGCAGGTCCACCCGCTGCACGCTGCCGCCGGCATAGTCGGGCGGCTGTTCGCCCGGGAACAGCAGCCCCTCCATCCGGTGCCAGGCGAAGCCGCCGTTGTTGCAGACATGGACATGCCCGTCCGGCCCGATGGCGGCGCCGTTGGGACCGCCGCCCAGATCCGCCACCACGGACAGGGTGCCGTCCGGGGCGATGCGGGTCAGGGTGCCGCGGGCGATCTCCACCACCAGAAGGCTGCCGTCCGCCAGGGCCACCGGCCCTTCCGGGAATGCCAGTCCCGACGCGACCTCGCGCATCCGCATCATGATGATCCTCCCTGGTCGTTTCTGCATTATGGAGACACCAGTCTGCGCACCCGCCGGCCCGGCCGCACAAGCCCCGGCGCGGAACCCGTCCGCCCGGAGGGCACCCGGCCGCGCCGGCGGGGGGGGAGGGCGCGGCCCTTCCGCCCAGGCCCGCCGGCCGGTTTGAGGCCCCCCGCGGGCGTGTTATCAATGGACTGCCGATCCTCAGTGAAGGAACCGCCATGGTCGCCCACGCCCTGACCCGTTCGCCCGCCTGGATCGCCCTGGCGGAACACCGTGCCGCGCTGGAGGGGACGCCGCTACGGGCGCTGTTCGCCGACGATCCGGACCGGGCCGGACGGTTCACCCTGCGGCTGGGCGACATGCGGCTGGACTATGCGAAGAACCGGATCACCGACCGGACGCTCGCGCTGCTGATGGACCTGGCCCGCGCCCAGGACCTTGAGGGCTGGCGCGACCGCATGTTCGCGGGCGCGCGCATCAACACCACCGAGGACCGGGCGGTGCTGCACACCGCCCTGCGCAACCGTTCCGACCGGCCGGTCCGGGTGGACGGCCATGACGTGATGCCGGAGGTGCGCGCCGTGCTGGACCGCATGGCCGGCTTCGCGGCCCGTGTCCGCGGGGGCGCCTGGACCGGCCGCACCGGCCGGCCCATCACCGACATCGTGAACATCGGCATCGGCGGCTCCGACCTGGGGCCGGCGATGGCGACGCTGGCCCTGACGCCCTGGCACCATCCCCGGCTGACGGCGCACTTCGTCTCCAACGTGGACGGCACCCACATCGCTGAGGTGCTGAAGCGGGTGGACCCGGAGACGACGCTGTTCATCGTCGCCTCCAAGACCTTCACGACGCAGGAGACCCTGACCAACGCGTACAGCGCGCGGGACTGGTTCCTGGGCTCCGGCGCGGCGGAGGACGACATCGCCCGGCACTTCGTCGCCGTCTCCACCAACGAGGCGGAGGTGCGGAAGTTCGGCATCGACCCGGACAACATGTTCGGCTTCTGGGACTGGGTCGGCGGCCGCTACAGCCTGTGGTCGGCCATCGGCCTGCCACTGATGCTGATGATCGGACCGGATGCCTTCGCGGAGTTCCTGGCCGGCGGCCACGCCATGGACGAGCATTTCCGGACGGCACCGCTGGAGCGGAACATGCCGGTGCTGCTGGGCATGCTGGGCGTCTGGTACGTCAATTTCTGGGGAGCCTCGGCCCATGCCGTGCTGCCCTACGACCAGTACCTCGCGCGCTTTCCGGCCTATCTCCAGCAGCTCGACATGGAGAGCAACGGCAAGGGCGTGGACCGCGACGGCAACCCGGTGGACTACGACACCGGCCCGGTCATCTTCGGCGAACCGGGCACCAACGGCCAGCACGCCTTCTACCAGCTCATCCATCAGGGGACGCGGCTGATCCCCTGCGATTTCATCGCCACGGCGGAGACGCTGAACCCGATCGGCCGGCACCACCCGATCCTGCTGTCCAACGCGCTGGCGCAGACCGAGGCGCTGATGCGCGGCAGGACGGCGGAGGAGGCGCGGGCCGAGCTGGCGGCGGAGGGGCGCAGCGGCGCGGACCTGGAGTCCCTGCTGCCGCACAAGCTGTTCCCCGGCAACCGGCCGACCAACACGATCCTGCTGAAGCGGCTGGACCCGCACGCGCTGGGCATGCTGATTGCGCTCTACGAGCACAAGGTCTTCGTCCAGGGCATCGTCTGGAACATCAACAGCTTCGACCAGTGGGGGGTGGAACTGGGCAAGCAGCTCGCCAAGGCCATTCTGCCCGAACTGGAAGGCGGTCCCGCCCGGCCGCACGACGCCAGCACGGCCGGGCTGATCGCCGCGATCCGGGAGGCACGGGGCTGAGGCGGGGACGCATCTCTTCCGGCGCAACGGTTGCAGAGTACGGCCGTTGCCAAGGCCGTCGCGCTTCCGGCATGCTCTCTTCCGGGGAGGTCGGCGGCCCGCCGGCCGGGGCACCATGGCGCGCACCATGATGGAGAGACGCCAGCTCGTCCGCATCACCCAGGACCAGCTCGACCAGGTGATCGAACGGCATGAGATGTTCCGCAACGCCCGCGCGGGCGGGGCGCGCGCGGTGCTGTCCCATTTCGATCTCTCGGGCCTGTCGCTCGCCGGCCGCGACCTTGCCCATGCCGACTTCACCGCAACCGCGCTCAGTGCTGCCGACCTGGCCGGCACGGTGCTGGACTGCGCCACCCTCTATGCCTGCGATCTCCGGCAGGCCGATCTGACCGGCGCCTCGCTGGTGAAGGCCGATCTGCGCGGGGCCAGCCTGCGGGGCGCCGACCTGACCGGCGCCAACCTGTTCGACGCCGACCTCCAGGACGGGTCGCTGGCCTCGAAGCAGAAGGACGGCGGGACCGTCGTGCTGGCGATCGAGAAGCGGCCGTCCGACCTGCAGTGGGCCAATCTTTCCAACGCCAACCTGACCAACGCCCGCCTCTCCGGGGCGGTGGCGCTGCACACGGATTTCAGCGATGCCGTGATGCGGGGGGCCCGGCTGATCCGGGCCAACCTGCGCAACGCCACCCTGAACGGCGCCATCCTGGAGGGGGCGGACCTGTCCGGGGCCGATGCCCGCGGGGCCAGCCTGCGCGGGGCCGTGCTGACCGGCGCCACCATGACGCTGACGGAACTGGCGGGGGCCGATCTCAGCGGGGCGCTGACCGACAGGCCGGCGGGCAAGCCGCTGGACACGCTGCCCCGCCCGTTGGCGGACCTGCTGAAGCAGCATGCCCTCTGGGTCGGCAGCGCCGGGCAGGAGGGGATGCCGCTGGATCTCTCGGGTATCGACGTCCGCGGGGCCGGGTCGCTGTCGCGCCAGTGCCTGACCCGCATGGTCGCCTGCGGGGCCATCTTCTACGGGGTGGACCTGTCCGGTGCGCAGATCCAGGTCGGGCAGCTCCAGGATGCCGACCTGCGGGGGGCCGACCTCTCTGCGGCCGACCTGCGCGGCATCAATCTGCGCAACGCGAAACTGAACAACGCCGATCTTCGCGGTGCCAACCTGGATTTCCTTCAGATCGACGAGACCCGGGCCGTGCCCAGCGATCTGTCGGGGATCCGGATGCGCTATGCGGACCTGACGGGCGCGCGCCTCACCAGGGCGAAGCTGGTGGGCGCCGATCTCTCCTTCGCCGATCTCTCCCAGGCCGATCTGCGGGGGGCCGATCTCGGCCGCGCCATCCTGACGGGGGCGAAGCTGGACCGGACCCAGCTTGCCGGTGCGATGCTGGAAGGTTCGACCGGCCTGCCGCCGGGCGTTGCCTGACCCCGCACGGGGCGCCTACCGCCGCTCCCGGAAGAAGCGGCGCAGCAGGTCCGCCGCCTCCCTCTCCGCGATCCCGCCATAGACATCCGGCGCATGGTGGCAGGTCGTCCGGGTGAAGAAGCGCGGCCCGTGGTCCACGCCGCCGCCCTTGGGGTCGTAGGCGCCGAAATAGACCCGGCGCAGCCGCGCGAAACTGATCGCCGCCGCGCACATCGCGCAGGGCTCCAGCGTGACGTAGAGGTCGAGCCCCGGCAGCCGCGGCGCCCCCAGGACCGCGCAGGCGGCGCGGATCGCCAGCACCTCCGCATGCGCGGTGGGATCGGCCAGTTCCTCCGTCCGGTTGCCGGCCGCGGCGACGACGGCCCCGGTGGCCGGGTCCACGATCACGGCGCCCACGGGCACCTCGCCCCGTTGGCCGGCGGCCTCGGCCTCGGCCAGGGCCTGCCGCATGGCAGGGGTGGGGGCGGGGGAAGGGATGTCGCCGGGGCTCATGGCGCGGCAGGCTGCGCTGCGGCTGCGCCTCCCGTCAAGCCTCCGCCCCCGAGGGACCACGGCTATCGCATTTGCCCGAGGATGGTTCGGGCATAGTCGTCGGACCATCCGGCGCGTTTTCTGCGGAGGCGGATGGAATCCTGGTTGTTGGCGGAGCGGACGACGTTGAGTGCGAGTTTTCGGAGTGTGGCGAGGTTTTCCGGGCCATGGTCCTTGCGGTTACGGGCGCGGTCTTCGTCGAAGGAGGTGTCGAGCACCCAATGGACGGCGGCCTCGATGCTCCAGTGGGCGCGGACGGCGCGGGCGAGCGTCTTGGGCTCCAGCGCGGCGGAGGAGAGATAGAGGGTTCGGGTGGCGGTAGTGCGGCCGTCGGGGCTCGTGACCGTGCGTTCGACCAGGCCCAGGATCTTCAGGCCCGGCAGTACGGCCTCGTCGGGGAAACGTCGGTCGGAGGCGAGCCAGGCCACGTCGTGGCTTACCCAGTGGCGGCGCACCTCGATACGACCGTGGTCGGCATCGGTGGTGACATGGGGCACGGCCAGAACCGTTGCCGGGTCCGCGAAGTAGCGCTCAACCTCGGCCCGTAGCGCAGGGCGGTTGTCTTTCAGCGGAAAAAGCCAGTCGCCGCCCCGCTCCAGGATGGTCTGCGCCGTCCGCTCCTGCGCGTGCAGAGCGTCACCGGTTACCAGCACACCCTTGAGATCGAACAGTTCCAGCAACGCCCGCGCCGCCACGATCTCGTTCTCGCCCGCGGCCACCGCCCGCTGCCCCACGATCATCCGCGCGCCGGACGCAAACGCGCTCACCACATGTAGAGCCGAACGCCCCGCCGCCCGGTCGAAGGAGCGCCGTAGCGTCTTGCCGTCAATGGCCAGGACCCCGGCCCCATCCTCCCCCAGATGATCAAGGAACTGCTGGAAACAGCGGGAAAACGCCACCGGGTCCAGAAGCCGGAATACCCGTGAAAACGTGTCGTGGCTGGGCAGCCCGCCGGGAAGCTCGAGGAACTCCTCGAACAAGGCCCGCCGGTCCCGCGCGAAGGTCGCAAAGTCCACGCAGCTTTCCGCCCCGCAGATCGACGCCGTCAACGCAATCGTCAGAACATCCAGAAGAGCGTGACGCCGCGCATTCCCTGTCCGCGGATCGGGAAGACCTTGAAACGAAATCCGAAAAATTCCAGCCATCGACCCCTCCCATAGATCAGGGCCGACATACAGAATCCATTTCCCAACACCGCGCTACAAAACTTTCCCTAATGCGATTCCCGTGCCCGAGGGACCGGGAACGCCGGCCCCCGGCTCCTGTTGGCGGGGCGGACCGAAACGGAAGAGGAGCCGACCATGGCCCAGCAGGCACAGACCGCGCAGCCGGGGGACGAGCGGGCGGAGAAGCTCTGGCACATGATCAAGGATGTGGACGTCGCCATGATGACCACGCATGACGGGGGGCTGCTGCGGTCCCGCCCGATGTGGACCCTGCAGCAGGGGGGATTCGACGGGAGGCTGCACTTCTTCACCCGTGCCTCCTCCGCCAAGGCGGGAGAGATCGGGCGCGACCACGAGGTGGCGTTGAGCTACGCCGATCCGAAGACCCAGAGCTATGTCAGCGTCTCCGGCACGGCCCGCCTCGGCCGCGACGGGGACCTGATCCGCCGCTTCTGGGCGGAGCCGATGCGGACCTGGTTCCCGCAGGGGCCCGAGGACCCGGACCTCGCGCTGCTGACCGTGGAGGTGGAGGCGGCGGAGTACTGGGACAGCCCGTCCAGCGCCATGGTCCACCTCTACGGCTACGCCAAGGCGGCGCTCACCGGCAGGCCGCCGCATCCCGGTGACACCGCACGACTGGACTTCCAGGGCGGCGGCGCCCCGGCGGGCGGACGCGGCCGGCCGGGCTGATCCGCCTTCCGGACACGGGTGCGGCCGCGGGCGGCGCTTGCCGGGCGGGCGGCCGACGCGTATTGTCCCGCGCCATGTCCCAGGACCCTGCCGACCTGCCCGCTCCGGACCATCCCGAGGATGGCCCGGACGCCACCGCTTCCGCCCCCGACGACCAGGGCGGGGAGCGCATTTCCAAGCGCCTTTCCCGCGCCGGCCTGTGCTCGCGCCGCGATGCCGAACGCTGGATCGCCGAAGGGCGCGTCAGCGTCAACGGCCGCGTGCTGGACACGCCGGCCGTCACCGTCCGCCCCGGCGACCGCATCGTCGTGGACGGCCAGCCCGTGCCCGAGCCGGAGCCGACCCGCGTCTGGCGCTACCACAAGCCCGACGGGCTGGTGACGACGGCGCGGGACGAGAAGGGCCGGCCGACGGTGTTCGACAACCTGCCGCCGGAGTTGCCGCGCGTCGTCTCCGTCGGTCGCCTGGACCTGACCTCCGAAGGGCTGCTGCTGCTGACCAACGACGGCGCGCTTGCCCGCCACCTGGAACTGCCGGTCACCGGCTGGCTGCGGCGCTACCGGGTCCGCGTCCATGGTGCCCCCGACGAGGCGCAGATCGCCAAGCTGGCGCAGGGCATCATCATTGAGGGCATCGAGTACGGCCCGATCGAGACCGTGGTGGACCGCAGCGTCGGCGCCAACACCTGGCTGACCGTCAGCCTGCGGGAGGGCCGCAACCGCGAGGTCCGCCGGGTGATGGAGCATCTGGGGCTGCCCGTCTCCCGCCTGATCCGCGTCGCCTACGGCCCGTTCCAGCTCGGCAAGCTGGAGCCCGGCCAGGTGGAGGAGGTGCCGCGCCGCGTCCTGCGCGACCAGCTTCCGGGTTTCTTCGCCGCCGAGGACGCCGCTGCCGCCGACGGCCGCCCGGCGGCCGGGCCGGTGCGGATGCGTTACGACCGCCTGCCGCGCGCCGCCCGCGACGCGGCCCCGCCGTCCGCCACCAAGGGCGGCCGTGCCCCCGCGCGGGAGGCGGGCGGGCAGGAGCAGGCCCGCCGGGGGCCGCGCGCCAAGCCCAGCGCGCGCTCCGCCCGCGAGGCGGTGCAGCGGCTGCTGGGCGACAGCCGCCCGCCCGAGCGGGAACGGCCCGCCCGCCGGCCCCGGCCGGAGGAGCGTGCGGCTCTGCGCGCCGAAGGGCGCGGCGAGGGGCGTGATCGGGATTTCCGGCGGGACGAGGACTCCCGGCAGGGCGGCGCAGCGCGCGGTCCGCGCCGGCCCGGCGGCTTCCGCGACCGTCCGGAGGCGGCTCCGGGCGGGGAGGAGGCGCGCCAGCCCGGCGCCGGCATCCGCCTGCGCTCCACCCGTCGCACCCGTCCCGGCTACGAGACGGAGCGGCGCGAGCGCGAGGCCGAACGCCGCCAGCAGGACCGGACCCAGGCCGGCCCCGACCGCGCGTCGCGCGGTCCGGACGAGCGGCGTTTCGCTGAACGCTCCGAAGCTCGGGGCGACCGTGGCGGTTTCCAGGAGCCGCGGCGCGAGCGCGGTCCCGGCGGTGCCCCCCGGGGCGGCTCCGACCGGGGGCCGCGCGGCTTCGGCGGGGACCGGCCCGGGGGCGACCGTCCCAGGGGTGACCAGCCGAGGGGCGACAGGTCCGGCCGTGACAGGCCGGGAGGGGACAGGCCGGGCGGCGACCGGCCGGGCAGGCCGCGTCCGGGCGGGCCGGGAGGCAAGGGTGCGGATCGTCGGCGGTAGGCACCGCGGCCGGCGCATCGCGCCGCCCGTGGGCCGCGATGTCCGCCCGACCTCCGACCGCACGCGGGAGAGCCTGTTCAACATCCTGGCCCATGGCGGCTGGGGGATGGGCGGCGCCTCCCCGCTGGTGGATGCGGTCGTGCTGGACGCCTTCTGCGGCACCGGGGCGCTGGGGCTGGAGGCGCTGTCGCGCGGGGCGGCGCAGGCCGTGCTGCTGGACCGCAACCGCGCCTCCCTGGACCTCGCCCGGAGCAATGCCGGGCAGTTGGGGGAGGCGGCGGCCTGCCGCTTCCTGCTGGCGGATGCGCTGAAGCCGCCGCCCGCAGCCGCACCGGCCGACATTCTCTTCCTCGATCCGCCCTACGGCCAGGACCTCGCCCCGCGGGCGCTCGCGGCCCTGGCCGGGGCCGGCTGGGTCCGGCCGGGAACGCTGGCCTGCGTCGAGGTCGGCGACCGCGACCCCTTCGCCCCGCCTGCCGGCTTCGAGCCCCTGGACGACCGCGCCTACAGCCACGCCCGGCTGCTGTTCCTGCGGGCGGGGTGAGGGGACGCCGCGACGACGGCAGGACGATTCCGGGGTATGCTCCGGTCCGCGGGTCTGCGACGGTTGCAAACCCAAGCGCCTGGGTTCATGCTATGCCCAACATCGCCAAGGGACCCGGATTCCGAATCGACGTCCTGACGAATGGGGAGCATTGCCCGCCACACGTCCATGTCGACTGTCCCGGCGAGGGCTGGGTGGCGCGCTTCACCTTCTCCTTCGCTGACGACCGGATCGCTCTCTGGGACATCGTTCCGGTCAGGAAGCGGCCTACCGCGGCGGTGCTGGAGTCCGTCCGGACCATCATCGCGGCGAACCTGAAGCGGGCCAGGGATGCCTGGTGGGGAAACCTGCCCCGGCTCGGCACCTGCCTGGAGAACCGCTGGGTGGATCTTGCCGGCGGGGACATTGTTGTTCTGGACCGGCGTCGGCCGGGGCCGCGCGTGAAACAGGTGGTCCGGGCGGTCTACGATCCGGGGACGGGAACCGTCCGCTGTACGTTCAGCGATGGCTCCGACCGTCTGGTCAGGCCATGAGGAAGGGGACATGGACATCGACGGACCGATCACCGGACAGGACGTGGAGCGGGCGATCACCGCGGGGGAGACGCGCCGGTCCTCGTCCGCCTGGGCCGAGGATGCCGCGGTCGATGCGGCGGGGGGGCGATTGTTGCTGACCCTGTCCTCGGGGGCGGTCCTGGGCATTCCGCTCGCTGCCATCGACGCCTTCCGCGACGTTCCGCCTGCGGATCTGGCGGGTCTCGAACTCGGGACCGGTGGCATGGCCCTCTATCTGGACAGCCGCGACATCCAGCTCGACGTGCTGGCGCTGGTCCGGCCCTTCATCCCGGTGCCGCTGGCCGCTGCCGTCACCGCCAGCCGGGGCGGGCAGGCGACCACGGCCGCGAAGCAGCAGGCGGCTCGCCTCAACGGTGCCAAGGGCGGTCGGCCCCGCAAGGCCGCCAGGCCCTGACAGCCCCTCAGCGCCGGCCGAACAGGCGTTCGATGTCGGCGAGTTTCAGTTCCACGTAGGTCGGGCGTCCGTGGTTGCACTGGCCGGAGTGGGGGGTGGCCTCCATCTGGCGGAGCAGGGCGTTCATCTCGTCCGCGTTCATCGGCCGGCCGGCGCGGACGGAGCCGTGGCAGGCCATGCGGGAGCAGACGGCCTCCAGCCGTTCCTTCAGGGCCAGCGCGTCGCCCAGTTCGGCCAGCTCGTCCGCCAGATCGCGCACCAGCCCCCGCACGTCGGCGCGGGCGCCCAGCAGGGCCGGCACCTCGCGCACGACGACGCAGCCGGTGCCGAACGGCTCCAGCACCAGACCCAGCTCGGCCAGTTCCGCCGCCCGCTCGCCCAGCCGCTCGGCGTCGGCCGGGTCCAGCTCCACCACCTCGGGGATCAGCAGGCCCTGGCGCTTCACGCCGCCGGCCAGCAGGTCGTGCTTCATCCGCTCATAGACCAGCCGCTCGTGCGCGGCATGCTGGTCCACGATGACGATGCCGTCCTCCGTCTGGGCCACGATGTAGGTGGTGTGGAGCTGCGCCCGCGCAGCCCCCAGGGGGAAGGCCCGCGCCGGTTCCGTCCCGGTCGTCGCCTCCACCGGGGCGGCGGGGTGCAGGCCGTCCGGCGGCGCGGACGCCGGGACCGGCGATCCCGGCAGCGGCGCGTTGAAGGCCATCGCCATTTCCGCCAGCCCGCGCGGCACGGCGGCCGGAGCGAAGCCGCCGGCCGGGCGCTGCCAGGGCAGGGCGGACTGCACCGGCGGCGGCAGGGGGGCGTCGTGCGGGGCGAAGCTGGCCAGCGCCGCCGCGGCGACGCCCGTGCTGGCGCGGTGCCCGGCCTGGGCCAGCGCGTGCTTCAGCGCGCCCACGATCAGCCCCCGCACCAGCGCCTGGTCGCGGAAGCGCACCTCCGTCTTGGCCGGGTGGACGTTGACGTCCACCTCCTCCGGCGGCAGTTCCAGGAACAGCGCCAGCATCGGATGACGATCGCGCGCCAGGAAGTCGGCATAGGCGCCGCGCACGGCCCCCACCAGCAGCCGGTCCTTCACCGGGCGGCCGTTGACGAACAGGTACTGCCCGGCTGCGGTGGGCCGGTTCAGGGTCGGCAGGCCGATATGCCCGACCAGCCGCACCGGGCCGCGGGCGGCGTCCACCGGCAGGGCGTTCTCCTGGAACTCCCGGCCCAGCACGGCGCCCAGCCGGACCAGCCGTGCCTCCATCAGGTCGCCCGTGGCGGCGGGCAGGCGCAGCGGCGTGCGGCCCTCATCCGTCAGCAGGAAGGTGACGTGGGGATGGGCCATGGCCAGCCGCTCCACCGCGTCGCGCGCATGCTCGCTCTCGGTCCGGTTGCCCTTCAGAAACTTCAGCCGGGCCGGCGTGGCATAGAACAGGTCGCGCACCTCGATCCGGGTGCCGATGCCGCCGGCCGCCGGCATCACCGGACCTTTGGCCCCGCCCTCCACCAGGATGGCGTGGGCGCTGTCGGCCCCGCGCGGGCGGGAGGTGATGCTGAGCCGGCTGACGGCGCCGATGCTGGGCAGCGCCTCGCCGCGGAAGCCCAGGGTGCGGATGTGGGTCAGGTCGTCATCCGGCAGCTTGGAGGTGGCGTGCCGCTCCACCGCCAGCTCAAGCTCCTCCGGTGCCATGCCGCAGCCGTCGTCGGCGACGCCGATCAGGGCCTTGCCGCCGTCGCGCAGCACCACCTCGATGCGGGAAGCGCCGGCATCGAGCGCATTCTCCACCAGCTCCTTGACGGCGGCGGCGGGCCGCTCCACCACCTCGCCGGCGGCGATGCGGTTGACCAGTCTCTCGGGCAGGCGGCGAAGCGTCGGCATCCCCTACATTTAGCAGCCGGAGCCGGCGCTTTCCAGGGCAGCACGCAAGGGATTGTGTTCCCTGGGGGGCCGGCAGCCGCCCCCTGACCCGGGCGGGACTACCGTGGCCGCTTGCGCGCCACCAGCACGAAGCCGTCCACCGGCACGCCGCCGTCCAGCCGCAGCGTCTCCCGTGCCAGATCGCTGACCGCCAGCCCGGCGGCCTCCGCCGCGCTGCGCAGATGCGCTTCGGAATGGGCGTAGCGGCCGCTGGGCCGAAGCTCCACGCCGCCCGTCGCGGCCAGCGCCTCGGTGGCGGCGGCGAACACGCCGCCCGTCTCCAGCGCCCCGGCCACCGCCGCGAACAGGGGACCCACGTCGCCCAGGGCGGGCAGCAGGTCGCCCGCCACCACCAGATCGTAGGCGGCGGGGGTGTCGGCCAGATGCTCCGCCGGGGCACGCGCCTCCAGCCTGTCATAGAGGCCGCGGTCGCCGGCGCCGGCAACCCGGGCGGGGGACGTGTCCACCCCCACCAGCGTCGCGGCATAGGGCTTCAGCCAGGAGCCCAGCAGCCCGTCGCCGCAGCCCGCGTCCAGCACGGACAGGGCGCCCGCGGCCGGCGGCAGGGCGGCGGCCACCGCCTCCTTCAGCAGCTCCGGCACGCGGCTCTCCGCCGCTTCCGGCGGCGCCTCGACGGTGGGGACGGCGGTCGGGGCGGCGGTCGTCGGGGGGGCGGATACCGTGCCGACCGGGGGTTCGCCGCCGGTCTGCGCCGACAGCCCGTCCGTCAGGGCGGCGACCATGCGGGCCGCGGCGGCATTCTGCGGGAACGCGGTCCGCCACGTTTCCGCCAGGGTGCGGGCCGTCGCGGCATCGCTGCGGGCCAGCGCCCGGAGCGCGAGGGCCGAGCTGGTCGTGGATCGCCTCCACCCCCGGCACCAGCCGCAGCGCCTCCAGATACTGCCCGGCCGCCCCCGCGAAGTCTCCCGCCTCTTCCAGCAGGCGGCCGATGGCGTAGACCGCTTCCGGAAAGCGGGGCTGGCGCTCCAGACAGGCGCGGAAGGCCGCCAGGGCCGCCTCGCGCCGGCCGCTCCGGGCGTAGAGCGTCGCCAGATTGAAGCGCGGCTCCACCAGATCCGGCCGGGCGGCCAGGGCGCGCTCCCATGCCTCCTCCGCGCCGGGCAGGTCGCCGGTGCGCTGGCGCACCAGACCCAGCCCGACCCAGGCGTCGGCGAAGCCGGGGTCCAGGGTCGCCGCCCGCTCCAGCGACTCCGCGGCCTCCGGCAGATCGCCGCGGTTCAGCAGCGCCATGCCCAGATTATGGTGCGGCGCCGGCTGGTCCGGCCGCAGGGCGCGCGCCTTCTTCAGGGCATGCACGGCATCGTCCAGCCGGCCCAGCCCCTGGAGGGCGGCGCCCAGATTGGACCAGGCGATGCGCACCTCCGGATGGTCGGCATAGGCCTTGGTGATGCGGCGGTAGAGATCCGCCGCCTCCCGCACCCGGCCCTGCTTGTGCAGCCCGGTCGCCACCTTCATGTCGGCGGCGAAGCGCTGGGCGATGTCGGGGGCCTTCTGGATGGCCGCGATGCGGCGGCGGCGCTCCTGGCGGTTCGGGCCAGCGGGACGGGCGGGGGACGGGGGCTGGCGGGTCATCGGTCGGCTGTCGCTGCGGGAGAAGGGTGCGCCTTCTTAGCAGCCGCCCGCCGTGGCGGGTAGGCCCTCGCGCACGCCCGACGGGTGCAGCCGGGAAAGGGAAGGGGGGCGGACCGGAAGGGAGCGGAAAAGGAACGGGGCCGGCCGGGATGGTCCCGACCGGCCCCGCCTTCTACGGTAGCCGTAGACGTAGCCGCTTGCGGAGGTGATCCGCCAGCGGACCCCGCCGTCGTCAGTGCGCGCGCACCGCCGGGACGGAGAGATCCGTGCGGGTCCGCGAAGGGGTACGAGACATCGGATCACCTCCTTTCTGCTGGTTTCGCCAGGACCCCAGAGTTGGGCGATCCGGCGCTCGGGTCAAGGGAGATTCATCCGGGCGCGGAATTGTCTCCGGCGCGCCGCCGCCGGGCCTAGGTTCGTTCCAGCGCCCGCCAGCCGATGTCGCGGCGGCAGAAGCCCTCGGGCCAGTCGATCAGGTCCACGGCGGCGTAGGCCTGTCGCTGGGCATCGATAATGGTGCGGGCGCTGGCGGTCACGCCCAGCACGCGGCCGCCGGTCGCCAGCACGCGGCCGTCCGCGGCCCGTGCCGTGCCGGCGTGGAAGACCACCGCGTCCTCGATCTCCGCCGCCCGGTCCAGGCCGCGGATCTCCGTGCCCTTCACATAGTCGCCGGGATAGCCCTCGGCCGCCATGACGACGCACAGCGCCACCTCTTCCCGCCAGCGCAGGGAGACGTGGTCGAGCTGACCGTCCGCCGCGGCGACCAGGGCCGGCAGCAGGTCCGACGCCAAGCGCCGGCAGATCACCTGGCATTCCGGGTCGCCGAAGCGGGCGTTGAACTCCAGCAGCTTCGGCACGGGCTGCCCGTCGGGGCCGGGCACCACCATGATCCCGGCGAACAGCACGCCGGTGAAGGGCCGGCCCTCCGCCGCCATGCCGCGCACGGCGGGCTCCACGATCTCGGCCATGATGCGGCGCTCCAGCTCGGGCGTCAGCACCGGGGCGGGGGAATAGGCGCCCATGCCGCCGGTGTTCGGCCCGCGGTCGCCGTCGAAGGCGCGCTTGTGGTCCTGCGCGCCTGCCAGCGGCAGGGCGGTGGTGCCGTCGCAGAGCGCGAAGAAGCTCGCCTCCTCGCCGTCCAGGAACTCCTCGATCACCAGCTCGGCGCCGGCAGTGCCGAAGCGGCCGCCGACCAGCACGTCGTCCACCGCGGCCTCGGCCTCCGCCACCGTCTGGCAGATCACCACCCCCTTGCCGGCGGCCAGCCCGTCGGCCTTCACGACGATGGGGGCGCCGGTGCGGCGCACGAACGCCTTGGCGGCGGCGGCATCGCGGAAGCGGCCGTAGGCGGCCGTCGGGATGCCGTGCCGGGCGCAGAGATCCTTCATGAAGCCCTTGGAGCCCTCGATCTCGGCGGCCGCCTGCGACGGGCCGAACGCCTTGATCCCGACCTCCGTCAGCCGGTCCACCAGACCCGCGACCAGCGGCTGCTCCGGCCCGACGACGACGAAGTCAACGCCGTTCGCCCGGGCGAAGGCGACCAGCCCGGCCACGTCGTCGGCGGCGACGGGCACGCACTCTGCTGCCTGCGCGATGCCGGCATTGCCGGGCGCACACCAGAGCCTGTCGCACAGGGGAGAGGCCGCGATGGCCCAGCACAGCGCATGCTCGCGCCCGCCGCTGCCCACCACCAGAACCTTCATCGCCGCCTCCCGCCTGAGAAAATCCGTCCGCTCCCCGGCCGGCCTGCCGCCGGGATCAGCGCGGCACCCGCTCTAGCATCCGGGCGCAGAGCTCCGCAACCTCCGCCGGGGTCCAGCCCAGGGTGGCCTCGCCCACCGCCAGTTCGGTGAAGCTCCAGCCCGGCACGGTGGTGCCGCCGACGCGCCCCCCGACCCAGACGCCCTCGTCACGGGCAAGGTCCGTCAGCGCCTGTTCCAGCCCGGCCGGCGGCGCGTCCCACAGGATCTGGAAGCTGTTGCACTGGGGGATGCCGGGACTGACCCGCAGACCCGGCACGCCCTGCAGCGCCTCGGCGATGGCGCGGGCGTGCCGGTGGTAGAGCCCCATGCGCGGCAGATGCCGGTCCAGCCCGTCCAGCGCGCTCAGCACCAGGGGCCAGGCGGTGAACAGGTTGCCGCCGAAGCGCGCGCGCCAGACCCTGGTCGCGGCGATCACGTCCTCCGGCCCGGCCAGCACGCAGCCGCCCAGCCCGCCCAGCCCCTTGTAGAAGGAGACATAGACCGTGTCCGCCAGGGCGGCGATGGCGGCCAGCGGCCGGTCCAGCCAGGGCTGGACCTCCCACAGACGGGCGCCGTCCAGGTGCAGCGGCACGCCGCGGTCGCGGCACCAGCCGGCGATCGCCTCCAGGTCCTCCCAGCCGGTGGCCTGGAAGGCGGCACGGCGCAGCGGCAGTTCCAGGCTGACCGCGGCCAGCGGGTCCGTCACCGCCGCCAGTTCCCCCGGTGTGAAGGGGCGATGGTCCGGCCCGACACGGCAGAGCCGCAGCGGTGTCAGCCGCTCGATGGCGTCGGACTCGTCGCAGGCGATGTGCGCCTTCGGGTGCAGCGCCACCGTCAGTTGCCCGGTCCGGGCGCCATGGACCAGCAGGGCGCCCTGCTGCGCCACCACGCCCTTGTGGAAGAACAGGGCTGCCGGCTTGCCCAGCAGTTCGGCGCAGCGCCGCTCCAGCAGGGCGATCGCCGGCCCCTCGTTGTACTCGTCCGGGCGCAGGTCCAGGTGGGGCGACGCCGCCAGCGCCTCCAGCCAGCGCCGCGCCGTCAAGGGGCCGTGGCCGGGCAGGAAACGGGTGCAGCGGGCGCGCAGGTCGGCGGGGCTTTCGGCGGTCATGGCGGGCACCGGAGTCGGAGGGCACGGCCCTTGCTGGCACGGAACGTCCGGCGGCGCCAGTCATCCGTGCCAGGAGCCCGTCAGCCGGACCTGTCGGGCCGGGCTTCCCGTGGCGGGCGCTTCCGGCCTAGGATCGCGCCCCTTTCAATCGAGGATGATGATGGACACGACCTGCCCCAACTGCGGCTCCGGCCACGCCTACAGCGACGGCACCCTCTGGAACTGCCCGGACTGCGGCCATGAATGGAATCCGCAGACGGAGACGGCCGGGGCGGCGGAGGAGACGGCGCCGGCCGTGCGCGACGCCAACGGCAACGCCCTGGCCGACGGGGACAGCGTCACCGTCATCAAGGATCTGAAGGTCAAGGGCTCCTCCCTTGTCGTCAAGGGCGGCACCAAGGTGAAGAACATCCGCCTGACCGACGGGGCCGACGGCCACAACATCGCCTGCAGGATCGACGGCATCGGCGCCATGAATCTGAAGTCGGAATTCGTGAAGAAGGCCTGAGGCCGGCCCGGCGGGGTCCTCCCGCCGGTTTCCCTTCCGCATCGCTTCCGCAACCAGCGCCTCCCCGGCGCCCGGAACAGACCGGCCGCGGTTCCCCCGCGCCGCCGGAGCGGCTGCGTGCGGAGCGCGCATCATGGGGAAAGGGGGAGGGAGAAGAGCGGGCGGCCTGCGCGGAAGTGGGGTCCGTGGTGCAGGCCGCCCGCCTTTCCGGTCCGCGCAGCCCCCGGTGAGGGGCGGGATTGGGGACGGAGCGGCCGGTCAACCCGGGTTCCTGCGGCGGAGGGGCGGCACCACCGCGGAACCCGTGTACAGTAATCTTGAAACTGCCGTTCAATGTCAATAGGGTTTTCTCCGCGTCGGGGTGGAGGGGCCTGTCCGGGTCTCCGCCCGCGCCGGTGGCCGGGACGGAAACCCCGGTATTGTCGGGGTTTCTGTTGTTTCTCCGCCACCGCTTGCATAGATAGGACTGCGTCTGCGGCAGGGTTCGGCCGCCGGCGCGCGCGATGGGAGAGATGTGATGCCGGCTGAACCGGAACGGGCGGCGGCGATCCGCGACGACCTGCGCAGGCAGGCGGGCCGCTGGCTGAAGGCCCAGCGCGAAGCTGCGGGCCTGACCCAGGCCGACGTGGCCGAGCGTCTGGGTCTGCGCTACTACACCTTCGTCTCGCAGGTGGAAGGGGGCCATGGGCGCATCCCTCCCGAGCATTACGAGGGCTGGGCGCGGGCCGTGGGCATCGACGCGCGTATTTTCGCCAAGATGATCCTGCGCTATTACGATCCGGAAATGCACCGGCTGCTCTTCCCGGAAGAGGCGCAGGTCGCAGTTCCGACCCGAACCGCCGCCGGCGGAGGGTCGGCCGCCTGAGTGCGCCGTCCCTCCGGGCGGTCTGATGCGTTGTTCAGCCTGTAGGTTCCCGTGGGCGACATCGTTCCCTTCATCCGGTCCGCCTTGCAGACCCGCTCCTGGTCCGAACAGGAGAAGGGCGAGCTTTATCTGCTGGCCAGCCGCCTCGGCAGCGGCCTGTCCCCGTTCGAAACGGCGATGGGCGCCGGCGACCAGGGCGACCCCTGGTTCATCGTGAAGTCTGTGGATACGGGCGAGGTTCTGGTCCACATCGCCCGCATCGGCGGACGCTGTGTCGTGCACCATGTCTCCGCCGATCTGGTGTCGGAGGATGCCGACCTCCGCCAGGCCCTGCGCGGTGTCTTCGGCACGTTGATGCCGGAGCAGCGGCGCAACGCCGAAGTGTCGTGGAAGCTGGTCACCCCGGGCCTGCTGGCGATGATCCTGGTGGCCGACTTCCTGGTCCGCACCGAGACGGCCGAGGCCGCCCCCCTGCCGGTGCCGGAGACGGATGCCCTGACGCCCCCGCCGCCCCCGGCGGAGGATGTGTCGGACCGCCCTGCCGATTCGACGGGGCTGATGCCCCTCGTGCTCCCCGTGCGCGGCGGGGACGCCGACGACAGCCGCGGCCTCGCGCTCGCCTCTCTCGTCGCGCTCGCCCCGACCACGGACCGGCCGGCCGTTCCGGTGGCGGACCCGGTGGCGACCCCGCCCGCCGTGCCCGTGGTCGCGCCGCCGGCCGAGGATGCCCTGGACGATGTGGCGGCCGTGCCCGGACTGCACCTGACCGGCGGGGACGGTGACGACAGCCTGACCGGCGGGGCCGGCAACGACACGCTGGAGGGCGGGGCCGGCAACGATACCCTGCTGGGCGGTGACGGTGACGACAGCCTGTCCGGCGGCGACGGGGATGACCTCCTGATCGGCGGTGCCGGCAACGACATGCTGGACGGCGGCGCCGGGAACGACACCCTGCTGGGCGGCCCCGGCGACGATACGCTGGACGGCGGCGGCGGCTTCGACCTGCTGCTCGCCGGGGACGGCGACGACACCCTGATCGTGACGGAAGGTACCGTGGCCGCCGGCGGCCGGGGTGCGGACCGTTTCGTCTTCCGACTGGCGGAGGGCTGGAACGCGGCGCCGGACGCGCCGCATCCCGCCGCGGTGATTCTGGATTTCGACCGGGACGACGGTGACCGCCTGGACTTCGGCGGCGGCCGCCTGATCGACCACAAGCTGCTGGACGCGCTGTCCGGGCCGCTGGCTGACCTGCTGGCCGGGGTGCTGAACGAGTGCGGCAGCGTCGAAGGACGGTCGCAGCAGTCCGGTATGTTCGCCAGCGGCGATCCGGCCGGTGTGGCGGCCGATGACTCCATCGGCACGACCACGACCACCCGCACGACCGCGACCACGGCAGCGCCGCCGTCGCGTCCGGGCTTCATCCATGCCGTGGACGTGGATCTGACGGGCGATGGCATCTCCGACCTGACCGTCATCATCATCGCCAGAGCCGCCCTGACGGAGTCAGACCTGGGCTGACCCGTCGGTTTCCTCCGGGCATCTCCGTCGTCCGGCGGTGTTCCCGTGCGGCAGGGTATCGCCGGACCCCCGGGCGCGGCTATCATCCCGCCCCGCTCCTCCTCCGCCCGTCACCCCCGATCCCCGCCCATGAGCTACGATCCGGCCGACCTGCCGCCCCGCACCGGCTCCAACCTGCCGGAGATGTCGGTGGGCGATCTCGCCCGCGCGCTGAAGCGCACGGTGGAGGACGCCTACGGCTATGTCCGCGTCCGCGGCGAGATCAGCCAGCCGAAGCGCCACAGCTCCGGCCATGTCTATCTGCGTCTGAAGGACGAGACGGCGGTGCTGGAGGCCGTCTGCTGGAAAGGCGTGGCCGCCCGGCTCTCCGTCCGGCCCGAGGAGGGGATGGAGGTGGTCTGCACCGGCCGCCTGACCACCTATCCCGGCCGCAGCCAGTACCAGCTCGTGATCGAGACGATGGAGCTGGCGGGGGAGGGGGCGCTTCTCAAGATGCTGGAGGAGCGCAAGCGCCGACTGGCGGCGGAGGGGCTGTTCGCGCCCGAGCGCAAGAAGCCGCTGCCCTTCCTGCCCGAGGTGATCGGTGTCGTCACCAGCCCCACGGGGGCGGTGATCCGGGACATCCTGCACCGGCTGGCCGACCGCTTTCCCCGCCATGTCCTGCTCTGGCCGGTGGCGGTGCAAGGGGAGGGGGCGGCGGATCAGGTGGCCCGCGCCATCGCCGGCTTCAACGCCATCGCCCCCGGCGGCCCGGTGCCGCGGCCGGACCTCATCATCGTGGCGCGGGGCGGCGGCAGCCTGGAAGACCTGATGCCCTTCAACGAGGAGGCGGTGGTGCGCGCGGCCGCGGCCAGCGCCATCCCCCTGATCTCCGCCGTCGGGCACGAGACGGACACGACGCTGATCGACTTCGCGTCGGACCGGCGCGCGCCGACCCCCACCGCGGCGGCGGAGATGGCGGTGCCGGTCCGGACCGAGCTGCTGGCGCAGGTGCTGGACGATGGCCGTCGGCTGCACCAGTGCCTGTCACGGGCGATCGACACCCGCCGCAGCCATGTGGAGGGGCTGGGCCGGGGCCTGGGCGATCCGCGCGCCCTGCTGGAGGGGTGCATACAGCGCCTGGACGACCGGGCCGAGCGTCTGGAGCTGTCGCTGCGCACGGGGCTGGAGCGCCGGCACGCGGCCGTGCAGCAGCTCGGCATCAGGCTGCGCCACCCGCGTGAGGTGATCGGCCTTGCCGCTGCCCGGGCCGACGCCGCTGGCCGCGCGTTGCGCGCCGGCTTCGACCGGGCCGTGACCGTGGAGCAGGGGCGCTTCCACCGGGTGGCAGACCGTCTGTCCCCGCTGCCGTTGCGCCGGCAGATCGACGCCGGCCGGGACCGGCTGGATGCTCTGCCGCCCCGGCTGGCCCAGGCCCATGCCCGGCGCCTGGATCAGGCGGGGCAGCGGCTCGTGGCGCTGGGCCAGCTCCTGGAGAGCTACAGCTACAAGGGCGTGCTGGAACGCGGCTTCGTCCTGGTCGCCGATGCCGAGGGGCGTCCCGTCACCCGCGCCGCCGACACCGCCCCCGGCCAGCCGGTGGCGCTGCGCTTCGCCGACGGCACCGTCGGCGCGGTGGTGGATGGCGCGGCTCCGGGAGCGTCTCCGGCCGCGAGGACGCGGGCCGGCAAGGCAAAAGCGGACCAGGGCAGCCTGTTCTGACGCGGCGGCATCCCCGGTCGGCAACCTCCGGCCGGGGGGTGGCGTTCATCCGATGTGCATTCTGGATCGGGGCCGGGCCCCGGAAAACGGGAAGGGCGATGCGGGATTACAGGTTGGGCTTTCAGAGCCTTGGTGAGGAACTGTCCGACGTCGTGCTGCCTGTGGAAGGCCGCCTTCCTGACTGGCTGGAGGGGGTGCTGCTGCGCGCCGGCCCGGCCCTGTTCGAGGTGGAGGGGCGGTCCTACCGGCACTGGTTCGACGGGCTGGGCATGCTCTACCGCTTCGGCATCGGCGGCGGGCGCGTCCTCTACAGCAACCGGCTGGTCCGCAGCCGTGGCTACTGCGATGCCATGCGGGAGGGCCGCATCGTCCATGGCGAGTTCGCCACCCCGCCCGATCACGGCCCGCTGGGCCGGATCAAGGAGCTGATGCGGCGGCTGGCGGCTTCGAACAACGCCAACGTCAACGTCCAGCGCACCGCCACCGGCACCTATGCCCTGACGGAGACCCCGGACCGCGTGCGCTTCGATCCGGAGACGCTGGAGACGCTGGGCACCGAACCCTATGCCGACGGCATCCCCGGCCAGGTCACGACCGCCCACCCGCTCTGGGACCCGGAGCGGCGGGAATGGGTCAACTACCTGATCCATTTCGGCCGGCGCTGCTCCTACCGCATCCTGACGCAGGGCGAGGCGGACACAGGACGGCGCGAACTGGCGACGGTGCAGACCGATGCCCCCGCCTACATGCACAGCTTCGGGCTGACCGACCGCTTCGTCATCCTGTTCGAGTCGCCCTTCCGGGTCAGTCCGCTGACCCTGCTGCTGTCGGGCGAGCCCTTCATCGCCAACTACCGCTGGCGGCAGGGGCTGCCGATGCGCTTCCACCTGATCGACCGGCGCGACGGCAGCGTCCGCACGCTGGAGGCGCCGCCGGCCTTCTCCTTCCATCAGATCAACGCCTTCGACCGGCCGGGCGAGGTGGTGATCGACCTCTGCGTCTACCGCGATGCCGAGGTGATCGGGGAGATGACCCTCAGCCGGCTCTGCGGTCCGCACGCGGCCAACCCGCTGGCCGCCGGCCGGCTGGTCCGCTACCGGCTGCCGCTGAACGGCAAGGAGGCGGTGTGCGAGCCGCTCTGGGACGGTGCGCTGGAACTGCCCCGCATCCGTGAGGACCGTGACGCGCGGCGCGACTACACGGTCGCCTGGGGCGTCGGTGCGACGATGGCCGATTCGGGCTTCCTGGACAGCCTGATCCGGTTCGATCCGCGCGCCGGCCGCCCGACCGCCCGCTGGCATGAGCCCGGCACCTGGCCCGGGGAGCCGGTGATCGTGCCGGCCCCGGACGGCACGGGTGCCGTTCTCCTGTCCCTGGTGCTGGACGGCGCTACCGGCCGCTCCTTCCTCCTGGTGCTGGAAGCCGGAACGCTGGACGAGCTGGCCCGGGCCTGGCTGCCGCACCCGGCCCCCTTCGGCTTCCACGGGCAGTTCTATCCGGCCGGGGCGTGAGGGCCGGTAAAGGAGCGGGTGCCTGTGCGTAGCTCTATTCGTAGACGGCGTAGAGCTTGGTCGCCCGCTCCACCACCTCCCAGGTGCCCTCGAAGCCGGCGGGCATGACGAAGGCGTCACCGGCGCGGAAGGTGCGGGCAGGGCCGTCGTCGGCGGTCACGATCAGCACGCCTTCCAGCAGGCGGCAGAACTCGTTCTCGCTGAAGCTCACCCGCCACTTGCCGGGTTCGCCCGACCAGACGCCGCAGTTGAAACGGCCGTCCGCACTGCTGAAGACGTTCGCCACCTGCTGCACCGGGTCCCCGGCCAGTACTTTCGCGGCATCGGGACGGTAGCTCTCGGCGTCGGGCAGCGGGTCCTGGAAGCTCACGACGGGCGGGACGGGCATGGGGCGGGTCTCCGGCAAGGGATCGACCCGCCTTTGTCGCCGCTTCCGCCGGTCGCGGCAAGGGAGCGGGCGGAGCAAGCGGGCGGGAGGGCCGGATCAGTCCGGCCAGCGCCGGTGCTGCCAGAGCCACTGGCCGGGGGCCGCGCGCACCCAGTCTCCCATCAGGGCGTTGACCTGCGCCATGGCGGCGGCCACATCGGCCTGCATGTCACCGCTGCGCGGGAAGACCAGCGGCGGCATCGCCTCCACCCGGAACCGGGCCCCCTTCAGCCGGGTGACGCGGACCGGCACCACCGGCGCATCGAAGCGCAGGGCGAGGTCCGCCATCACGGTGCCGGTCATGGCGTCGCGGCCCAGGAAGGGAACGGGAATGCCCTCGTTCAGTTTCTGGTCCACCAGCAGCCCGACATGCCCGCCGCTGCGCATGGCGGTCAGCAGGCCCTTCGCGGCCGCCCGGCCCTTCGGCACCATGGTGCCGCCCAGGGCCGCCCGCGCCGCCGCCAGCCGGCGGGCGGCATAGGGGTTGTTCGGCTCGCGGAAGACGAAGGTCAGGTCGACGCCGTGGCGGGCACAGGCCATGCCCGCCAGTTCCCAGTTGGCGAAATGCCCGGTGATGGCGATGCCGGGACGGCCGTCCGCGGCCAGCGCCGACAGGTGCTCCCCTCCCGACATCTCCACCCGCCGGTCCCAGTCGCGGGCCAGGGTGTCCAGGTGCGCGTACTCGGCCATGGTGCGGCCGAAATTCTCCCAGGCACCGGCCAGCACCGCCTCCCGCTCCGTCTCCGGCATGTCGGGGAAGCTGCGGGCGATGGCGCGCCGCATCCGGCGGGAGGCGCCCAGCCTCGGCCCCAGCATGCCGGCCAGCCGGCCGCCGAGGGCCGAGGCGGCGTCCAGCGACAAGAGCCGCAGCAGTCCCAACAGCAGGGCGAGGCCCGCGGCCTCCAGTCGGTAACCGACCAGCCGGTTCCAGCGGCGCCTGGCGTTACTGCGCTTGGCCATGGTCATCCTTTCCGGAAAGCAGGGGGGCGAGCAGCCGGTCCAGCGTGTCCGGCTCCTCCCAGGCGATGCTGACGGGCAGGGCGCGGACCTGCCCGCGCAGCTCCGCCGGGAGGCGCACCAGATCCTTCTGCGTCGTCACGGGCAGGGCGTCCAGCGCCGCCGCCCGGTCCAGCAGGGCACGCAGCTCCGCCGCCGTGAAGGGGTGATGGTCGGGGAAGGGCAGCCGGGCCACGACGTCCGCCCCCAGCGCCTCCAGCGTGCGGAAGAGCTTCTCCGGCCGGCCGATCCCGGCGAAGGCCAGCACCCGTCGCCCTTCCAGGTCGGCCGCGGCCTGCGGGTCGGGCACCAGCCGGCCGCGCAGCACCGGCAGCCGGCCGCGGCAGAGGTCGGCCGTGCCGCGGCGGTCCTCGCCCAGCAGCAGCACCGCCTGCGCCCGGGCCAGCCCGTCGGCCACCGGCTCGCGCAGGGGGCCGGCGGGGATGACGCGGCCGTTGCCGAACCCGGCGTCCCCGTCCACCACCAGCAGCGACAGATCCTTGGCGATCCCCGGGTTCTGGAAGCCGTCGTCCAGCACCAGGACGCCGGCCCCGGCGTCGGCCGCGGCGCGGGCGCCGGCCGCGCGGTCCCGCGCGATCCAGGCCGGGGCGGCCGCGGCCAGCAGCAGCGGCTCGTCGCCCACCTCCGCCGCCGTGTGGCGGGCGGGATCGACCCGCAGCGGGCCGGGCAGGCGCCCGCCATGGCCGCGGCTCAGCGCATGCGCGTCCAGCCCGCCGCGGCGCAGACGGGACAGCAGGTCCAGCACGACGGGCGTCTTGCCGGCCCCGCCGGCGACCAGGTTGCCGACGCAGATCACCGGCACCGGCGCGTGCCAGGGACGGGTGCCGGACAGGCGCCGGCGGGTCGCCGCCGTCCAGGCGAGCGCTGCCGGGGTCAGCAGCGCCGACAGCAGGGGCCGGGCCGTGCCCGGCGGGGCGTACCAGAAGGCGGGTGCCTTCATGCCGCGGTCCGGGTGAAGCCGGCCTCGTCCAGCAGCGGCGCCAGTGCCGCCAGCACCCGGTCCACGGCACGCCGGTTGCGCTCCGCCACCGCCGCGGCTGCCGCCGTCCTGGCACTGCGGGCGGGTCCGTCGGCCAGCAGGCGGCCGACCTCCCGCGCCAGGGCGGCCGCGTCGGCCACCCGCAGGGCGCCGCCTTCGGCCTCCAGCTCGTCCGCGATGGCGGCGAAGTTGGTCATGCAGGGGCCGTACAGCACGGCCGAGCCCAGCAGGGCCGGCTCGATCGGGTTGTGGCCGCCGATCCCGACGAAGGAACCGCCGACCGCCGCGACCGGCGCCAGCCGGAAGAACAGGCCCAGCTCGCCCAGCGTGTCCGCGACATAGACCTGGGTGCGCGGGGTGATCGACTGTTGCGCCGCGCGCCGGGCCACCGCGAGGCCCCGTCCGGCCAGCCGGGCGGCGATCTCCGGCCCCCGCTCGGGGTGGCGCGGCACCAGCACCGTCAGCAGGTCCGGCAGGGCCCCGGCCAGCCGCGCGTGCGCCTCGGCCGCGATCTCCTCCTCCCCGGCATGGCTGCTGGCGAAGACCCAGACCGGGCGTCCGCCCACCGCCTCGCGCAGGGACGCCAGCGCGCCCGCATCGGCCGGCAGCGGCTCGGCCGAGTATTTCAGGTTGCCGACGGCGCGGACGTCGGCAATGCCCAGCGCACGCAGCCGCGCCGCCTCGGCGTCCGTCTGCGCCAGCGCCAGCCGGAAGCCGGACAGCAGCCGGCGCGCGGCACCGGGGAAGCGGCGCCAGCCGCGGAAGCTGGTCTCGCTCAGGCGCGCGTTGACCAGGGCGCAGGGCAGCCGGCGGCGACGCACTTCGCCCAGCAGGTTGGGCCAGAACTCCGACTCCACCCACAGCACCAGATCGGGCTGCCAGTGATCCAGGAACTGCCGGCAGGCGCCGGGCAGGTCCACCGGCACGTACTGGTGGACGGCGCGGCGCGGCAGCCGCTTCGCCATCAGCGCGGCGGAGGTGACGGTGCCGGTGGTGACCAGGGCGTGCGCCCCGGCGTCGGCGGCCAGCAGCCGCTCCACCAGGGGCAGGATCGCCAGGGACTCACCGACGCTGGCGGCGTGCAGCCAGACCAGCCGGCCGGCCGGCCGGGGCAGGGTGGGCTCACCCAGCCGCTCGGCCCGGCGGGCCGGGTCCTCCTTGCCGCGGGCGGCACGCCGGTCGAGCAGCCGCCGCACGGCGGGCCCGGCCAGATGGGTCAGGCCACGGTAGAGGGTTTCCAACATGGGACGGTGCGGGTGCTACGGGATGGGCGCAGGATTTACGCCCGACCACCCCTTCGGCGCAACCGGCAAGCCGCCTGCGCCCTTGCCGGGGCGAGACTGCGCGGAAACGCCCCCGACCTGACAAACTCCGGCCGCGATCGGCCCGCAGCCTCAGTCTGGAGACAGCCCCTCGCCATCGAGGCTCACCGATGACCGCCCGCTTTCGCCCGACCGTCCTGGCCGCGCTCCTGCTGGGGAGCCTGTCCGCGGCGCCGGCGCTGGCCGACCCGCCGCCCTGGGCGCCGGCCCACGGCCACCACGACCGGGGACCCGGCCACCCGCCGCGGCACTGGCATCCGGATGACCACCACGACGGCCGCCACCGGGACCGGGACCGCGGCGACTGGCGCCACGACGATCACGGGCACCACGACCACCGGCGCCACGACTACTGGCGGTATGATCCCTGGCGCCACGACCATCGCGGCCGCTGGGACCAGGACGACCGCCGCCATGGCGGCTGGAAGCACGATCACCGTCGCCGGGACGGCAGGGTGGTCGTCCATCCCTATCCGGTCGCGCCGGTCTACGGACGGTTCTATGCGCTGCCCGTCGGGGTCGAGCGCGGCCGCTGCGACCGTGGGCTGGTGGATGCCAGTCTCGGAACCCTGCTGGGAGCGGTGGGCGGCGGACTCGCCGGGTCGCAGATCGGCGACGGCGACGGTCAGGTGGCGGCGACCATCGGCGGCGTGCTGCTGGGGGCCGTCCTGGGCGGCGCGCTGGATGCGCCGGCGGACCGGGGCTGCTTCGTCCAGGCGATGGAGCACGCCCCCGGCGGGAGCGCCATCACCTGGCACAATCCGGACGCCGGCATCGGGTACGAGATCGTGCCGGAGGAGGGCTACGAGCGGACGTCCGGCCGCTACTGCCGCGAATATACGAGCCGTGCCTTCATCGGCAGCCGCCTGGAGGAGGTGACCGGCACCGCCTGCCGCCAGCCCGACGGCACCTGGGAGATCATCAACTGACACCGGCCCTGCGACGACGTCCGGCCCGCCGCCGGCCGCACCGCCCTTGACGCCGGGGCCGCGCGGGCCGATCTTCGGAGAGTACGGAATCCCGCTGGAGACCGAGGCCATGGCCCGCCTGCGTTCCCTTCTCGCCCTTCTGGTGCTGTCCGCCGTCGCTGCCCCGGCGCTGGCCGACGAGCCCGGCGCCGTCCGCGGTTTCGAGCCGATCCGGCGGGCGCCCCTGCCGGGCGAGCGGGTCGGCGCCGCCCTGCCGGGCAGCCTGCCGCCGCCGCTGTTCGAGAGCGGGCGGATGGGCGTGGCCGCCGATCCGCGGGACACGGGCGCCACCGACGACCGTGACGCCGCCGTCACCTTCCACGCCTACGGCTCGCCCCTGCGCTTCGGCAGTTCCACCAACCGCACCAACGATCTGCTGGGCAGCAACTGGGTTCCCTATGAGGAGGGGCTTCAGCGGCCCTACTACCCGTACCGGCTGAACGGCGGGCTCTGGTACAATCAGGCCTGGGTGCGCTCGCTGGCCCCGACCCAGCCGGGCGACCTGCCCTCCGTGCGGGCGCCGGTGGATTTCTGGAACTTCCGATGACCGCCGCGGCGGCCCGGGCGACCCTCTGTGCCGCCCTGGTCCTGCTGTTTGCCGGTCCGGCCTCTGCGGGCGGGACCGGCCCTGACCCCGCTGCCGGAAAACCCGCCGCTGCCGGAAAACCCGTCGTCGTGGGCAACGGCCCTGCCGCCCCTGCGGGCAGCGTCAACACCTTCCGCCGCCTCGATCCGCCGGGTGAACCGTTGCCGGAGCCGCTGCCGGTGCTGCCGGACTGTCCGCGCCAGCGCAGCACGGGCGCCAAGATCGGGCTGGGCCTGGGCACGGTCGCCGGCATCGCCGTCGGCCTGCTGGCCGCGGATGCCGGCAACGACGACCAGCAGGTCGGCGCTGCGGTGCTGGGGGCAGCCGTGGGCTCCACCCTGGGCGATCTGACCGGGCAGGCCCTGGACCCGGAGAAGGGCTGCGGCACCGCCCGGAGCAAGGCCGGACCCCGGGAGGCGATGCGCGAGGAGACGGTGGTGGACCGCCGTCCGGTCGGCAGCGACACGAGCTTCATGACCTATACCCGCGAACGGGCCGCCCGCGACGGGCACTGACCCGGCTGCCACTGGCCCCCGGCAGCGAGTGACCCGGCGGCGACTGGCGCCGCCAGCCCCGCCGCAACCGTGGCTGGCGTCAGGTGCCGGCTACCGTCATCCCCTCGATCCGCACGGTCGGCGCGTCGATGCCGTGGCGCAGTTCCAGGTCGCTGGCCGGGGTCAGGTTGCGGAACATCTCCTTCAGGTTCCCGGCCACGGTCACCTCGCTGACCGGATAGGCGATGCGCCCCCCCTCGATCCAGAAGCCGCTGGCGCCGCGGGAATAGTCGCCCGTCACCCCGTTGACGCCCTGACCCATCAGGGAGGTGATGTAGAAACCCTCCCCGATGTCCGCCATCAGCGCCTCCGGGCTCAGCGTACCGGGGCTGAGGAACAGGTTGGTCGGGGAGGGGGAGGGCGGCCCGCCGGTCCCGCGCGAGGCGTGGCCGGTGCTGGCAAGGCCGAGCTGCCGGGACGAGCGCAGATCCATGATCCAGGTGGTCAGCACGCCGTCCGCGATGATGGCGCGGCGCTGCGGCCGCAGCCCCTCCGCGTCGAACGGCTTGGAACGCAGGCCGCGGCGCACGCCGGGATCGTCCACCACCTCGATGCCGGGGGCGAAGACCGGCTGGCCCAGCCGGTCCTTCAGGAAGCTGGTGCCACGGGCGATGGCGCTGCCGGAGATGGCGCCGGCCAGATGGCCCAGCAGCCCGCCGGCGACGCGCGGGTCGTAGACCACCGGGACCTGCCGGCTGCGGACCTTGCGCGGGTTCAGCCGGGCGACGGCGCGTTCCCCGGCGCGGCGGCCGATCTCCTCCGGTGGGCGCAGGTCGGCGCCGTAGACGGTCGAATGGTAGTCGTAGTCGCGCTCCATGCCGGTGCCGCTGCCGGCCAGCACGGAGACGGAGAGCGAACGGCGGCTGACGGAATAGCCGCCGAAGAAGCCGTTGGAGGCGGCCAGCGCCACGGCGGAGCGCGACCAGCTTCCGTCCGCCCCGTCGGAGTTGCTGACGCCCTCCACCGCCAGGGCGGCTTCCTCCACCCGGCGGGCAGCGTCGATCAGCTCCTCCGCGCTCGGCTCGTAGGCGTCGCACAGGTCCAGGTCGGGCCAGTCATGCGCCAGGGCGCCGGGGTCGGCCAGACCGCAGAAGGGGTCCTCCGGCACCGTCCGCGCCATGGCGACGGCCCGTTCCGCCAGTTCCCGCAGCATCGCCGGGCTGCGGTCGGTGGAGGAGACGACGGCCATCCGCCGGCCGACGAAGACGCGCAGCCCGATGTCGCCGGACTCCGACCGCTCCAGGCTCTCCGGCCGGCCCAGCCGCATGCTCAGGGAGAGCGCGGCACTGTCCACCAGCAGGGCGTCCGCGGCGTCGGCCCCGGCCGTCCGGGCCAGCCGGATCAGGTCCTCCAGGACGGAGGCGGCGTCGGGACGGGAATCGGTCGGTCCTGGCATCGGGTGCCCCTCTCTGTCGCGGTCATCCAAGGTCTAGCAAACGGCCGGCGGCGGTAGAAGTCCTGCCGTGTCCGGCCGGTCGCCATCCGTCAGGGCAGATCGAACAGGTCGAGATCGACCGATGCCTCGTCCGGGTGCATCCGGTCCCGGCCCGGATTGTCGTAGGCCACCAGCAGGCGCCGGCCGCCGCCCGGCCCGGGCAGCAGCGTGAAGCCTTCGGCATGGTCGAAACCCTGGCCGTTCGGCAGGCGCAGCACATGCACCAGTTCCTGGCGGGGGATCACGTCGGCCTGCCGGGTCCGCAGGGCGCCGGGCCAGCGCCACAGATCGACCGGCCCGTCCAGGTCCATGGTCGGGCCGGCCAGCAGCAGCAGATCGTCGCCGTCCACCTTCATGTCGCGGATGCCCAGGCCGTCCAGGTCCAGGAAATGCTTGCGGTAGGGATCGTCGGCATCGGCCGCGTCCTCGCCGCCCTCCGTCTCCCCGATGGGGGCCAGCTTCAGCCGGCCCGCCTTGCCCGGCACCAGCCGCAGTTCCAGCACCACGGCCCAGCCGCGCAGCACCGGCCCGCGCAGCCCCAGGAAGACCCGCTCGCCGCCGCTGCCGGTCGCCGCGGCGATGCCCTCCACGTCGAAGCCGTTCTCCTTGGCGGGGATCTCCAGGAAGCGGGCCAGATGCTCGTCGCCCTTCAGCGCCTTGGTCAGCGGGTTGCCGCCGCCGTCCGTCATCTTCAGGCAGCCGGCCGCGAGGTGCGTGCCGTCGGCCAGCGTCACCTCGCGCCGCAGTTCGAAACCGCCGTCCGCCGCGGGCAGGCAGGGGATGCGGCCCAGCAGCCAGCGGTTGGGATCGGTCTTCACCTCCGTCAGCCGCTCCAGCGCCGCCTCGGCATCATTCTCCCCGACCTTGGGCTTCTTGCGGGCCAGGCTCATGGAGCCGGTGACCCAGAGCCACGGCGCGGCATAGGCGATCCCCTCGATGTCTGCCTCGCCCTCCGGGCCGGCCGGCAGGTCGAAGAAGTCCGCCAGCGGGAACACCGTATGGTCCCCGGCCCCGCCGCCGCCCTTCCCGAGCCCGGCCGCATCCAGGCGCAGCCGCTCGATCTGGCAGGTCTCGTCCGACGCCGTCCACAGGCAGGGACCGCTGGTGTCGAGGACGGAGAGGTTGCGGGCGAGCGCGATGTCCACCCCCTGTCCCAGCGTGCCGTGGTGGGACAGGTGCAGCGACAGGCGACCGATGGGGCGGGCAGGTTGGGGCAGGGCAGACTGTGACCGGGCGGGCTGGGGCATGGGGCTCTTTCCTGGACGGTGGACGGGAGCTGGATAACGCATGGAACGGCATTGCCGGCCAGCACGCCATGGTCTGGCCCCCAGGAAAGGGCGCTATGGACAGCGCACAGCGGATAACCCACCTTCACACAGTATCCCATCAGGGGAGCGGAAGATGAACGTCTCCGTCACCGAGGCGATGGCCCGGCTGGACGATCTTGTCCGCCGTGCCCAGGCAGGGGAAGAGGTCGTGCTGACCGACGGCGACCGTGGCGCCGTGCGGTTGGTGCCCGTCCGTCCGGCGGTGGAAAAGCCCGGCGTGCCTGTGGAACCGGCCGACAGGGAAGCCCGCCTCCGGGAGATCGGCCGGCGGGGTCGCCAGAAGGCGGGGACGGGCCCGACCGGTGCCCGCAGCCAGGATTTTCTCTATGGCGAGGATGGGCTGTTCTCGTTCTAGAATTTTCGCTTCTTTGGGGTGAGTAGTTTTTTGTCGCCAGATCGGATGCGATTTTCTATATCCTCCCGAAAATGTATTGCGTCATCTAGGGTGCAAATAAGGCTGTAAGATTCTGCGGGTTGATATTGAAATCCAATTTCGCAATGAAAATAGTGTTCATGCACTGTATTTACTGATTTAGATATACTATCAAGTGCCCGCCGCATGAGTTCTCTGCTTGCGGGCTTTAGAGGCTCCGCGGATCGTTCAAGTGTCAATTCAAGGTCTCTGTGGGCGATATGGCGGTTGCGCCAATCGCGACAGAAACCTGCATGTGACACGGCTTCATCAACGGATACCTGAACCCGTTCCTGAATCGATGATTCTACTAAAGATGGCAAAGCGAGAATGGTGAGGTTGTTTTTGCCCCTCTGGTGAGGTGGGTCAGTAAGCCTGGCCACGTGAAGGGTCAGTGATTCCCAGAGTCTTTTCTGAATAATTCCAAAGAAATTCGGACATATTGAGTTTATTATATTAATTCTATCCTCGTTTGCTCCAAAAATCTCAACGTATTCTATCCATTCTTTGTAGAGCCCAGAAACCTCTTGGAATATTGCGTGGAAGAAGACCCCAAGATCATTTCCCATTGTCTCAACATAGTCGGCCTTTATCTCATCTGATGTGCGAATATGCGACATGAGGCAGCCTCCCTACTTCCAGATCGGCTTGCCGCTCCCGGGCAGGCCCAGCTTGCCCCAGAGGTCGGTCACCCGGTCCACCACGGTCTGGTCCATGCGCAGGACCTGGCCCCATTCGCGGTGCGTCTCGGGGGGCAGCTTGTCGGTGGCGTCCAGGCCGATCTTGCCGCCCAGGCCGCTCTCGGGGCTGGCGAAATCCAGATAGTCGATCGGCGTGCCCTCGATCACGGTGATGTCGCGGGCCGGGTCCATCTTGGTGGAGATGGCCCACATCACGTCCTTCCAGTCCCGCGCGTTCACGTCATGGTCCACGACGATGACCCACTTCGTGTACATGAACTGGCGCAGGAAGGACCACACGCCCATCATCACGCGCTTGGCGTGGCCCGGATAGGCCTTCTTCATGCTGACGACGGCGATGCGGTAGCTGCATCCCTCCGGCGGCAGCCAGAAATCCACGATCTCCGGGAACTGCTGCTGCAACAGCGGGATGAACACCTCGTTCAGCGCCTCGCCCAGCACGCTGGGCTCGTCCGGCGGGCGGCCGGTGAAGGTGGAGAGGTAGATCGGGTCGCGCCGCATGGTGATGGCGGTGACGGTGAAGACCGGGAACTTCTCCACGCTGTTGTAATAGCCGGTATGGTCGCCGTAGGGTCCCTCGTCGGCGCACTCGTCCAGGCTGACATGGCCTTCCAGCACGATCTCCGCCGTCGCCGGAACCTTCAGCGGCACCGTCCTGCAGTCCACCAGATCGACCTTGCGGCCGCGCAGCAGGCCGGCGAACTGGTATTCGGAGAGCGTGTCCGGCACCGGCGTCACGGCGGCCAGGATGGTGCCGGGATCGGCGCCCAGCACGGCCGCGGCCGGCAGCGGCTCGCGCCGGCCCGCGCCCTTCCAGCGCTGGTGGTGCTGCGCGCCGCCGCGGTGCTTCAGCCAGCGCATGATGGTCTTGTTCCGGCCCAGCACCTGCATCCGGTAGATGCCGAGGTTGAAGTTGTCCTCGCGCGCCTCGCTGGGTCCCTTGGTGACGATCAGCGGCCAGGTGATCAGCGGCGCCGGCTCGCCCGGCCAGCAGGACTGCACCGGCAGCCGGCCGAGATCCACCTCGTCGCCGGTCAGCACCACCTCCTGGCAGGGCGCGCGGCTGACGCTGCCGGGCCGCATCGCCAGCACCTGCTTGGCCAGCGGCAGCAGGTCGAACGCCTCGCGCAGGCCGCGCGGCGGCTCCGGCTGCTTCAGGAAGGCCAGCGTCTCGCCCACCTGCCGCAGCTCGTGCGGCTCCCGGTCCATGCCCCAGGCGACCCGCTCCACCGTGCCGAACAGGTTGATCAGCACGGGCATCTCGCTGCGCGTGCCGTCGGCCCGGATCGGGTTCTCGAACAGCACGGCGGGGCCGCCCTCGGCCAGCAGGCGGGTGTGGATCTCCGTCATCTCCAGCACGGTGGAGACGGGTTCCTTGACCCGGACCAGCCGGCCCGTCTGCTCAAGCTTGGCGATGAAGTCGCGGAGGGAGGAAAAAGGCATCATGTCACCGGGATGGCAACCGGGCGGGGCGCCGGGGTTCGGCAAGGGTCCCCAGAAGATCGGGGAACGCGGGCGAAGGTCAAGCGGCGACACGCCACACGGTCGTCTCCCGCACGTCGCGGTCCTCAAGCTCCCGCGTCGTCGGGACCGCATAGGTCGCCACCGCCTCAAGCCCCTGGTCGGGCAGGTAGGAGCGGCCGGGATCGCCCAGCAGCACCGTCGTCCCGGCCGTGCTCAGGCTGCGGAACCACGCCATCGCCCGCTCCGCGAAGGGGCGCTCGTAACAGATGTCGCCGGCCAGCAGCACGTCCACGCCGGGCAGCGGCCGACCGATCAGGTCGGCGCACCTTCCCTCCACCGCCAGCCCGTTCAGCGCAGCGTTGAGCGCCAGCGCCTCCAGGGCGAAGGGGTCGATCTCCGCCGCCGTCACGGACGCCGCCCCGGCCTTCGCCGCCGCCAGGGCGACCAGCCCCGACCCGGTGGCGAAGTCCAGCACCCGCCGGCCCCGCACCGTCTCCGGCCGGTCCAGCACATGGCGGGCCAGGGCCTGCCCGCCGGCCCAGGCGAACGCCCAGAAGGGCGGCGGCAGGCCGGTGCGCTCCAGCCACGCCTCCGTCGCCAGCCAGAGCGGCGTGATCTCCGTCGCCAGATGCAGCCGCAGCTCCGGCAGCAGCGGCGGGCTGGCGATGGCCGTGTGGGCGCGGATGAAGGCGGGGCGGTCGGCGGGCGGGATCGTCATGGCACCATCATAGGGCGCCACCGCCCGCCGGGGGAGGGGCCGGGGAGCAGACCCTCCCTTGAAGTTCATGGGACAGGAAAGGCCGGTTGTGCGAGACTCCGGACCGCGCCGTCGCGGCGTTTGCGGCGGTGCTCACCAGGAGGGAGGGACCCATGACGACGACCACAGAACCGGCTGCCGGAACCGCCAATGACTCTGCGGCCGCCATGCCGCCCTTCGGCAGCTTCGTCTGGCAGGAGCTGATGACCCCCAACCCGGCGAAGGCCCGGACCTTCTTCGGCGACCTGCTGGGCTGGAGCTTCCGCGAGGTCGATATGGGGGAGCACGGCCTCTACACGATCATCAGCCACGGCGGCAGGGACGTGGGCGGCATGATGAAGATGGACGGCTCGACGTGGGACGGCATCCCGCCGCACTGGATGACTTACGTGAACGTGGCCGACGTGGACGCGGCCTGCGCCAAGGTGACGGACCTGGGCGGCAAGGTCTGCGTGCCGCCGTTCGACGTGACCGGGGTGGGCCGCATCGCCGTCATCAACGATCCAACCGGGGCCGTCATCAGCCTTATCACCTTTGCGATGCCCGACGCCGCCTGAGGCGGACCGGGGGGCAGGTGCCGGCCGCGGGGCCGGCCCTGTCCGTTCTGGCGGATCCGCCTAGCGGATCTCGTTGATCAACTGGTAGGGCGGCTGCGGACGCGGATAGCCGTGACGGTAGCCATCGTCGATGCCGCCCCCGCCGCCGCCCGTGACCGCGATCTCCCGCGGCTGGGCGGCGATGCCGGCGACGATGCCGATCAGCAGCGCCCAGCCCACGAACCGGCTGGCCTTGAAGGCGGCAAGGCTGTCGGCCGGATCGTCGGGATCCCAGCTCCGCACCTGCACGACCAGCAGGGCCGCCGTGGCCAGCAGCGGCACGGTCATCGCCGCCCCGTGGCCGAGCGGCAGCAGGGCCGCGCACCAGAGCACGAAGGCACCGGCATAGAACAGGCCGACGTACCGCTTGCTGGCGGCACCGAACAGCCGGGCGGTGGACTTGATGCCGACGCGGGCATCGTCCTCCTTGTCCTGGTGGGCGTAGATCGTGTCGTAGCCCAGGGTCCAGAGGATGCAGCCGGCGTAGAGGACCAGGGAGGGCCAGTCCAGGCTGCCGCGCACGGCGGTCCAGCCCATGATGGCGCCCCAGTTGAAGGTCAGGCCCAGAAAGGCCTGCGGCCACCAGGTGATCCGCTTCATCAGCGGATAGGTGCCGACCAGCGCCAGCGACGCCACCCCCAGCCAGATCGACAGCCAGTTCAACTGGATCAGCACCAGGAAGCCGAGCAGGAGCTGGAACACCAGGAAGCCCGCCGCCTGGGTCGCCGTGACATCGCCGCTGGGGATCGGGCGCACCCGCGTCCGCTCCACCCGCGCATCCAGGTCGCGGTCCAGCAGGTCGTTGACGGTGCAGCCGGCCCCGCGCATGACGACGGCGCCGATGGCGAACAACGCCATCAGCCAGAGGTCGGGCCAGTGACCCGGCGGGGCCGCCATGGCGATGGCCCACCAGCCCGGGAACAGCAGCAGCCAGGTGCCGATCGGCCGGTCCAGCCGTGCCAGCCGGGCATAGGGACGCCAGGCCGCCGGCAGCCATCGGTCCACCCAGCTTCCGGCGCGGATGTCGGTATGGCCGGTATCGGTCTGGCCGGGATCGCTCCGGCCTTCGAAGGTGTCCACCATGATCGGCAACAGTCTGGCGTTCGGGAACGGGACGCGGGGGCGGATGTTACACGATCGGGTCCCCGGGTAGAAGCCGGTCGCTGGCGGGCGACGACTCCCCGCGCCATGTCGGCGGACTCTTGACCCGGCGGCGGGTGGCAGGGTTTGCTCCCTTAATCATGCCCGCCCCCCTTCCGCCCGACCCGGCCCCGCCGTCCCCCGCCCCGAGCACTGTCCCGACCGCTGCTGTCCCGCCGCCCGCGGCCCCGCCGGTGGCTCCGCCGATGCTGCCGCGCGCGGTCTGGATGCTGGGGCTGGTCAGCCTGTTCATGGACGTCTCCTCGGAGATGATCCTGGCCCTGCTGCCGGTCTTCCTCGTCTCCGGCCTGGGGGCCAGCGCGCTCGTGCTGGGGCTGATCGAGGGCATGGCCGACGCCACCTCCCAGGTCGTCAAGGTCTTCTCCGGCACGCTCAGCGACTGGCTGGGCAAGCGCAAGGCGCTGGCTGTCTTCGGCTACGGCCTGTCCGCCCTGTCCAAGCCGCTGTTCCCGCTGGCCGGCAGCGTCGGCATGGTGGTGGGCGCCCGCTTCATGGACCGGGTGGGCAAGGGTATCCGCGGCGCCCCGCGCGACGCGCTGATGGCCGACATGGTGGCGCCCGGCCAGCGTGGCGCCGCCTTCGGCCTGCGCCAGAGCCTGGACACGGTGGGCGCCATCCTGGGGCCGCTGGTGGCGGCCGGCCTGATGGCCCTGACCGGCGACATCCGGCTGGTCTTCGCCGCGGCCGTGCTGCCGGCGCTGCTGTCGGTCGGGCTGCTCGCCGTCGGGGTGCGCGAGCCCGCCGTCGAACGCCCTGCCGACGGCGGCTTTCCCCTGACCCGGGCCGGACTGGCCCGGCTGGGCCGGCCCTTCTGGCTGGCGGTGGGGGCGGCCGGGTTCCTGCTGCTGGGCCGCTTCGGCGAGGCGTTCCTGCTGCTGCGGGCAGAGGATGTCGGCGTCGCCGCGGCATCCGTGCCGCTGGTCTATGCCTGCATGAACGTGGCCTTCGCTCTCTCCGCCTATCCGGCCGGGCGCCTGTCCGACCGGCTGGGGCGGGAGACGCTGCTGATGGCCGGCTTCGTCCTGCTGGCCGTCGCCCATGCCGTGCTGGCGCTGGCCTCGGGAACCCTGTCGGTCGTGGCGGGCACGGTGCTCTGGGGCCTGCATCTGGGACTGACGCAGGGCATCCTGGCCGCCCTGGTGGCCGACGCGGCCCCGGCCGACCGGCGCGGCACCGCCTTCGGCGTGTTCAATCTGGTGACCGGCCTCTCGCTGCTGCTGGCCAGCCTGGGGGCCGGCGTGCTGTGGACGGCGGCCGGCCCGGCCACCACCTTCGCCACCGCCGGCGGGGTGACCTGCGGGGCGATCCTGCTCACCCTTCTCACCCGCCGGGCCAGGACCCTTCGATGACCGACCGTCCCCGCACCCGTCTCTTCGTCGATGCGCCGCTCTCCGAGGGGGCGGCCGTGCCGCTGGAAGGGGGCCGCGCCCACTATCTCCGCACGGTGCTGCGCATGCAGCCGGGCGAGCGCGTGCTGGCCTTCAACGGCCGTGACGGCGAATGGCTGGCGGAGGTGGCGCAGCTCGGCAAGTCCGGCGGCACGCTGACGGCCCTGCGGCGGGAGCGGGACCAGACCGGGGAGGAGGGGCCCTGGCTGCTGTTCGCGCCGCTGAAGGGCGGCCGCAGCGACTCCGTGGCCGAGAAGGCGACGGAGCTGGGGGCGGCGGTGCTGCACCCCGTCTTCACCCGCCGCACCGACGTGGGCCGGGTCAATCTGGAGCGGCTGGCGGCGAACGCCGTGGAGGCGGCGGAACAGTGCGAGCGGCTGAGCGTGCCGGAGGTGCGGGAGGCGTGCCCGCTGTTCAAGGCGCTGGAAGGCTGGGACCCGGCGCGCGTCCTCTTCGTCGCCGCCGAATCGGGGCAGGCGATGCCGGCTGTGTCGGCCGTCACGGCGCAGCGGGGGCGACCTGCGGCATGGCTTCTCGGGCCGGAAGGCGGCTTCGACCGGGCGGAGCTTGACGGGCTGCTGCACTTGCCTTTTGTTGTGCCCGTCGGACTGGGGCCCCGGGTCCTCCGGGCCGACACGGCGGCCTTCGCGGTGCTCGCCGTGTGGCAGGCCCTGGCCGGGGACTGGACGTCGCAAGGGGGCGCGGACTCGCGCCCGCCCTTCCGCGACGACCGGGGCTGACCGCCTGCCCGGCGGGCGATGCCGTCGCCGGCCTTATGACACCTCGCGTCCTTGCCCCTTGCTGCATCCTTCAGGGAATCCGTCCGATGTCCGCCCCACCGAAGTCGCGTGGCGAACCCATCACCGACCGCCGACAGCTCGTCGAGCATCTGGAGGCGGGCTGCAAGCCGGCCGACCGCTGGCGGATCGGGACCGAGCACGAGAAGTTCGCCTTCCGCCGCGCCGACAAGCGCCCGCTGCCCTATGACGGGCCGGACGGCATCGGCGCCATCCTGAACGCCCTGGCCGACCGTTACGGCTGGGAGCGGGTGATGGAGGGCGACAACGTGATCGCCCTGTCCAAGGGCGAGGCCAGCGTCAGCCTGGAACCCGGCGGCCAGTTCGAGCTGTCGGGCGCGCCGCTCATGACGATCCACCAGACCTGCGGCGAGGTGACGGAGCACCTGGCCGAGGTGAAGGCGATCGGCGCCGATCTGGGCATCGGCATGCTGGGGCTGGGCTTCAATCCGAAATGGCGGCGCGAGGACATCCCCTGGATGCCCAAGGGCCGTTACCGCATCATGCGCGCCTACATGCCCAAGCGCGGGACCCTCGGGCTCGACATGATGACCCGCACCTCGACCGTGCAGGTCAACCTGGACTTCGCGTCCGAGGCGGACATGGTGAAGAAGTTCCGCGTCGGGCTGGCCCTGCAGCCGGTGGCGACGGCGCTGTTCGCCAACAGCCCCTTCACCGAAGGGCGCCCGAACGGCTTCCAGAGCTACCGCAGCCACATCTGGACCGACACCGATCCCGACCGCACGGGCGACCTGCCCTTCGTCTTCGAGGACGGCTTCGGCTTCGAGCGCTATGTGGACTATGCGCTGTCGGTGCCGATGTATTTCGTCTACCGCGACGGGCAGTACCTGGACGCCTCCGGCCTCGACTTCCGCGACTTCCTGGCCGGGCGGCTGTCCGTCCTGCCGGGGGAGATGCCGCTGGCCACCGACTGGAACGACCACCTGACGACGCTCTTCCCCGAGGTGCGGCTGAAGCGCTACCTGGAGATGCGCGGGGCTGACGGCGGCCCCTGGGGTCGGCTCTGCGCCCTGCCGGCGCTCTGGGTCGGGCTGCTCTACGACGGCACGGCGCTGGATGCCGCCTGGGATCTCTGCAAGGGCTGGACGGCACAGGAGCGGGCGGCGCTGCGGCGCGACGTGCCGCGGCTGGGCCTGGACACGCCCTTCCGTGGCGGCACCCTCCAGGCCGTGGCGAAGCAGGTCGTGGAGATCGCGCGCGAGGGCCTGCGCTCCCGCGCCCGCATGGCCGGCATGGGCGACGACGAAAGCCACTTCCTGACGACCCTGGCCGAGACGGCGGAAAGCGGCATCACCCCCGCCACGGAGATGCTGCGGAAGTTCGAAGGTCCCTGGGCCGGGAACATCGACCGCGTGTACGAGGAGTACGCGTACTGAGGCATCGGCGCCCGGCGGCTCACGCCGCCCGGGTGCCGCCCACCGTCAGACCGTCGATCCGCATGGTCGGCTGGCCGACGCCGACCGGCACGCCCTGGCCCTGCTTGCCGCAGGTGCCGACGCCGGGGTCGATCTCCATGTCGTTGCCGATCATGGTGACCTTGGTCAGGGCGTCGGGACCGTTGCCGATCAGGGTGGCGCCCTTCACGGCCGGGCCGATCCGGCCGTCCTCGATCAGGTAGGCCTCGCTGGCCGAGAAGACGAACTTGCCGGACACGATATCCACCTGCCCGCCGCCGAAGTTCACGGCGTAGAGACCACGCTTCACGCCGGCGATGATCTCCTCCTTCGTCCGCTCGCCGGAGCGCATGACGGTGTTCGTCATGCGCGGCATCGGCATGTGGGCGAAGCCCTGGCGGCGGCCGTTGCCGGTGGGCTTCACGCCCATCAGCCGGGCATTCAGCCGGTCCTGCATGTAGCCGACCAGGATGCCGTCCTCGATCAGGGTGGTGCAGCTCGTCGGCGTGCCCTCGTCATCCACCGTCAGGGAGCCGCGCAGACCCTCCAGCGTGCCGTCGTCCACGACGGTGACGCCCGGGGCGGCCACGCGCTGGCCCAGCAGGCCGGAGAAGGCGGAGGTCTTCTTGCGGTTGAAGTCGCCCTCCAGCCCGTGGCCGATGGCCTCGTGCAGCATCACCCCGCACCAGCCGGGACCCAGCACCACCGGCATCTCCCCGGCCGGGGCGTCGATGGCGGAAAGGTTGGTCAGGGCGTTGCGCAGCGCCTCGTCCACATGCGCCTGCCAGACCTCGGGCTCCAGGAAGCGCTCGTAGGTGCGCCGTCCGCCGGAGCCGTGGCTGCCCGACTCCATGCGGTCCCCGTCGGCGACGACGACGGACACGTTCAGCCGCACCAGCGGCCGGATGTCGGAGACACGGTGTCCGTCGGCCCGGATGATCTGCACCGCCTGCCATTCTCCGGACAGCGAGCAGGAGACCTGCCGCACCCGCGGGTCCCTGGCGCGGGCATAGGCGTCCACCGCCTCCAGCAGCTTCACCTTCGCCTCGAACGGGACGAGGCCGAGGGGATTGTCGCTGGCATAGAGCGCCCGGTTGGTGCCGGCCGGCGGCTCGGCATAGGTGCCGCCATGGCCGGCATGGACAGCGCGCACGGTGCCCGCGGCGCGGCGGATCGCGTCCTCCGACAGGGTGGAGGCATGGGCGTAGCCGGTCGCCTCCCCGGCCACGGCGCGCAGGCCGAAGCCCTGCGAGGTGTCGAAGCTGGCGCTCTTCAGCTTGCCGTCATCCCAGACGAATCCCTCCGACTGGGCGTATTCCAGGAACAGCTCGCCGTCGTCCGCACCGTGCAGCGCATCGGCCACGATGTCCGCCGTGCGCGCCAGGTCCAGCCCGGCCCGGGTGAAGAACAGATCGTCGGTCTGGGCGAGGGTGGACATCGGCGTGACTCCAGGCGGCAGTGCGGGGCGGGAGCGCCCCTCATGTCGTGACAATGGCGATCCGGGGCGCACGGGGCAAGATGCCGCTCGCCCGCCGCACCGGGGTCTCCCGCTATCTTCTGCGAGGGGGCTTCCGCCGGGCCGCTGTGGTCGGGACAGGGCGATTCCGCATGCTGACAGAGGCAGGTCACCCGGCCGGAGTGGCTTTACCCCGAATAGGGACAGGTCTATGGTCCAAGATGATGCGACCGAACTATTCTGGGGGCGAGCATATTGTGCCGGCATCCGGCGTGCCTGTAACGTCCCCCGCGCTTCCGCCCGGGGGGGCGGGGCTGCGGATACCGGCCTCCCGGTCGGGACGGGATGCACCGGCCGGGTCACCCGGCCCGCGAAGGGGAGCCAATCCCCGGCAACGATAAGAGAGTGGTAGGGATGTCCGTACGCAAGATCGGCGCCGGCCTGTCGGGCCTTCTCATGACCCTTGCCGTCGGCGCCTGGACGGCGCTGGCGCAGGCACCGTCCCCTGTCGGGGTGCCGCAGCCGGGCGGGCTCGGCCTGCAACAGGCGGCCTCTCCGGTCAAGCAGCAGCTCGACAGCTTCCATGACCTGCTGCTGGTCATCATCACGGCCATCACCCTGCTGGTGCTGGCGCTGCTGATCTACGTGATGTGGCGCTTCCGCGCCTCGAAGAACCCGGTCCCGTCCAGGACCAGCCACAACACCGTGCTGGAGGTGGCCTGGACGGTGATCCCGGTGGTGATCCTGGTGGTCATCGCCATCCCGTCCTTCCAGCTTCTCTACTTCATGGACAGGACGCCCGAGGCGGACATGACCGTGAAGGTCACCGGCCGCCAGTGGTACTGGTCCTACGAATATCCCGACCATGGCAACATCGCCTTCGACAGCTTCATGCTGAGCGAGGACGAGGTGCCGGACCCCAAGCTGCGGCTGCTGGAGGTGGACAACCGTCTGGTCGTGCCGGTGGGAGCCAATGTCCGCGTCCTGGTCACGGCCAGCGACGTCATCCACTCCTGGGCCATCCCGTCCCTGGGGATCAAGAAGGACGCCGTCCCCGGCCGCCTGAACGAGACCTGGTTCCGGGCCGATGCCGAGGGCGTGTTCTACGGCCAGTGCTCGGAGATCTGCGGCACCAATCACGGCTTCATGCCCATCGCGGTGGAAGCCGTGTCGAAGGAGCGGTTCGACGCCTGGGTAGCGGAGAAGACGGTCGCCTTGAACAGGAATGAAGGGGAGCCACGGCAGCTCGCGGAAGAACCTGCTGCCCGATAAGGATTCCCGCAGGAGAGGGTAAGAGACCATGGGTGCAGTGACGGGGGCGCAGGCCCGCGACGATCACGACGATCACCATGACCACCGCCCGGGCTTCGTCCGGCGCTGGCTGTTCTCCACCAACCACAAGGACATCGGGACGCTCTATCTGGTCTTCTCCGTCATCGCCGGGCTGATCGGCGGGATGTTCTCCGTCCTCATGCGGATGGAGCTGCAGAGCCCCGGCATGACCATCGTGGCCGACGGCCAGATGTGGAACGTGCTGATCACGGCCCACGGCCTGATCATGGTGTTCTTCGTCGTCATGCCGGCGCTGATCGGCGGCTTCGGCAACTGGTTCCTGCCGATCATGGTGGGGGCGCCCGACATGGCGTTCCCGCGCCTGAACAACATCAGCTTCTGGCTGCTGGTCCCGGCCTTCCTGCTGCTGCTCGGGTCGGCCTTCGTGCCGCCGGGGGCGGGGACGGGCTGGACGATCTACCCGCCGCTCTCCGGCGGCACCGGGCATGACGGCCCCTCCGTGGACATGGCGATCTTCGCCCTGCATCTGGCCGGGGCCAGTTCGATCCTGGGGGCGATCAACTTCATCACCACCATCTTCAACATGCGCGCGCCGGGCATGACGCTGCACAAGATGCCGCTGTTCGCCTGGGCGATGCTGGTGACGGCGTTCCTGCTGCTGCTGGCGGTGCCGGTGCTGGGCGGCGCCATCACCATGCTGCTGACCGACCGCAACTTCGGCACCCACTTCTTCGAGCCGGCCGGCGGTGGCGACCCGGTGCTGTTCCAGCACCTGTTCTGGTTCTTCGGGCACCCCGAAGTCTACATCATGATCCTGCCGGCCTTCGGCATCGTCAGCCACATTGTCTCCACCTTCAGCCGCAAGCCGGTCTTCGGCTATCTGGGCATGGCCTACGCCATGGTGGCGATCGGCGTGGTCGGCTTCGTCGTCTGGGCCCACCACATGTTCACCGTCGGCCTGGACGTGGACACCAAGGCCTATTTCACGGCGGCGACGATGATCATCGCCGTGCCGACGGGCATCAAGATCTTCTCCTGGATCGCCACCATGTGGGGCGGCTCCATCGAGTTCCGCACGCCCATGCTCTGGGCGGTAGGCTTCATCTTCCTGTTCACCCTGGGCGGCGTCACGGGCGTGGTCCTGTCCAATGCCGGCATGGACATTGCCCTGCACGACACCTACTACGTCGTGGCGCACTTCCATTACGTGCTCAGCCTGGGGGCGGTGTTCGCCATCTTCGCCGGCTACTACTACTGGATCGGCAAGATGAGCGGCCGGCAGCATCCCGAATGGGCCGGCAAGCTGCACTTCTTCACGACCTTCGTCGGCGTGAACCTGCTGTTCTTCCCGCAGCATTTCCTGGGGCTCCAGGGCATGCCGCGGCGCATCCCCGACTACCCCGAAGCCTACGCCTTCTGGAACGCCGTCTCCTCCTACGGCGCCTACATCGCCTTCGCCTCCACGCTCTTCTTCTGCGTGATGGCGGTCTACACCCTGCTGGCCGGCCGCCGGGTGGAGGGCGACTACTGGAACACCGGCGGCACGACGCTGGAATGGACCCTGTCCAGCCCGCCGCCGTTCCACCAGTTCGAGACGCTGCCGCGGCTGAAGTGACCGCGGCGGTGCGCCGCGTCCGGGGTCCGGGCGACCGGACCCCGGGAACGATCCGGGGACATCAGAAGCCCCGGACGCAGAGACCGTAGGGTTGGGAAGGCACGGAAGATGACGGATACCTCGTTCGAGCTGCGCGGCGGGGCCCTGGGCGGCACCGCCAGCGTCGGCGACTACATGGCGTTGCTGAAGCCCCGGGTGATGATCCTGGTCGTCTACTCGGCCATCGCCGGGATGATGGTCGCCCCGGGCGGGCTGCATCCGGTGCTGGCGCTGGCCGCGGTGCTCTGCATCACGGTCGGCGCCGGGGCGTCGGGTGCCATCAACATGTGGTACGACCGCGACATCGACGCCGTGATGAAGCGTACCGCCGCCCGGCCGATTCCGCAGGGTCGGATCGATCCGGACGAGGCGCTGACCTTCGGCATCGTCCTCTCGGTGGTGCCGGTGCTGCTGCTGGGGCTGGCGGTGAACTGGGTCGCGGCGGGGCTGCTGGCCCTGGCCTCGGCCTTCTATGTCTTCGTCTACACGATCTGGCTGAAGCGGCGGACGCCGCAGAACATCGTGATCGGCGGGGCCGCCGGCGCCTTCCCGCCGATGATCGGCTGGGCGGCGGTGACGGGCGACGTGACGCTGGCCAGCGTGATCCTGTTCGCCATCATCTTCTTCTGGACGCCGCCGCACTTCTGGGCGCTGTCGCTGTTCGCCAGCGCCGACTACGAGAAGGCGGGCGTGCCCATGCTGCCGGTCGTCGCCGGTGCGCAGGAGACGAAGCGGCAGATGCTGGCCTACACGCTGATCCTGCTGCCGCTGGCGACGGCCCCCTGGTTCGTCGGGATCGCCGGGACCGCCTATCTGGCGACATCCGTGGTGCTGGGGCTGTTGTTCGTGCTGTGCGCCGTCCGCGTTCTGCGGGCGGACGCGACGGACATGAAGCCGGCCAGGCGGATGTTCGGCTTCTCGATCCTCTATCTCTTCGTGCTGTTCGGCGTGCTGATCGCCGAGCGGCTGGTGGCCTGAGCGGGAGACCCGGCATGAACGCCGAGCACACGACCCGGACCGACCGCACGGACGAGGGGGCGACGGCCCCGACCGTAGACGGCGACGAGATCCGCCGGCGCCAGCGGGGCAAGAACCGCGCCATGCTGGCGGCGCTGCTGGCGCTGGTGGGGCTGATCTATGCCGTCGCCATCGTGCGGATGCAGGGCGGGGGCTTTCCATGAGCGCCGCCCGCCGCAACCGCGTCCTGGCCCTGGCCCTGGGCGGCGTCGTGGCGGGCATGGTCGGCCTGTCCTTCGCCGCGGTGCCGCTCTACGACCTGTTCTGCCGCGTCACCGGCTTCGGCGGCACGCCCCAGGTCGCGCAGGGGCCGGCCGGCCGCGTGCTGGACCGGACGATGACCATCCGCTTCAACGCCGATGTCAACCGGTCCCTGCCCTGGGGCTTCCGCCCGGCGGTCAACACCACCGAGGTGAAGGTGGGCGAGCCGGTGCTGACCACCTACCACGCCCGCAATGACGGCTCCGTGCCCGTCGTCGGCACCGCCACCTACAACGTGACCCCGGACAAGGCGGGCATCTACTTCAACAAGATCCAGTGCTTCTGCTTCACCGAACAGCGGCTGGAGCCGGGGCAGGAGATCGACATGCCGGTCTACTTCTACGTGGACCCGGCGATCGCGGACGATCCCGGCATGGCCGACGTCCACACGATCACTCTGTCCTACACCTTCTTCAAGGCGGTGGAGCAGCCGGACACGGCCGCGCTTTCGGCACCGCCTTCCGGCCAGACCCAGGCGGCGGCCCGGCCTGCCGGCGGCCGGACGCTACCGTCGAACGAAAAGGCGAGGGAAGAGAGACATGGCTGACGTCAAGGTCCACAGCGCCCCGGCCGGGGCCGTACCCGAAGGGGTCAAACAGCCCTACCACCTTGTGGACCCCAGCCCCTGGCCGCTGCTGGGCGCCTTCGCGGGCGGGCTGCTGGCCACGGGCGCCATCCTCTACATGCACGACCATGGCTGGGCCGTGCTGGCCGCCGGCTTCCTGGCCGTGCTGGGGGTCATGGCCGGCTGGTGGCGCGACGTGGTGCGGGAGTCCGTCGTGCAGCGGGCCCACACGCCGGTCGTCAAGATCGGGCTGCGCTACGGCATGGTGCTGTTCATCGCGTCGGAGGTGATGTTCTTCGTCGCCTTCTTCTGGGCCTTCTTCGACGCCAGCCTCTATGCAGCCGAGCCGATGCAGGTGGCGCGGACCGAAGCCACGGGCGGCCAGTGGCCGCCGGCCGGCATCGAGCCGATCAACCCGTTCGACCTGCCGCTGATGATGACGGTGATCCTGCTGCTGTCGGGCAGCACGGTCACCTGGGCGCACCACGCCATCATCGAAGGCAAGCAGGCGCAGGCGGTGAAGGCGCTGGGCATCACCGTGGCACTGGGGGCGCTGTTCACCCTGTTCCAGCTCTACGAGTACAGCCACGCCAGCTTCGGCTTCGCCGACAACATCTATTCGTCCACCTTCTACATGGCGACCGGCTTCCACGGCTTCCATGTCCTGATCGGCACCATCTTCCTGGCCGTCTGCTGGTTCCGGGCCTCCCGCGGGCACTTCACCCCGCAGAGCCATTTCGGGCTGGAGGCTGCCGCCTGGTACTGGCATTTCGTGGACGTGGTCTGGCTGTTCCTGTTCGTGTCCATCTACTGGTGGGGGGCCGGTGGGCAGTACGCCGCACACTGACGGGGCGCCTGCCGCGGTTTCCCCGCTGCGGGCGGGCCTGGGCTGCACCTGTCCGCGCTGCGGCCGGGGGCGGCTGTTCAAGGGCTTCCTCTCCGTCGTCGAGCGCTGCCCCGTCTGCGGCCTGGAACTGGCCTGCAACGACAGCGGCGACGGCCCGGCCGTCTTCCTGATCTTCATCCTGGGTTTCGCGGTGGTGCCGCTGGCGCTCTGGGTGGCGATGAGCGTGGACTGGCCGCTCTGGGTTCACACCATCCTCTGGAGCGCCGTCGTGCTGGGTCTGACGCTGGGCATGCTGCGCCCGGCCAAGGCCTATGTGCTGGCCTTGCAGTACCGCTACCGCCGCTCCGACTTCGAGCAGGGCGGGGGAGACGGCGGATGAGCGGCGCAGGGCCGCGCACCGCCATGCCCGTCCCGGCCGCCGGCCGCCCGCCGGGGCGGGCCAAGGCCGTGGCGGGCGCGGTGCTGGTGCTGATCGGCATCGCCGTCCTGGTCGGGCTGGGAACCTGGCAGATGCAGCGGCTGGCCTGGAAGACGGCCCTGATCGACCGGATCGAGACACGTATGGCGGCAGCCCCGGTCCCGCTGCCGGCCAGGCCGGACGACCCGCAGGACTGGGACTACCGGCCCGTGCTGCTGACCGGACGCTTCGACCATGCCCATGAGCTTTACCTCGGTCCCCGGGTGCGGGCCGGTCAGCCCGGCCTGCATGTCCTGACGCCCTTCGTGCGGGCGGACGGGCAGGGGACCGTGCTGGTGAACCGCGGCTGGGTCCCCGCCGACGGGCGCGATCCGGCCGGCCGGGCAGACGGGCTGCCGGCCGGCACCGTCACCCTGGCCGGCGTCGCCCGGGTGCCCCCGCCGCGGGGCTGGATGCAGCCGGAGAACCGGCCGGAGGAGAACTACTGGTTCTGGATCGACCTGCCGGCCATGGAAGCGGCGACGGGGGCGGGCGGTCTCGCGCCGCTGGTGGTGGAGGCGGCGGCCGGACCCGATGCCGGCGTGCTGCCGGTGGGCGGACAGACGGTGGTCACCCTGCGCAACAACCACCTGTCCTATGCCGTCACCTGGTACGGGCTGGCGGTCACGCTCGCCGCCATGTACGCCGGTTCCCTGCTGCGACGGCGCCGGCCGACCCCGGCGTGACGGGGAAGCGTCAGGCGCGAGGGCTCAGACGGCGCCGGCGTCCGGGGCGGCGGGCTCGGTCCGCTTCGGGCGGGGCACCAGGGCGGTGAGGGTGAAGCCTTCGGGTGCCGGATAGCGCTTGGTGACCTTCGTCCGCGCCACCTCCGCATCCACGCCCCAGACCAGGAAGCGGCGGGCGCCCTCCCAGGCCTGGAGCTGCCGGCCGGGGGCGGCTTCCACCTCGGCCTGCACTGTGGCGATCCAGGCCTGGTCCTGCGGCATCCGCCGTTCGTCCAGCACGAAGACCCGGTTCTCCGGCCGCGCCGCCGCCTTGATGTCCTGTTCCAGCCTGCGGCAGGACTTCAGCAGGTCGGCCCGCGCCAGATCGAGCTGGCGCAGCTCCCGCTTCAGGCCCAGCGTCTCCCGGGCCGCCTTCCGGACCCGGCCGACATACTGGGACTTCTTCGTCATCGCCACCCGGTAGCGGCGCTGCGCCTCCCGCACGCGGAACAGCGCCCGCTCGCCGGAGAAAGCGAAGCCGGTGACGGCGATCAGCAGCGCGAACAGGAACTCAGGCGACGGCATTGCGCAGATCGTCCTCCGGCGCTCCGGCCGCTGCCCCGCCGGTCTCGCCCCCCTCGTCCGGCCGCTCCAGCCGCATGTTCAGGATGGCGAAGCCCAGGGGCAGGGGGTAGAGACGCTGGATCTCGCGGCGGGCCTCGGTCAGCGTCTCGGCCCAGACCTCCACCACCTGCGGCGTCGCCCATTCCGCGTCCAGGGTGGGGTGTGGCTTGCCTTCCATCTGCGCCGCCTGAACCTGCCGGTTCACGACCCAGGCGCGGAAGCGGTAGGCGCCGCCGCCCTCACGACCGACGATGCGGATCGGCGCCTCCGCCTCCCGGTGCGCCTCGGCCAGCTCGCGCTCCAGCAGGTAGCGCTGCCGGCGCAGGCCGGCGACCTCCGTCGTGACCCTGGCGATGCCCGCCTGCACCTCGGCCCGGCGCAGCTCGAACCGGATCTCCATCTGCGCCAGCCGCGGGATGCGCTCCTGCGCCGCCTTCAGGTCATCGCGGCCGTCGATGGAGACCTCGATCAGCTTGCCCAGGAAGAAGGCGAACAGCCAGCCGGCTGCACCGAGCAGCGCCCCCACCAGGATGGCGTTTCCGTAGGTCATCGTGCGTCCTGGACAGCGCGGGGGCGGTGGACCGGAAGCGGGGAGGACGGGGCCGGCAGCGCGAGGGCGAAGGTGGTTGTCAACCAGAAGTTAACCGGCCGGCCTGCCTGCGCAGCCCCCGGGACATCTCCTGTCCGCCGAGGGAACCCAGGGTGGCCGATCCCGCTCAGGATAGCGGCTCTTCCGGAAATGTGGACAGGAATATGCCGTGCGACAAAGAATCTTCATCGATCATCAAGGTTTTTATGCCAGACGCACGCCCACCCGGCGCGCCTCCAGCATGAAGGCGCGGGTCATCTGCACGATGTCCGTGCGCCAGTAGAGCTGGGCCATGGGGTCGATCAGGAAGTCCCGCGGCAGCATGGCATAGCAGTAGGTCTCCACCAGCCGGCGCTCGTGGTCCCAGGGATCGACGGCATCGCGCCAGCCGATGGTCCAGCCGGCATGCCCGGCCCCGGTCTGCCAGCGCTCGAAACGGGGGGCGATGCCCGGCGCGTCCGCCAGATCGTGGGCCGGCACGGTGTAGACGATGACGAAGCGCCAGACATTGAGCTGGAGGCGCATGCGCAGCGTGTCGCCGAAGGCGGCGATCCGGTATTCGGCGTCCGAGGCGCCGGGAACATGGCGCAGCGCCACCCCGGCCCGCGCCGCGGCGGACAGGGGCTCCGTCCCCGGCCCGTCACCCCACTCGGGCACCGCATACTCAACGGCGTGCAGGGCGCGGAACATGGGGCCGGCCAGGAAGGCAGAGGTCAGGTGCTGGCATTCCTCCAGCGACAGGGCGGGAGGGGGCGGAACGGCGGGGGTGGGGGCGGCAGGCATGCGGTCCTCGCTGGGGTCGGACGGTGCGCGGACAACGCGGCGGTGACATCCTTTGTTCGCAGGCCGACCCCTGTCCTGGGGGCAGGGGTCGGACCCGTGTCGGGCGCTTGCGCCGGGACGGGCACGCTCGCTAGTGTAGCCGCCCTGCCGGCCCGCCGTTCCGAAGGATACGGCGCGGGGCCAGGGGTGCCGGCGATGGAGAGGTAGGTCGGGGTGAAGTACATCAGCACGCGGGGACAGGCCCCCGCCCTCCCGTTCGACGAGGTTCTGCTGGCAGGGCTGGCGCGGGACGGCGGCCTTTATGTCCCCGACGCCTGGCCGGCGCTGGGTCCCGATGCGCTGCGCGCCCTGCGCGGCCGGCCCTATGACGAGGTGGCGGCGGCGGTGATGCTGCCCTTCCTGGGCGGCCGCATCGCCGAGGCGGACTTCCGCCGCCTGCTGGCCGACACCTACGGGCCGTCGGTCTTCGCCCACCGGGCGGTGACGCCGCTGGTCCAGCTCGACCAGCGCACCTGGCTGATGGAACTGTTCCACGGCCCCACGCTGGCCTTCAAGGACGTGGCGCTGCAACTGCTCGGCCGCCTGTTCGACCATGTGCTGGCCGTGCGCGGGGAGCGCATGACCGTGGTGGGCGCCACCTCCGGCGACACCGGCTCCGCCGCCATCGAAGCCTGCCGCGACCGCGAGCGGGTGGACATCGTGATCCTGCACCCGCACGGCCGCACCTCGGCCGTGCAGCGCCGGCAGATGACGACGGTGCTCTCGCCCAACGTCCACAACGTCGCCCTGCAAGGGACCTTCGACGACTGCCAGGACGCCGTGAAGGCGATGTTCAACGATGCGGCCTTCCGCGACGGGCTGCACCTCTCGGCGGTCAACTCCATCAACTGGGCCCGGATCATGGCCCAGATCGTCTATTACGTGGCGGCGGCGGTGGCGCTGGGGGCGCCCGACCGGCCGGTCGCCTTCGCCGTGCCCACGGGCAATTTCGGCAATGTCTATGCCGCCTATGCCGCCCGCGCCATGGGCGTGCCGGTGGCGAAGCTGATCGTGGGCAGCAACGCCAACGACATCCTGGCCCGCTTCTTCGCCAGCGGCCGGATGGAGACGCGGGCCGTGGTGCCCACCATCAGCCCCAGCATGGACATCCAGATCTCCAGCAACTTCGAGCGCCTGCTGTTCGACCTGATGGACCGTGACGGCGCCGCCGTGGCCACCAGCATGGCGGAGTTCCGCCGCAGCGGCCGCTTCGCCGTCTCGCAGGGCCAGCTCGCCCGCGCGCTGGAGCTGTTCGAGGGGCACCGCTGCGGCGAGGAGGCGACGCTGGAGACGATGGCGCGGGTCCACCGCGACAGCGGCCTGCTGATCGACCCGCACACGGCCGTGGGCGTGGCGGCCGCGCAGGCCGCCGACCTCGATCCCTCGGTGCCGGTCGTGTCGCTGGCCTGCGCCCACCCGGCCAAGTTCCCCGACGCGGTGGAGAAGGCCACGGGCGTGCGCCCCGGCCTGCCGCGGCATCTGGCGGACCTGTTCGAGCGGGAGGAGCGGGTCACCGTCCTGCCGAACGATCTCGGCACGCTCCAGGACTTCGTGCGGGCGCGCTCCCGCGTCACGGCGGGGGCGGCGTGAGCACACAGCGCAGACGGACCGGGCCGGACCCGGCAGCACGGAAACCCGGCCGCGACAGCGCCGGAAGGACGAAGGTCACCATGAGTGGGGTCAGGGTCACGACGCTGCCGAACGGGCTGCGGGTCGCCACCGATCCGATGCCGGGCGTGCAGACGGCCAGCGTCGGCGTCTGGATCGGCGTCGGCAGCCGGCACGAGCCGGAGGCGGCGAACGGCGTCGCCCATCTGGTCGAGCACATGTTGTTCAAAGGCACTGACCGGCGCGATGCCTTCCGCATCAGCGCCGAGATCGAGGATGTCGGCGGCCATCTGAACGCCTATACCGGGCGCGAGCACACCACCTACTACGCCAAGGTGCTGAAAGAGGACGTGGCGCTGGCGCTCGACCTGCTGGCCGACATGATCCAGCATTCGCGCTTCGATCCCGCCGATCTGGACAAGGAGCGTCAGGTCGTCATCCAGGAGATCGGTCAGGCCGAGGACACGCCCGACGACATCATCTACGACCACTGGCTCGCCACGGCCTTCCGCGGGCAGGCGCTGGGCCGGCCCATCCTGGGCACGGCCGAGGTGGTGGCGGCGCTGCCGCGCGAGGCGCTGACCGGCTATGTCGCGGCGAACTACACGGCCGCCAACATGGTGGTGGCCGCCGCCGGCAACGTGGAGCACGACCGCGTCGTGGACCTTGTCGCCCGGCTGTTCGGCGGGCTGCCGGCCGGCACGGCGCAGAGCGCGGTCCGGGTGGACTGGAACGGGGGCGACTTCCGCGAGGACCGCGACCTGGAGCAGCTCCACATCCTGCTGGGCTTCGACGGCGTTCCCCTGCCGGACCCGGACTACTACGCCAGCCAGGTGCTCTCCACCCTGCTGGGCGGGGGCATGTCCTCCCGCCTGTTCCAGGAGGTGCGGGAGAAGCGGGGCCTGGTCTACAGCGTCCACAGCTTCGCCTGGCCGATGACCGACGCCGGTGTCTTCGGCATCTATGCCGGCACCGGCCCGGAGCGGACGGAGGAGCTGGTGCCGGTCGTCTGCGACCAGGTGCGCGCCATCGCCAACGGCCTGTCGCCGGAGGAGGTCACCCGCGCCCGGGCCCAGCTCAAGGCCAGCCAGCTCATGTCGCTGGAAAGCACGACGAACCGGGCGGAACAGCTCGCCCACGCGCTGCTCGTCTTCGACCGGCCGGTGCCGCCGGAGGAGATCATCGCCAGGGTGGACGCGGTGGATGCCGATGCGCTGCGCCGGGTGGCGGCGCGCATCTTCGGCAGCCGGCCCGTCCTGGCCGCCCTGGGACCGATCGGGAGGCTGGAGCCGTATGAGCGGCTCGCGGCGCGGCTGGCGTGACCTCACGGCTGCCGCCCGTGCCGCTGCGCCTGTTCCAGGCGGGCTTCCTCAGTCCCCCGGCGATCCGGCTGGACGGGGAGGCGGTGTTCATCCGCCCGCCGCAGGCCCGTGACTGGCGTGACTGGGCGGACCTGCGGGAGGCCAGCCGTGAATTCCTCACCCCCTGGGAGCCGACCTGGCCGCCCGACGCCCTGAGCCGCCCGGCCTTCCTGCGCCGGGTGCGGCGGCAGGCGGTGGAATGGCGGGAGGACGAGGGCTACAGCTTCCTGGTCTTCGAGCGCGGCACGGAGGCCCTGGTCGGCGGCATCGGCCTGTCCAACGTGCGCCGCGGCGTGGCCCAGATGGGCACCATGGGCTACTGGGTCGGCCGCCCCTATGCGCGGCGCGGCTACACCAGCGAGGCGGCCCGGCTGGTGCTGGGCTTCGCCTTCGGCCAGCTCGGCCTGCATCGGGTGGAGGCCGCCTGCCTGCCCAGCAACATCCCCAGCCAGGGGGTGCTGGAGAAGGCGGGATTCTCCCGCGAGGGCTATGCCCGCGGCTATCTCCGCATCGACGGCAAGTGGGCCGACCACGTCCTGTTCGGCATCCTGCGCGACGACTGGCGGGGTTAGGCCGCCCGCCCGTCCGGGCTCAGGCGTGGCCGGCGTCGGCGGAGAGCATGGAGAGCGAGACGCCCAGCTTGGCGATGGCGCGCTCCCACTTCGTCTCCAGGTCGCCGTCGAACAGCAGCTCCGGGTCCGCCGGGGCGTGCAGCCAGCCGTTGTTCTGCATCTCGGCATCGAGCTGCCCGGCGCCCCAGCCGGCATAGCCCAGCGCCAGCAGGGCGTGCTTCGGACCCCGCCCCTCGGCGATGGCGCGCAGGATGTCCACCGTGGCGGTCAGGGCCACCTCGTCGTCCACCATCATCGTGGCGTCGCGCGCATAGTCCGTGCTGTGCAGGACGAAGCCGCGTCCGCCCTCCACCGGGCCGCCGTAATGCACGCTCATGTGGTCGAGCGGGTACTCGGTCTCGATGTCGAGCTGTTCCAGCAGGTCGGCGAAGCCGATGCCGCCGAACAGGCGGTTGATCACCAGCCCCATCGCCCCGTCGGCCGTGTGGGCGCAGACATAGATGACCGTGCGGGCGAAACGCGGGTCCGGCATCTGCGGCATGGCGATCAGCAGTTGTCCCGTCAGGAAACGGGGAATCTCCGAATGCTTCATGGTCGCACGCTCGTCGGATCGCGGGAGGCGGTCGTGGAACGGATGGCTCCCTGCCCAGGCTGCCCGCTTGCGCCGGCAGCCTGCCTACGCTGGTCCCCGGCGGCTCCCGGGGACCTGACCGGAGAACAGTACCACAGGACGGCGGGTCCGTCCCCCTTCCGCGGCGGCCGTCGGTGGTAGCGCCGGGTCCCTGGGGAAAACCCGTGCCGGCGGGAAAGGTTGCCGGGGACCCGGCCGACGCCCGCCCTTGCCGGACCCGCCGGCCCGCCCTAGAACCACTGGGGGGAGCGTCCCTTGTCCAATTCACCCGGGAGAAAGAGGATGAGCATCAAGGTCGGCGAGCGGATTCCGTCGGTGACGCTGAAGCACCTGACCGAGTCCGGCATGCAGGAGATCGGCACCGACGAGATCTTCGCCGGCAGGAAGGTGGTGCTGTTCGCCGTGCCGGGTGCCTTCACCCCCACCTGCTCGGCCAAGCACCTGCCCGGCTTCGTCGAACAGGCCGAAGCGATCCGGGCCAAGGGCGTGGACCAGATCGTCTGCATGGCGGTGAACGATCCCTTCGTCATGCATGCCTGGGCCAAGGCGAACAATGTCAACGGCCGCATCCTGATGCTGCCGGACGGTAACGGCACCCTGACCCGCGCGCTGGGGCTGGAGATGGACGGCACGGCCTACAATCTCGGCCTGCGCTGCCAGCGCTTCGCCCTGGTCGCGGAGGACGGGGTGGTCACGGCGCTGAACGTGGAGAAGCCCGGCGCCTTCGAGGTCTCTTCCGCCGAGGCGGTGCTGAAGCTGCTCTGAGCCGGACAGGCAAGCCTCCGGCGCCGCTCGGGCGCCGGCCGGAGCATCAGAGGCTGGAAAGCTCCGCTGCGAAAGCAGCAATCATAAATATCAATCTGGGCGAGTGCCAATATGGGCGTGCCAAAAACAGTAATTGCCATGAAGTAGCTGTCGGTTTCGTAGTCGGCTAAACTGATTTAGGATACGCACATCACCTGATCGACACAGCCTCAAGCGCAGGTCGAATTCTATCGGGGAACCACTGAACCATTGGATCAAGCTCTCTAGCAATATCGCTAGCGATGGCATCCACCTCGGCCGATAACTTTTGCAAGGACGTGAACTTTTCGGGCTTGTCTATGATTTTCCGAGACCCGTCCGGAGTTGTCAGTTTGCAGGTCCCGCTATAATCCCGGCACATGGCGTTCAACTCCGCCCGTGCAACCGCGATTAAGGCAAGTTCCCGGGAAGTGGGTTGGGCTAGGCCACGATCGTTGAAGTGCCAGACCAACGAGGCAATGTCGTAGCTGGATAATGTAATGTCCTGGTCGCAGTCGGCTTTCAGTGTCTTTAGGAAACGGATAACCTTTTTTGTGCCGCCGAGCGTTGCCTTGTCCTTGTCGTTCACCTTCTTTATGTGCAGGAAGGGTAAATTCGGTATCGTTTTTTGCTCGATCTTATCGAGAATCTGCACGACGCGATCGTGCTTCTGGCGGGTGCGCTGGTAGGTGGCCGAGTCGTGCCAGTGTGAGGGCACCACATCCACCTTTCGCTGGAATGAGTCGCCGCTGAGGTTGATAGACTTGGCGCCCGAGGTGTTAACATTGGCTGCAGGGTAAGCCTCTATGAGAATTCGTTCGCAGTTTCTTCGGAGTTCAATTAGATATTGCGCCGCACTCTTCGGTAGTAATTTGCCGTATTGATTGCCCGCTGTTAATGCTGCGGCATGGTCGCATGTCACAAAGCGACTATCAAGCACTAGTAAATCGATGTCGCTGTGGCGCTTGATATGTATGTCAAGGGGAACAGAACCTTGGTACTCGAACTCGGTTGAGATCCCTGATTTATATAGGCCATTGGACAATTTTTGTTTCACCCGATCACCTTCTGCGATACTGACCTTGGTGTATTCGGGATCGACCGCCTGCATTGCGCCCAAGGCATACTTAGTGCTCTCCGACCTACTCCGATTCTCGTAGGCTTCTTTGGTGCTGCCGGTGAAGCCTTCTGAACTATAGGCATAATGCTCGGTAAATTTTCTAGTACTTTCGGCGGTGCCCTGGCGACGCTCCCGCATCTGAACCAGCCGTTTTGAATAATCAATTGCCATTGGCGATTCTCCTGGTTAGGTGTATCTGTCCAGACGTCGTGCGGCCGTGATTATTGAAGTATTCGCCGTCGGCGCTGATCAGATTCTCGCTGAAAATGAATTCGCAAAAGCCGACATGGGACGATAGTTCCGGTTCCCCAATTCTTGGAGAATTACGGTAGCTATACATCAGTCTGTATCCGACGCGCGGTTCATGAATCAGCGATGCGCTAATGCTGTGCGACGACGATTGGTCCGTCTTAATGTGGACTTTGATTTTCTCCCAGCTCTGGTCGATAATTACAGTCCCCGACCATTCTCGATGTGGGGTGATGCTGGTAGTCTTGCCCTTACAGTCCCATTCGCCATTAAGGTCGGGTATCTTCAGCAGCGTTGAGACTCGGCGCCACTTCCATACCCAGCGATCAAAGGCTAGGTGGGCGAATGGGAAGATCAGCGCAGCGGTTACCGGCCAAAAAATGACCTGACCGGTTTCTCCTAGGCCGAGTTCCTGGGCGAACTTGAACCCCGCAACGGCGACCGCAGAGGCGGTACTGGCGACCACGGCAGCTGCTGTCCCAAGATGGCGCCCCCACACAGTCCGGCTGTGACCGATGACGGCGTATTCATGCGGTAGCATGCTTCGCTCCCACCATGCCGCTACATAATGATATACCACCACGGTATACCATCAGCATCTAGTGTGCAATGCGTATGGGCTAACAGGCTGTCTAAGAACAACCCATTGGGCTACGTTCACACCCCATGATGGAGGCAGCGGCCCTATTCTAGGCTTATGTAGCCGGGTAAGAGGATGCCTTAGGCCCCGGAGGTTATGCCAGAGGTAGTTTTAGCGTCGTCAAAGTATGTGATTGGCTGTCGGCTCGAACTCGATCCACCCACTGGCGTTCTTGATTCGCTCCGTCGCCTTCTGACTGGCGCTGTAGCCCTGACGGCAGAGTCCGCTTATCAATGCACGATTGATGTCCGCTGGTGTTCTGGGCCACACGGGTATGAACTTCGGCGCCCAAAGGGCGGCGACAAACGCGGCCGCATTGTGACTCTTGTCTGCTCCCAGCGTAATGCTGTGACAGCCGGGCACGGCCTCAAACGATAGCTATGCCTGCCTTGCGATCGGCCCGCTTTGTCTCCAACGCCAGCTTGGCCGCCACAACCAAGCCAGAGCGGTTCTGACTATGCCGCGGGGGCGGCGAGGGTGTCGCGCATGCCCTCGCGGGCAAGCTGGTCGGCGCGTTCGTTCTCCGGGTGGCCGGCATGGCCCTTGACCCAGTGGAACTCCACCGTGTGGCGGCCGACCAGTTCGTCCAGCCGCTGCCAGAGGTCGGCATTCTTCACCGGGTCACGACCGGCGGTCTTCCAGCCGTTCTTCTTCCAGCCGTGGATCCAGGTGGTGATGCCGTTCTTGACGTACTGGCTGTCGGTGTGCAGCCGCACCGTCACGGGCCGCTTCAGCGCCTCCAGCGCCTGGATGGCGGCCATCAGCTCCATCCGGTTGTTGGTGGTCAGGCGCTCGCCGCCCTTCAGTTCCTTCTCGGTGCCCTTCCAGCGCAGGATGGCGCCCCAGCCGCCCGGGCCCGGATTGCCGCTGCACGCCCCGTCGGTGTAGATGTCCACCAGCAGTTTCTCCGCGCTCATGCGGCCCCCGCCGGCAGCGTGAGCCCGTATTCGCCGATGCCGCGGACCTGCTGGTGGAAACGCAGCTTGTGCAGGTATTCCAGCGGGTCCTTGCGCTTGACCAGCGCCCCCGCCGGCGTGTTCAGCCAGTCATAGAGACGGGTCAGCAGGAAGCGCAGGGCGCTGCCCCGCGCCAGCAGCGGCAGCGCCTCCAGCTCCGCCGCCGACAGCGGGCGCACCTTCATGTAGCTGGCCAGCATCAGCCGCGCCTTCGTCACGTTGAACGAGCCGTCCGCCTCGAAGCACCAGGCGTTCAGGCAGACCGCCACGTCGTAGGCCAGGATGTCGTTGCAGGCGAAATAGAAGTCGATCAGCCCGGACAGCGCGCCGTCGCGGAAGAAGACATTGTCCGGGAACAGGTCGGCATGGATGACGCCGCAGGGCAGGTCCGCCGGCCAGCGCCGTTCCAGCTCCGCCAGTTCCGCCGTCAGCGCCGCGGCAAGGCCGGGCTTCACCGCGTCGGCGCGCCCGTGCGTCGCGTCGTGCAGCGTGCGCCAGCCGTCCAGCGACAGGGCGTTGGCCCGGCGCAGCGGGAAATCCGCCCCGGCCAGATGCAGCCGCGCCAGCCCTTCGCCCAGGGCGGCGCAGTGCTCGGGCTGGATGCGCCGCGGCCACATGCCGGCCAGGAAGGTGACGATCACCGCCGGCCGGCCGCACAGGCTGCGCAACGCCTCCCCGTCGCGCCCGCGCACGGGCAGGGGACAGGTCACGCCGCGGGCCGACAGATGCTCCATCAGCCCCAGGAAGAAGGGCAGGTCGGCCGGGTCCACCCGCTTCTCGTAAAGCGTCAGGATGAAGGGACCCGTCTCCGTCACCAGAAGGTAGTTGCTGTTCTCCACCCCCTCCGCGATGCCCTTGCACGAGACCACCGCGCCCAGATCGTACTGGGCGACGAAGCTGCGCAGATCGTCGTCGGAGACTTCGGTATAGACGGCCATGGCCATCGGGTAGCCGGTTTCCTCCCCCCGGTCAACGGCACCGGCGGCCCGCGCCCGCCGCATCCTGCCGATGGCGCAGGGGGCTCAAGGGCGGTGGCAGGGGATGCTTCGCCGGTTCCGCCAGAAAATGGCGTCAGTCGCCATCGAATGGCGGAAATCCGGCGATCCGCGGGCGCTGCTGCGAGCCTCGTCAGGGAAAATCAATAAAATCAACGGGTTGCGTGTGGGGCAAAAGTTGGCACGGGGGTTGCGATCATGGCGACGTGGCCGCGAAGGCCGATGAGACAGACCCGAACGCAACCGACCCCGATGGAGACCGCCATGACCGACGTCACGTACCTCGCCAAGGCGCGCCAGAGCCGCGACACCACCGGCACGGCGACCGCCTCCTGGACCGACACGCTGCGGGAGTTCGTCCCCGGCATCGACGTGATCCCCGCGCTGGCCTCGGCCGCCGTCATGATCCTGTGCCTGACGCAGCTCTTCTGACGCGCGCCGCGCCGCCGATCCCCTGAAACCCCGAACCGACGGAAAGAACCATGGGCCTCTTCACCCGCCTCGGCAACGTCGTCGAAGCCAATCTGACGTCCATCCTGGACCGGGCGGAGGACCCGGAACTGACCCTCGCCCAGGCGATCCGGGAGATGGAGGACACCCTCACCGATGTGCGCGCCGGCACGGTCCGGCTGATCGCCGAGCGCGCCGAGGCCGCCGCGAAGTGGCGCGAGGCCGAGTTCGAGATCCTGGAGTGGGAACGCCGGGCCGAACTGGCCCTGAGCCACCGCCGCGAGGATCTGGCCCGTGCCGCCCTGCTGGCCAAGGACCGGGTGTCCCGCGCCGCGGCACCGGCCAAGGCCGAGCTGGACGCCATCGAGACCGCCATCGCCAAGCTGTCGGAGGATGCCGCCCGGCTGGAAGCGAAGCTGGCGGAGGCGCACGGCAAGCGCCGCTCCCTGGCCGCCCGTCACCGCAGCGCGGTGGACCGGCTGCGGGTCCGGACCCGGCTCTATGACGGCCGGATCGAGGAGGCGATGGCCGCCGCGGACCAGCTCGACCGGCACCTGGACGAGATCGAGGCCCGCAGCGAGGTGGCCGGCTACGGCCGCAAGCCCCGCGGCCTTGCCGCCGAGATCGACGAACTTGAGGCGGAGGAGCGGGTGAGCCGCGAACTGGAGTCGCTCCGCGCCCGTGTCGCCGCCCGCTGACCCCGACCGTTCCCCGCCCGCGAACCGATTGGAGAGAGACGTGACCACCTTCGACCACATCGCCCGCAGTGCCCGCAGCCGCCGCATCTGCAAGGACCCCGCCAACGGCCTGATCTTCGGCGTCTGCGCCGGCATCGCCTGGTGGCTGGGCATCAAGGCCTGGGCCGTGCGGGCCGCGGCGGTCCTGCTGCTGCTGCTCTGGACCGGCCCGGCCCTGGTCGCCTACCTGCTGGCCGCCCTGCTGCTGGGCAACCGCCCCTACGACCGTTACGAGGACTTCGTGCGCCGCTACGGCGATGACCTTGGCGGGTCCGCCGGCGACCGTTCCGGCCATCGCGGCTGGCGCTGACCCCGACCGGTCCCGGGCGGCCCTTGCGCCCTCCGGGACCGCCCGCGGCGGCGGGCGGGCCGCCGCAGCCCCGGACCCCGCCCGGACCTCGTGCCCGGGCGGGGTTCCGGCGTCCAGTGCTGGTGCGCCGCCTGTCAGGTCCGCGGCACCGCGGCCGGCGGCGGGTTGGACGACAGCAGCCGGTTCCGGAGTTCAAGGAACAGCTTCGCGGGTATCTTGCCGTAGGCGTATCGTCCGGGCCTGCCCGGCAGCGCGGCGAGATCGACTCCGGGCCAGACGAAGACATTGACCTCGTCGGTAACGATCCAGGACCGGTCATCGTCAAGGCCGAGATGGGCCTTGACCGCGGGCGGGATCAGAAGGCCGCGTTCGGGGCCAGGATTCCTGTGGGTTATCGGGGAGACCACGACGCGGGTCCTCCCGTCCGCGCCTGTGACCACGGCGTTGACGACGACCGCAGGCCGGTATTTCCGCCCATCCTCGGAACCGGAGTCGAACTCGTTCCGCCAGAGATAGGCGTAACGGATGACGAGACCGGGTGTCGGGACGGGAAGGGTCACCGGCCTTCCATCAGCCGGTCGAGGGCCAGCATCTCATCATCCGGCGCGGCTGTCCGGACGGCGTCGCGCAGGTCGGCGGGCAGGTCCCGGACGTGACATGCCTGACGGCCCTCCTTCGCCAGCGCCAGAAGCACCGCGTCGTCGGCCGAGATGAAGACGCCGGCCACCTTTCCCTGATCGGTGACCGTGATCTGCTCACGGGTCACCTGCTCGCGGTACTTTCCGAAGTTCCGGACGAACTCCGTTGCGCTAACGGTCGGCATTTCCGCCTCCAAGATCCGTTCCCTGTCCGACGTTCCGTTTCGCGGGCGGAGCCGGCACGCCTAGTCCGCCGCCAGCACCTTCGGCAGCTTGAAGGTCACGGCCTCGGTCGCTGTCACCACCTCCTCGATGGTGACATGGTAGCGCCCGCGCAGGGCGTCGATCACCTCCTCGACCAGCACCTCGGGGGCGGAGGCGCCCGCCGTGATGCCCAGGGTGGCGACCCCCTCCAGCAGCGACCAGTCGATCTGCTCCGCCCGCTGCACCAGCATGGCGCGGGTGCAGCCCTGGACCTTCGCCACCTCCACCAGCCGCACCGAGTTGGAGGAGTTCGGCGCCCCCACCACCAGGATCGCGTCGGCCCGGCCGGCGATGGCCTTCACGGCGCCCTGCCGGTTGGTGGTGGCGTAGCAGATGTCCTCCTTCTTCGGCCCGGCGATGTCGGGGAAGCGGCGGCGCAGCACCTCGACGATGCCGGCCGTGTCGTCCACCGAGAGGGTCGTCTGGGTGACGAAGGCCAGATTGTGCGGGTCCTCGGGGTTCAGCCGCTCGGCATCCTCCGCCGTCTCCACCAGCACGACCGAACCGGGCGGGAGCTGGCCCATGGTGCCGACCACCTCCGGATGGCCGGCATGCCCGATCAGCACGATCCGGAGGCCGGACTCGTGGTGCCGCTCGGCTTCGCGGTGGACCTTGGAGACGAGCGGGCAGGTCGCGTCCACATAGATCATGTTGCGCCGCTGCGCCTCGGCCGGGATCGCCTTCGGCACGCCGTGGGCGGAGAACACCACCGGGCGGTCGTCGGGCACCTCGTCCAGTTCCTTGACGAAGACGGCGCCCTTGCGCTCCAGGCTCTCCACCACGAAACGGTTGTGGACGATCTCGTGCCGGACATAGACGGGGGCGCCGAACTTCTGCAACGCCACCTCCACGATCTGGATGGCCCGGTCGACGCCGGCGCAGAAGCCGCGCGGGGCGGCCAGCAGGATATGCAGGGCGGGCTTGTCGGGGCTGTGCGTCACGGCAGTCACGGGGGCTGTTTCCAGAAGCTGCGGGCTGTGATCTCGGGTCGTCGGCCGGTCGGGTCCTGGGCTTGTGCCGGTCCGGCGGGTTCACTATTGTCGCGGTGCCGCGGGCGACCGCGGTACCACGCCCTGATTCTCCGGTGAGCCCCCGTCCGATGACCACGCGCGACGACCATAATACAGGAAATCCGCCCAGGAAAGCCGCCGCCCGGCCGCACGGGCGCGCCGTGATCGCGCGCGGACTTCTGGCCGCCGTGGCGCTGGCCGGTCTGGCCGGCTGCGAGAGCGCCAAGGGCTTCCGTCCGGGCTGTCCGAACGTCGGCGTGCTGCGCGACGCCGGCACCTACCGGGTGCCGGGCGCGGACGGGGCGACCTTCGCCACCGCCGTGATCAATCCGCCCGCCGCCCTGTGCGAGTACAGCGACGACGGCGTCACCATCGCCACCACCTTCACCATCAGCGCCCGGGCGACGGCCGGGTTCGACGGGACGGTGCCGGTGGATTACTTCGTCGCCGTCACCGACCCGCAGCGCAACGTGATCGCCAAGCAGGTCTTCTCGACCGCCATCCGGATGGACGGCGGCTCCGGCGCCGTGGGGGAGGAAACGGAGCAGTTCATTCCCGCCCCGAGGACGGTGGACGCCCGCTATTACGAGGTGCTGGTCGGCTTCCAGCTCCCGCCGGAACAGGTGGAGACGAACCGGCAGGTCAACCAGGGGCGCTGAGCGCGATCCTGACGCCGGCGGGGACCCGGCCCCACGGCCTGGCGACGGGGGCAGTGCCGCACCCCCGTCCCCTCTTGATGCTCGCTTTCCGGCGGTCTGCGCCGGGAGCGGCACGCCTTTCCTGCAATTGACTTTCGGCCGCCGGCCGCTAGTTTAGCCCCACACGCTGACGACCCCTCGCGGGAGAGATCGTCCCCGGGACACCGTGTCCCGGCGGGCGACGCCGAAGGAGCAACCGCCCCCGGAAACTCTCAGGCAGAAGGACCGCGGGGGAAAAGCGCATCTGGAAAGTGGCGGGGCCGACAGGAACCGCCCACCGACGGAGTAAACCGGCAGCCGGTGCGAACCGGCCCTGGGAACGACGCGGTCCGTGGCTCCGGCCGCGGCGCGGGTGCCCTATCCGGTGAATCTCTCAGGGGCCGTGACAGAGGGGGGCTGGCTGCGCGGGATGGCCTGCGCGGTCGAGACTCTGCCGGGAGACCCTGATTTGAGCGACCAGACCGAGCCCTTGCTGCGCACGCCCCTGCATGCCCTGCATGGGGAGCTGGGCGCCCGCATGGTGCCCTTCGCGGGCTATGACATGCCGGTGCAGTACCCCGCCGGGGTGCTGAAGGAGCATCTGCACACCCGCACCGGGGCGGGCCTGTTCGACGTCTCGCACATGGGGCAGGTCCGGCTGCGCGGCGACGACCCCGCCAAGGCGCTGGAGGCTCTCGTGCCCGGCGACATCCAGGGTCTGGCCGAGGGGCGCATCCGCTACACCCTGTTCACCAACGACCATGGCGGCATCCTGGACGACCTGATGGTCACCCGGGTCGGCCCGGGCGAGCTGTTCCTCGTCGTCAACGCCGCCTGCAAGCAGGCCGACCTCGCGCATCTGCGGGCCGGACTGCCGGGAGTGGCGGTCGAGTATCTGGGCGACGATGCGGGCCTGCTGGCGCTCCAGGGGCCGGCTGCGGCCGCGGTGCTGGCGCGGCATGTCCCGGCCGCCGCGGCGATGCCCTTCATGTCGGCGATCACGGCGGACATCCGGGGCATTCCGGTCCGCATCTCCCGCTCCGGCTACACCGGCGAGGACGGCTACGAGATCGGCGCCGCCGGCACTGATGCCGAGGCGCTGGCCCGGCTGCTGCTGGCCGAGCCGGAGGTGGCCCCGATCGGCCTCGGCGCCCGCGACTCGCTGCGGCTGGAGGCGGGGCTCTGCCTCTACGGCCACGACATCGACACGACCACGACGCCGGTCGAGGCGGCCCTGACCTGGGCCGTCGCCAAGCGCCGGCGCGAGGAGGGGGGATTCCCCGGTGCCGCCCTGGTGCAGCGCCAGTTCCGGGAGGGTGCGGTCCGCAAGCGGGTCGGCATCCTGCCCGAGGGCCGCGCCCCGGCGCGCGAGCATACGGAGATCCAGGGCGCCGACGGCGCCGTCATCGGCAGCATCACCAGCGGCGGCTTCGGCCCCAGCGTCAACGGTCCGGTCGCCATGGGCTACGTGGCTGCGGCGCATGCCGCGGTCGGCACGCCGGTGAACCTGATGGTCCGCGGCAAGGCGCTGCCGGCGAAGGTCGCGGCGCTGCCGTTCGTTCCGCACCGCTACTACAGGGGTTGACGGAACCGGGGCACGGGCGGGCGGATTGCCCCTCCCGCGCGATCCCGGTCTTCCGGTTTCTGACGAGGACGGCGCCGCGCCGCCGCGGTTGGCGGGTGCGGCACAATCAGGGGACAGGCAATGATCAGGTTCACCAAGGATCACGAGTGGGTGCGCGTGCAGGACGGGATCGCCACGGTCGGCATCACCGACTATGCGCAGCAGGCGCTGGGCGACGTGGTCTTCGTCGAGGTGCCCGAGGCCGGCCGCGCGCTGGAGCGGGGCAAGGATGCCGCCGTCGTCGAGTCGGTGAAGGCCGCGTCCGAGGTCTATGCGCCGGCCGACGGCACCGTGACCGAGGGCAACACCGGCCTGACCGACAATCCGGCCCTGGTCAACAGCGACCCGATGGGCGAGGGCTGGTTCTTCCGGATGAAGCTGGCCGACCCGGCCCAGCTCGACGGGCTGATGGACGAGGCCGCCTACTCCGCCTACGTCGAGGCGCTCTGATGCGTTACCTGCCCCTGACGGAGGCCGACCGCCAGGCCATGCTGGCGCGCATCGGCGTGCCGGACGTGGACGCGCTGTTCCGCGACGTGCCCCAGGCGGCCCGGCTGACGGCGCCCATCGACGGCCTGCCCCTGCACATGGGCGAGCTGGAGGTGGACCGCCTGCTCTCCGGCATGGCGGCGAAGAACCTGACGGCGGGCTCCGTCCCCAGCTTCCTGGGGGCGGGGGCCTACCGCCACCATGTCCCGGCCTCCGTGGACCAGATGCTGCTGCGCGGGGAGTTCCTGACCTCCTACACGCCGTACCAGCCGGAGGTCGCGCAGGGGACGTTGCAGTACCTGTTCGAGTTCCAGACCCAGGTCGCGGAGATCACCGGCATGGAGGTGGCGAACGCCTCCATGTACGACGGCGCCACCGGCACGGCCGAGGCGGTGCTGATGGCCACCCGCCTGACCCGCCGCAGCAAGGCGGTGCTGTCCGGTGGCCTGCATCCGCACTACCGCGAGGTGGTGGCGACCACCTGCGGCGTGCTGGGCATGGAGGTCGCGGCGCAGGCGCCCGATCCGACGGATGCGGAGGATCTGCTGCCGCTGGTGGATGACGCCACGGCCTGCGTCGTCGTGCAGACGCCGTCGCTGTTCGGCCATCCGCGCGACCTGTCGGAGCTGGCGGCCGCCTGCCACGCCAAGGGGGCGCTGCTGATCGCCGTCGTCACCGAGGTGGTGAGCCTGGGCCTGCTGACCCCGCCGGGCCGGATGGGCGCCGACATCGTGGTCTGCGAGGGCCAGTCGATCGGCAACCCGCTGAACTTCGGCGGCCCCCATGTCGGGCTGTTCGCCACGCGGGAGAAGTTCGTCCGCCAGATGCCGGGCCGCCTCTGCGGCCAGACGGCGGACGCGGAGGGCAAGCGCGGCTTCGTGCTGACCCTGTCCACCCGCGAGCAGCACATCCGGCGCGAGAAGGCGACCTCCAACATCTGCACCAACAGCGGGCTCTGCGCGCTGGCCTTCACCATCCACATGGCGCTGCTGGGCGGCGAGGGCTTCGCCCGGCTGGCCCGGCTGAACCACGCCAAGGCGGTGACGCTGGCCGACCGGCTGGCGGCGGTACCGGGGGTGGAGGTGCTGAACGGCGCCTTCTTCAACGAGTTCACCCTGCGCCTGCCGCGGCCGGCCGCTCCGGTGGTGGAGGCGCTGGCGCAGCGCCGCATCCTGGCGGGCGTTCCCGTCTCCCGTCTCTATCCCGGCGAGGCCGGGCTGGAGACCCTGCTGCTGGTGGCGGCGACCGAGACCAACACCGAAGCCGACATGGACGCGCTGGTCCACGGGCTTCAGGAGGTGCTGCGATGAGCATGAACAGCCAGGGCCGCCCGACCACCCCGCACGTCCCCTCGGCGTCGGAGGTGGCGCAGACCCACACCGGCAACCGGGCGCTGATGCAGGAGGAGCCGCTCCTGTTCGAGCTGGACAATCCCGGCGTCTGCGGCGTGGACCTGCCCGAGCCGCCGACGGCGGAACTGCGCCTGGGCAAGGTCCGCCCGCGCGGGACCCTTGCCCTGCCGTCCGTGTCGGAGCCGGAGGTGGTGCGCCACTACACCCGGCTGAGCCAGAAGAACTTCGGCATCGACAGCACCATGTATCCGCTGGGGTCGTGCACCATGAAGCACAACCCGCGGCTGAACGAGAAGATGGCCCGGCTCCCGGGCTTCTCCGACATCCATCCGCTCCAGCCGGTCTCCACCGTGCAGGGGGCGCTGGAGCTGATCGACGCGCTGGCGCACTGGCTGAAGACCCTGACCGGCATGCCGGCCGTGGCGATGAGCCCCGCCGCCGGCGCGCATGGCGAGCTGTGCGGCCTGATGGCGATCCGTGCGGCGCTGGCGGCGCGCGGCGAGGCGCACCGCCGGCGCGTGCTGGTGCCGGAATCGGCGCACGGCACCAACCCGGCGACGGCCGCCTTCTGCGGCTTCGCCGTGGACTCCATCCCGGCGGAGGATGACGGCCGCGTCAGCGTCGCGGCGGTGAAGGCCAAGCTCGGCCCCGACGTCGCCGCCATCATGCTGACCAACCCGAACACCTGCGGCCTGTTCGAGCCGCAGATCCGGGAGATCGCGGACGCCGTGCATGCGGCCGGCGGCTACTTCTACTGCGACGGCGCCAACTACAACGCCATCGTCGGCCGGGTGCGCCCCGCCGACCTGGGCGTGGACGCCATGCACATCAACCTGCACAAGACCTTCAGCACGCCGCACGGCGGCGGCGGGCCGGGCTCCGGCCCGGTGGTGCTGTCGGCGGCGCTGGCGCCCTTCGCGCCCCTGCCCTACGTCGTCCACGGCGAGGACGGCTTCCGGCTGGTCGAGCATGCCGGCGAGGCGGAGGGCCATCCCTTCGGCCGCATGAAGGGCTTCCACGGCCAGATGGGCATGTTCGTGCGGGCCCTGGCCTACATGCTCTCGCACGGGGGCGACGGGCTGCGGCAGGCGGCGTCCGACGCGGTGCTGAACGCCAACTATGTGCTGGCCAGCCTGAAGGACGTGATGAGCGCTTCCTTCGAGGGGCCGTGCATGCACGAGGCGCTGTTCGACGACCGCTTCCTCAAGGGTACGGGCATCACCCCGCTCGACTTCGCCAAGGCGCTGATCGACGAGGGCTTCCACCCGATGACCATGTACTTCCCGCTGGTCGTCCAGGGGGCGCTGCTGATCGAGCCGACGGAGACGGAGTCGAAGCAGACGCTGGACCAGTTCATCGGCACCCTGCGGGCGCTGGCCGAGCGGGCGAAGACGGGCGACGAGGAGTATTTCCACGGCGCTCCGCGGCTGACCCCGCGCCGCCGTCTGGACGAGACGGCAGCCGCGCGCAAGCCGGTGCTGCGCTGGACCCGGCCGGCCCCGGCGGCCCAGGCCGCGGCGGCCCAGGCCGCGGCGGAGTAGGCCCGCGGCGAGTACAGCCAGGCATCCTCCCCGGCGGCTTCGGCCGCCGGGGAGCCTGTTGACCCGCTCCGCCGCCGGTGCCAAGACGCTCGTTCCGAGTGGCGTTGCGGAGCGAGGAACCCCGTGAAACCCGGCAACAGCGTCCTGTCCTCCTACGGCACCACGATCTTCGAGGTGATGTCCCGGCTGGCGGAGGAGCACCGCGCCGTCAATCTCGGCCAGGGCTTTCCCGATGGCGGCGGCCCGCCGGAGGTGGTGGCCGAAGCGCAGCGCTACCTTGCCGAGGGCTGGAACCAGTACCCGCCGATGATGGGCCTGCCGGCCCTGCGTCAGGCCGTGGCCGCGCACGCCGCCCGCTTCTACGGGCTGGAGGTGGACTGGCGCCAGGAGGTGATGGTCACCTCCGGCGCCACGGAGGCGCTGGCCGCCTGCCTGTTCGGCCTGCTGGAGCCGGGCGACGAGGCGGTGCTGTTCGAACCCTTGTACGACAGCTACGTCCCGATCATCCGGCGGGCCGGGGCGGTGCCGCGCTTCGTGCCGCTGCGCGCGCCGGACTGGACGTTCAGCCGCGAGGATCTGGCCGCCGCCTTCGGGCCGCGCACGAAGCTGGTCGTGCTCAACAACCCGCTGAACCCCGCGGCCAAGGTCTGGTCGGCGGAGGAACTCGCGGTGCTGGCGGAGATGCTGGTGGCGCACGACGCCGTCGCCGTCTGCGACGAGGTCTATGAGCATCTGGTGTTCGACGGGCGCCGCCATCTGCCGCTGATGGCGCTGCCCGGCATGCGCGAGCGCACCCTGCGCATCGGCTCGGCGGGCAAGACCTTCTCCCTGACCGGCTGGAAGGTCGGCTATGTCACGGCGGCGCCGGCGCTGCTGCAGCCGGTGGCGAAGGCGCACCAGTTCCTGACCTTCACGACGCCGCCCGACCTCCAGCATGCGGTGGCCTGCGGCCTCGGCGGCCCGGACACCTATTTCGACGGGCTGGCGGCGGAGATGCAGCGCCGGCGCGACCGCCTTTCCGCCGGGCTGGCGGCCTGCGGCTTCGGGGTGCTGCCGGCCCAGGGCACCTACTTCGTCACGGCCGACATCCGGCCGCTCGCCGGGGACGAGGACGATGCCGCCTTCTGCCGCCGCATGACGGTGGAGGCCGGCGTCGCCGCGATCCCGGTCAGCGCCTTCTTCGAGCAGGCGCCGCCGCGCCACCTGATCCGCTTCTGCTTCTGCAAGCGGGACGCGGTGCTGGACGAGGCGGTGGCCCGGCTCAGGGGCTGGCTGGGGCGGACCTGATGCGGTCGCGGGCGTGCCACCACTCCAGCGCGCCCGCCAGCATCGCCAGCACGCCCAGCCAGACCATGCGGCTCTGGTAACGGTCGTGCGGGTTGGACAGGGCGCCGCTGATGAAGGCGTTGCCCAGCAGCGCCAGCAGCACCAGAGCGGCGAAGCCGGCCAGATGCCGCCGCCGGGTCGCCAGCGCCCAGGCCAGTACCCCGGCCGTGCCCGCCAGCGACAGCCAGGCCACCGGCCGGTGGACCAGGTTCAGCCCCGCGAACAGCTCTCCGATCGGCTCCTGCCGTTGCTGCCGGGCCGCGGCGAAGCCGGGGAGGTGCTCCGGCATGTGCCGGCGGAAGGTCCAGCGCGTGAAGTCCTGCCACTCGTCCAGCCCGTCGCCGGTGGCGACCCTGCCGAGCTGGGTCGCCGTCGCGCGCAGCGCCGTCAGCGCCACCTCCCCGGGATAGGCGGCGACCGCGTCGCGCACCATGCGCGCCAGCTCGGCATCGGCCCCGCCCCACCAGCCGATCCGGCGGAAGGGCGAGTCGCGGTGCCAGATGAAGTCATTCGCCGTCGTCGGCAGGTCCGCCTGCCAGGGGCACAGGGCGTAGGCGTCCGGGTCCTGCGGGCAGCGGTCGTCCAGCAGCCGTTGCACGATCCCGTCCTGCACCAGCCGGCCGAAGACGAAGACGGGGCCGCCCGGCGTGTAGGTGGCCTGTCCGACCAGCCCCAGATGCAGCAGCGGCATCAGCAGCAGACTTGCCGCCACCAGCAGCGCCGGCGGCCCCGGCCGCGGCCGGCCCAGGGGATCGCCCCCGCGGGCCAGCGGCGCCAGGAGCGCAATCCCGACCACCAGCCCCAGCCCCAGCGCCATGGTGGACATGTGGGAGAGCAGGGCGAGCATCCCGATTCCGGCGACCCCGGCCCGCTCCCACCGTCCCAGCCGGTCCCAGCGGAATCCCAGCAGCCAGAGGCAGAGCACCGCCACCGGCACCAGCACGTCGGGCATGAGCTGGGCCGTGAACCAGGGCAGGGCCGTCAGTCCCGCCAGCAGCGCCGCCGTTCCCGCCAGCGTGGCAGTGCCGAAGGGCAGATGCAGGGTCCGCAGGGTCAGCCGCAGCAGCCACAACACCACCAGACCGTGGACCAGAACCGGCCCCCAGAGGCTGAGCCAGCGCAGCGAGGCGGCCTGGAGGAACAGTCCGTAGAAGAGGGAGCGGCCGGGTTCCAGCTCCATCTCCAGGGCCCGCATCAGATACCCGCCGGTATCGAAGAAGACGACCGGAAAGCCGTTCCAGAGGGCGGGGTGCAGCAACGCCCCCAGGGCCAGGGCCAGCAGACCGAGGCGCAGGGTCAGCGGCAGCTCCGCCGGCCTGTGCCCCTGCGGGCCGGGGGCGGGGACGGGATCGGGACAGTCGTTCATCCCCTCAGCCTCCGGAATGGTCGTGGCGATCTCTGGGCAAAGCCGGGGCAGCGCTTGCATGCTGCGTTGCGGAGGCGCAAATAGCCAAGCCAGGATCGTTCATCTCACCAGTATGCCCTACAAGGAAGTGTCGCCCCAGCCTACAGTTCCGTTCAGGCCGGAGCGTCCTGTGCGCCCCGCACGGTCGGCCCTGCCGTGCGTTCTCCGACATGTGCCTGCCCGTTCCCCGGTTCCCCACCCCGACGAGACCTCATCCTGTCCGCCACACCCATGAAGCGCTTTCCGCCGCGTCTCACCCTCGCCTCGCTCCTGATCGCCGCCTGCCTGACCGCAGGCGGGGCGGTGGCCCAGATTTCCGGCCCGGGTCCCGCCGGTCGGCCGGCCCCGCCTCCGGCTGCCGCCCCGAAGGCCGACTCGAAACCGCCCGTACCGGCGGCCTTCGGCATCACCGGGGTGGAGGTGGCGGCCGAGCGCGACCGTCCGCAGGTCTGCTTCCGCTTCAACCGGGACCTGCCGCGGCCGCGGCGCGGCGCGCCCGACCTGGGCAGGTTCGTCAATGTCGCTCCCGCCGCCGACCATACGGTGGTGGCGCGTGACCGCGACCTCTGCCTGGAGGGGCTGGGCCACGGCCAGCGCTTCACCGTCACCCTGGGGGCCGGGCTGCCGACCGCCGACGGTACGGAGTCCCTGGCCGAGCCGGTGACGCGCGAAGTCGCGGTTCCCGACCGCAAGCCGATGCTGACCTTCCGCGGCCAGGGGTACATCCTGCCGCGCGTCGGCGCCGAGGGGCTGCCGCTGCGCACCGTGAACGTCGAGCGTGCCCGGCTCCAGATCATGCGGATCAACGACCGTGCCCTGGTCGAGCGCATCTACTGGGGGCGCATGAACCAGAGCCTGACCGACTTCGACATCGGCATCCTGCTGGACGAGAAGGCGGAAATCGTCTGGAAGGGCGAGATGACGGTCGGCAACACGCCGAACCGCACCGTCGTCACCCCGTTCCCGATCGATCAGGCGCTGGGCGCGCTGCCGCCGGGTGTCTATGTCGCGGTGGCGGAGAACGCGGCCCTGCCGGTCAGCGCCTGGGACCTGCGCGCGACCCAGTGGTTCGTCGTCTCCGACATCGGGCTGACCAGCTTCCGCGCCGGCAACGGCCTGTTCGTCTTCGCCCGCAGCCTCGGCACCGCCGACCCGCTGCCGGGGGTTGAACTGCGCCTGGTCGCCCGCGGCAACCAGGAGCTGGGCCGGGCCGTCACCGGCCCCGACGGTCTGGCGCGTTTCGACCCCGCGCTGCTGAGCGACGGGGAGAAGGCGCCGCAGGCCCTGTTCGCCACCGCCCAGGGCGGCGACTTCTCCCTGCTGGACTTCGGCACCCCGGCCGTGGAGCTGGGCACCCGCGGCGCCGGCGGGCGGGCCGAGCCCGGGCCGCTGGACGCCTGGCTGGCGACCGACCGGACGGCGTACCGGCCCGGCGGCACGGTGCATCTGACGGCGCTGCTGCGCGACCCCGACGCCCGCGCCGTGACCGGCCGCTCGCTGACGCTGCGTCTGTCCCGCCCTGACGGTCTGGAGACTGCCCGGCTGGCCCTGACCGACGGCGGCGAGGGCGGCTATTCCGCCGATCTTGACCTGCCGGCCACCGCCCCCGCCGGCCGCTGGAGCCTGACCGCCCACGAGCGCCCCGACGGTCCGGCCATCGGCCGCGCCGAGTTCCAGGTCGGCGAGGTGGCGCCGGCCCGGCTCGACCTCTCCCTCAATGCCGACCGCCGCCGCATCGCCGCGGACGGCAAGGCGACCCTCTACATGCGGGCCCGGCTGCCCGGCTCCGGTGCGGCTTCCGGGCTGCCGGGCGAGCTGGCGCTGACCCTGCGCCCCGCCGCCAAGCCCTATCCGGGCTATGAGGAGTTCCGGTTCGGGCTGGCGCAGGAGGATCTGGAACCGCAGCGCCGTGCCCTTCCGGGATTCGTCACCCGCGGCGACGGTGGCGCCAGCGCCGCCCTGGACATCGCCCCGCTGCCGGAGACCAGCCGTCCGCTGGAGGCGGTGCTGCGCGCCACGGTCTATGATACCGGCGGCCGTCCGGCCGTGCGCGAGCTGGTGCTGCCGGTGGACAACCGCGCCTTCGCCCTGGGCATCCGCCCCAGCTTCGCCGGCGATGCCGTACCGGAAGGGGCGACCGTCTCCTTCGACATCGTGGCCCTGGCCCCCGACGGCCAGCGCCTCGCCCGCGAGGACCTGTCCTGGGAGCTGTACGAGGAGGATTACGATTACCAGTGGTACGAGGCCGACGGCCGCTGGGACTACCGTGCCACGGTGAAGGACCGCCGGCTGACCGGCGGCACCCTGGACGTGGAGGCCGACCGGCCGGGCGTGATCGAGGAGCAGGTGAAGGCCGGCCGCTACCGGCTGGAGGTGTTCGATCCGGTCAGCGGCACGGCGTCCTCCGTCCGCTTCTCCGCCGGCTGGTGGGTCAGCGCCAAGCTGGGCGACATGCCCGATGCGGTCGATCTCGCCGTGATGGAGCCGTTGCACCAGCCCGGTGGAACCGCCCGCGTCTTCGTGCGCCCGCCCTACGATTCCACCGTGCTGGTGACGGTCGCGGACCGCAATGTCCGCCACACCGTGACCCAGGCCGTCGGCGCCGAGGGGGCTTTCCTCGACCTGCCCCTCGCCCCCGACCTGACATCGGGCGCCTATGTCCTCGCCACCGCCTTCGCGCCGGCCGATCCCGGCCGCCGGACGCTGCCGCGCCGCGCGGTCGGGGTCGCCTGGGTCGGGCTGGACCCGGCGCCGCGGACCCTGGGGGTAGAGATCGCGCCGCCGGAGCAGGCCCGTTCCGGCGCACCGCTGAGCGTGCCGGTCACCGTGACGGGACTGACCCCCGGCCAGCCGGCGCATCTGGTCCTGTTCGGCGCCGGCCGCTCGCTGGTTGCCGCCGGCACCGCGGCCAGCCCCGATCCGGCCGCATGGTTTCTGGGCAAGCGGCGGCTGACCGTTCAGATCCGCGACGTCTACGGACGTCTGCTTGAAACGGCCGCCGGCGCGGACCCGGCCGCCCCTGACGAAGGCCGTCCGGTGGCCCGGCCGGCGCCGCAGGCCACCGCCGCATCCGATGCTCCCGTGACCCTCTATTCCGGGATCGTCACGGTCGGGGCCGACGGCAGGGCCGAGGTGCCGGTGCGGCTGCCGGAAGCCGAGGCGTCGCTGCGTCTGACCGCCATCGCCTGGAGCGCCGACAAGCTCGGCCGCGGCGAGGCGGGGCTGGAGGTGCGCGACCCGGTGGTCGCCGGCTTCGAGCTGCCGGGCGTGCTCGCCGTGGGCGACAGCGTGTCCCTGCGCCTCAGCCTTGAGAACGTGGCCGGTCCGCGGGGGTCTTACATGGCCAGCCTCGTCGCCGAGGGGCCGGTCGCCATCGACAACGGCACCATCGAGTTCAAGTCGGTGCAGCGCGGCCGCCGTGTCACCGCCAACCGAACCCTGACCGCGACCGCGGCGGGGGAAGGCGCGCTGACCCTGACCGTCACCGGTCCGGAGGGCTTCGCGCTCTCGCGGACGGTCCCGGTCGTTGTCCGCCCGGTCCGCGGGCCGGTGGCGCGCAGCCTGTCCGGCGAGCTTCCGCCCGGCGGCAGTGTCGCGGCCACGCCACAGGTCGCCGAAGGGCTGCTGCCCGACGGTGCCACGGTCGCCCTCAGCGTGGGGCCGTGGGACGATTTCGACATGGCGGCGCTGCTGCTGACCGTCGATCCCCGCGGCCACGGCTCGGCCGAGCAGATGGCCGCGCGCCTGCTGCCCCTGCTCGTCGCCGGGACCGAGGTGCGGGAGCTGGGCCTGCTGTCGGAGGAGGCGCTGAAGCAGCGGGTCGGCGATCTGATCGACCGGCTGGTGATGCGCCAGCGCGGCGACGGCGCCTATGCCCAGTGGACGCTGGAGGGCCCGGCCGATCCCTGGCTGACGGCCTTCGTGCTGGACGTGTTGACCCGGGCGCGGGAGGCCGGCCATGCCGTGCCGGAGGCGGGCTACCGCCGCGGCCTGGACTGGCTGGTGCGGACCATCGGCAACGCCTGGGTGGACGAGGCGGACCTGCCCGGCCGCGCCTATGCCCTGTACGCGGCAGCGCGGGCGAAGGTCATCGACGCGGCGCCTGTCCGCTATTTCTACGAGACGCATTTCGCCAAGCTGCCGACCCGGCTGGCCCGGGCCCAGGTGGCCGGCGCCTTCGCCCTGCTGGGCGACGGCGAGCGGGCGGCCGGGGCCTTCGCCCAGCTCGACCTGGAGGCGGCCCGCACCACGCCGGTGCCTGTGCGCGACTATGGCAGCGATCTGCGCGACCGTGCCGGGGCGCTGGCGCTGCTGGCGGCCGGCGGCGCCGATCCCGAGCGTCTGGCGGCGGAAGTGGCGGCCGTGCGCGGCCTGTTGCGCGACCCTGGCCGCACCAGCGCGCAGGAGCGGGCCTGGCTGATCCTGGCGGCCCGCGAACTGGCGGCCCGCTCCGACGGCTTCAGCGTCAGCGTGGACGGCACGGTCGAACAGCGCGAACGCCCCCTGCTGCGCCGGCTGCCGCCCGGCACCGGGAGCCTCACCGTGGAGAACACGGGCGAGCGACCGCTGCACCGCTCGGTGACGGCCGTGGGCCTGCCCGCCGGGGAACCCGAGGCCGCGGCGAACGGGTTCGAGCTGACCCGCACCATCCTGGACCGGCGTGGCCGGCCGGTGGATCTGGCCAAGCTGCGCCCTGGCGACCTGCTGGCCGTCGTGCTGGAAGGCCGTGCGACCCAGCCCGTGACCGGCCCGGTGCAGGTGGTGGACACGCTGCCCGCCGGCTTCGCAGGGGAGACGCTCAGGCTGGCCGGCAGCAGCCAGCTTGGCGACCTGTCGTGGATCGGCACCCTGTCGGAGACGGCACAGGCCGAATTCCAGGAGGGACGCTTCACCGCCGCCCTGGACCCGCTGCCCGCGGACGGCGGCTTCCGGCTGGTCTATCTCGTCCGTGCCTCGGTGCCGGGCCGCTACGCGCTGCCGCCGGCCCGGGTCGAAGATCAGGCCGATCCGGACCGCTTCGCGCGGACCGCTCCGGGCACCGTCAGCATTCTGGCGGGCCGCGGCTGATCCCCTGTGCGGAAATGACGGTCATGCCCTGCCTGGAGTAATCCCCGGCGGGGTGTGATCATCCGGTCTTGGAATTCTGTCCGCCCGCCCAATCTAAGCGTCGGCCGCGGTCTTCCGTGGCCGGCTATTCCCGGACGGAAGACGGCGGAACGGCGGACATGATCTATCTTTCAATTCTGGCTGGCCTGTTGCTGCTCCTGGCCGGCGGCGAATTCCTTGTGCGCGGTGCCGTGGCCGTGGCGAAGCGGCTGGGGGTGTCGCCCCTGCTGATCGGCCTGACCCTGGTCGGGTTCGGCACCTCGACCCCGGAACTGATGGCCAGCGTGCAGGCCGCGCTCCAGGGCTCCAGCGGCATCGCCGTCGGCAACGTGGTCGGCTCCAACATCGCCAACATCCTGCTGATCCTGGGGCTCGCGGCAGCCATCATCCCGGTTCCGGTGGACAGGGGTGCGCTGCGGCGGGACGGCTTCGTGGCGGTGGCCGCGGCCGTGCTAGCCACCGCCTTCTGTCTGATCGGATCGTTCGACCGCATCGTCGGCGGCGTCTTCGTCCTGCTGCTCGCCGGCTATATCTACTGGGCCTATCGCACCGAGCAGGTGGAGATCGCGGCGACCGGCCATGCCCAGCACGCCGACGGTGCTGCGACCATCCCGTCCACAGGTCTGCTGCCGGGGGTGTTGATGGCGCTGGGGGGGCTGGCGGCGATCATCTTCGGTGCCGACCTGCTGGTCGGTGGCGCCATCGTGCTGGCCGAGAGGGTCGGTGTCTCCGACGAGGTGATCGGCCTGACCCTGGTGGCCGTGGGCACTTCTCTGCCGGAACTGGTGACCTCGGTCATGGCGGCGCTGCGCCGGCAGCCCGAACTGGCCTTCGGCAACATCATCGGCTCCAACATCTACAACGTCTTCGGCATCCTGGGCGTGACCGCGCTGGTGAAGCCGATCCCGGCCCCGCCGCAGATCGCGGCCTTCGACACCTGGGTGATGGTGGCGGTGACCCTGCTGCTGATCCTGTTCGCGGTGACCTCGTCGCGGATCAAACGCTGGGAGGGGCTGGTGATGCTGGCCCTCTATGCCGCCTATCTCGGTGTCCAGACCAGCCCGTTCCTGCGCGGCGCCATCGGCCTGACCCTGCCCGCCGCCGGATGAGAGGACGCGGCGCCGAGGTGATGCCGGCGGCCCGCGTGTCTTCGGGAAGGGCGGGGTCAGATGCCGTATCGGTGCCGAGAGGGCGACGCCAGGGATTATTCCGTCTTTAGTGGCGTTGTCCGGCTCTGGATTTGGGTTGATCCGGAGCGCGCCACCCCCATATAGGCGACAACCAGGCACGGGGTGGTGCGGGACAGGTCCGTATTGCCGCGCGCCGGACCCACCGGCCGCGGGCGGCGCCCCGCGGCAGCCGGATCAAGGTGAAAGGACGCCGCCGGTCGCCCTCCGGGTGCCGGTCAGGCTTTCCGTTGGCCGGCCGTAACGGTGGACCAGGACAGGGAACCCGGCCGGGGCACGGACGGGCGTGACGGGAGAGGGGAAAAGGGCTGATGCTGACAGCGGTGCTGGTGATCTTCCTGCTGGCGGCGATCGCGCCGACTGTGCATCGCGCCCTTCCCGGAATATCGCACTGGCTGCTTGCCGCTGTTCCTGCCGCTGTCACTCTCTGGTTCGCCAGTTTCCTTCCCGCCGTGGGGGCGGGGGAGGTGGTGCTCCAGGCCGTGCCCTGGGTGCCGTCGCTGGGGGTCGAGCTGGCCTTCCGCCTGGACGGACTGTCGCTTCTGTTCGCGCTGCTGATCCTGGGGATCGGCACGCTGGTCGTGATCTATGCCGGCGGCTATCTGGAGGGCCACCCGCAGCTCGGCCGCTTCTACCTGTTCATCATTGCCTTCATGGCGTCGATGCTGGGACTGGTCCTGGCCGACGACGTGGTGACGCTGTTCGTCTTCTGGGAGATGACCAGCATCACCTCCTTCCTCCTGATCGGCTTCAACCACGAGGATGCGCGCTCGCGCCGCTCGGCCGTGCAGGCGCTGCTGGTCACCGCCACCGGCGGGCTGGCGCTGCTGGCGGGGCTGGTGCTGCTGGGCATGGCCGGAGGCACCTGGACCCTCTCGGGGATCGAGGCATCCGGCGTGGACCTGCGGGCGCACGCGCTCTATCTGCCGATCCTGGTGCTGGTCCTGGTCGGCGCCTTCACCAAGTCGGCGCAGGTGCCCTTCCATTTCTGGCTGCCCAACGCCATGGACGCCCCGACCCCGGTCAGCGCCTACCTGCACTCCGCCACCATGGTGAAGGCCGGTGTCTATCTGCTGGCGCGGTTGAACCCGACGCTGGGCGGGACCGAGGTCTGGATGCTGACCCTGGCCGGTTTCGGCACCGTCACGGCACTCTGGGGCGGTCTGATGGCGCTGCGCTCCACCGATCTCAAGCGGGTGCTGGCCTACACGACGCTGATGGCGCTGGGCACCCTGACCATGCTGGTCGGGCTGGGCACGGAGTACGCGATCAAGGCCTATGCCGCCTTCCTGCTGGCGCACAGCCTGTACAAAGGCTCGCTCTTCATGGGCGCGGGCTCCGTCGATCACGGGGCCGGCGGACGCGACCTGAGCGAGCTGTCGGGGCTGTGGTCCTCCATGAAGGTGACCGGCGTCGCCATCGCGCTCGCTGCCCTCTCCATGGCCGGGTTGCCGCCCTTCTTCGGCTTCATCGGCAAGGAGTTCATGTATACGGGCATGCTGGAGGCCGGCGGCCTGGGCCTGCTGGTGATCGCCGGCATGGTGCTCGCCAACGCCACCATGCTGGGTGCGGCCGGGCTCGTCTTCTGGAAGCCCTTCACCGGCGCGCCGTCGGCGCTCGCGGCCGGAGCGCATGAGGGCGGGCCGGCGCTCTGGCTCGGCCCGGTGGTGCTGGCGGGCCTGGGTCTCGCCTTCGGTCTCGGCGCCATCCCGGAGACGGGGTTGGGGGAGGGATTGCTCGGCGCCGTGGCCGTCGCCGTGGCCGGGCGCCCGGTGCCGTTCGACCTCTATCTCTGGCACGGGTTCAGCCCCGCGCTCGGCCTCTCGGCCCTCACCATCGCCCTGGGCCTCGGGCTGTTCCTCGGGCTGGCGCGGGTCAAGCGGGCGCTGGCGGCCCTGGCGCGTGCCAGCCGGATCAACGTGGACGCCGCCTGGGACCATATCCTGGCCGCCCTCCAGGCGCTGGCGGAGGCGACCACCCGGCGGCTCCAGACCGGTCGGCTGCGCGACTACATGCTGGCCTCCTTCCTGACGCTCGCCATCCTGCCCGGCGCCACGCTGCTGCTGCGCGACGGGCTGCGGTTTCCGGCCCTGCCGCCGGAGATCGCCTATCTCGGTCTCTTCATGGCCGGGCTGATGGTGGTCGGCACGGTCGGCACGATCCTGGCCCGCTCGCGCCTGGGGGCGATCGTCTCCCTGTCGGTGGTCGGCCTCTCCATCGCCATGTTCTTCCTGGTCTACGGCGCCCCCGACGTGGGTATCACCCAGCTCATGGTGGAGACGCTGACCGTCATCATCATCGTGCTGGTGCTGGCGAAGCTGCCCTCCTTCCGGCGGGCCGAGGACGGGACGGTCGGTGAGCGCGCCCGCAACGCCGTGGTCGCCGTGGCCGTCGGCGCCGTCACGACGGCCATCGTGCTGGCGGTGGTGTCGGTGCCCTATGAACTGGACCTCACCCGCTTCTTCGCGGAGAAGAGCTACCTTGAGGGCTTCGGCCGCAACGTCGTGAACGTCATCCTGGTGGACTTCCGCGCCTTCGATACGCTGGGCGAGATCAGCGTGGTGGCGGTGGCCGGGCTGGGCGTCTATGCGCTGCTGAAGGCCCGCATCGGCCGGCCGGACGCCGACGACAGACCCCCGGACAGTCTGCCGGCCGACCCGCCCGACCGTCCGCTGGCCGGACCCCGCCCCGCCCTGGACAGCGCCGGAGAGCCGCGATGATCCACTCCCTCATCCTTCAGACGGCGACCCGCATGCTGATCGCCCTGATGCTGGTCTTCGCCCTGTTCATCCTGTGGCGCGGCCACAACGAACCGGGGGGCGGCTTCATCGGCGGGCTGATCGCGGCGGTGGCCGTGGCGCTGCACGGGCTGGCCTTCGGCGCGAAGGAGATGCGCCGCATCCTGGTCGCGGACCCGCGCAAGGTACTGGCGGCCGGGCTCGCCCTCGCCATCGGCTCGGGACTGTTCGCGCTGTTCAAGGTGGGCGGGCCGCTGCCCTTCATGACCGGGGCCTGGTACGTGACCTATACCGAGACGGGCGAGAAGGCGTTCGCTATCGGTACGCCGGTGCTGTTCGACGTCGGCGTCTTCCTGGTCGTGGTCGGCGCCATCGTCGCCATGGTGCAGGCGCTGATGGAGGAGCAGTAAGCCATGGAAGTGGTGATGGCCTTCGTCATCGGCGTCCTGGTCGCCGGCAGCGTCTATCTCCTGTTGTCCCGCAACGTGCTGCGCGCCGTGTTCGGCGTGATCCTGCTGTCGAATGCGGTGAACCTCGTGATCCTCACGGTCGGCGGGCTGTCGCTGGGCCTGCCGCCGCTGATCGGGCCGGAGGCCAAGGTCCTGGCCGAACCCTATTCCAATCCGCTGCCGCAGGCCCTGATCCTGACGGCCATCGTGATCGGCTTCGGCCTGCTGTCCTTCGCTCTGGCTCTGGTCTACCGCGCCTATCAGGAACTGGGGACGCTGGACAGCGACGGCATGCGTGTGGCCGAGCCCCCGGAAGCGGGACCCGCCGCTGATGCCGGTGAGATGGCCGACGCCCGCAGGCGGGAGGCGGCGTGATGGTCGCCTGGCTGGTCGTCTCCCCCATCCTGGTGCCGCTGACGACGGCGGCCCTGTGCGGCCTGCTCTGGGGCCGGGTGAAGGCGCAGCGCGCCGTCTCGCTCGCCGGGTCGGTGCTGCTGGTGATCTGCGCCGCCCTGCTGCTGGGGCAGGTGGCGGAGCATGGCATCACCGCCGCGCAGATGAGCAACTGGCCCGCTCCCTTCGGCATCACCCTGGTGGCCGACCGGCTGGCCGCGGTGATGGTGCTGGTGGCCTCGGTCATGGCCGTGGCCGCCGCCGTCTACGCCCTGGGGGACATCGACCCGGTGCGGGAGCGCAACGGCTTCCACCCGGTCTTCCAGGTGCTGATGGTGGGCGTCTGCGGCTCCTTCGTCACCGGCGACCTGTTCAACCTCTATGTCTGGTTCGAGGTGATGCTCATCAGCAGCTTCATGCTGCTGGCCCTGGGCGGTCGCCGCGACCAGATCGACGGCGCCGTCAAGTATGCCCTGCTGAACCTGATTGCCACGGCGGCCTTCCTGATGGCGGTGGCGCTGCTGTACGGCATGACCGGCACCCTGAACATGGCGGACCTCGCCCTGCGCCTGCGCACGGTGGAGGCACCGGGGACGGTCACCACGGTGGCCGTGCTGTTCATCATCGCCTTCGGCATGAAGGCAGCGGTATTTCCCCTCTTCTTCTGGCTGCCGGCCAGCTACCACACCCCGGCCGTGGCGGTGCAGGCGATCTTCGCCGGGCTGCTGACCAAGGTCGGCGTCTACGCCCTGCTGCGCACCTTCACCCTGATCTTCGTCGGCGATGTCGGCTACACCCACGGGCTGATGCTGTGGATCGCCGGCCTGACCATGGCGGCGGGGGTGTTGGGGTCGCTCGCGGTGTCAGACCTGCGCCGGGCCTTCTCCTGGCAGGTGGTGGCGCATATCGGCTACATGGTGATGGGGCTGGCGCTCTATACGCCGCTGGCCATTGCCGGTGCCGTCTTCTACCTGGTCCACGACATCGTGGTGAAGACCAACCTGTTCCTGGGCGCGGGCCTGGCCCGGCGGCTGACCGGCAGCCACGAGCTGCCGGCGATGGGCGGGCTGTTCAAGGCGGCGCCGCTGCTGGCCGTGGTGATGTTCGTGCCGCTGGCCTCGCTCGCGGGCTTTCCGCCGCTCTCCGGCTTCTGGTCCAAGCTGGTCCTGCTGGAAGCCGGCCTGGAGCGGCAGGCCTATGTCATCGTCGCGGTCTCCCTGGTGGTCAGCCTGCTGACCATGTGGCTGGTCGGCCGCATCTGGGCCGAGCTGTTCTGGAAGCCGCATCCGGCCGGGGCCGCCACCGGCACCGTATCGCTGCCGCCCGGCGGCCGTTTCGCGCTGGTGGCCCCGCTGGTGCTGCTGTCCGGCCTGACGGTCGGCATCGGCCTGTTCGCCGAGCCGGTGATGGCCCTGGCGCGCGACGCCGCGGCCGAGCTGATGCACCCCGAGCCCTATATCCGCGCCGTCCTGGGGCGGGGGCTGCCTGCCACGGCGGAGGCGCTGCCATGACGCTGTTGCTGCTGAACATCCTGCTCGCCATCGCCTGGATGGGGGTGAACGGGGACTTCAGTCTGGCGGGCCTGCTGGTCGGGCTGACGCTGGGGCATCTGGTGCTGTTCATCGTCCGGCCGATGTTCCCGGACGATGGTTTCTTCAGGCGCCTGTGGGGCGGGGTGGGCTTCTTCTTCTGGTTCCTCAAGGAGCTGTGGCTGTCCAGCATCCGCGTGGCGAAGGCGGTGCTCTCGCCCGGCATCGGGGCGCGGCCCGGCGTCATCGCCATGCCGCTGGACGCCCGCAGTGATGCCGAGATCACCTTGCTCGCCTGTTGCATCACGCTGACGCCCGGCACGCTCAGCCTGGACGTCTCCCCCGACCGGCGCACGCTCTACATCCACGCCATGTTCGTGGACGATCCCGAGCGGCTGAAGCAGGAGACCAAGGACACGATGGAGCGCCGCATCCTGGAGTTCATGCGATGAGCCTGGACCTCATGCCCCCCGGCATCGGCACCATGACCCCCTTCCTCGCCCTCTGCGTGGATCTGGGCATGCTGGTGATGCTGGTCTCCTTCGTGCTGTGCGTCGTGCGGCTGCTGCGCGGCCCGACGCTGCCCGACCGCATCGTGGCGCTGGACCTGTTCGGGTTGCTGGCGGTGGCCTTCATCGCGCTCTACGCGCTCTGGGACGGCAAGGCCGTGTTCGTGGACGCCGCCATCGCCCTGGCGCTGGTGGCCTTCTTCGGCACCGTCGCCTATGCGCGCTTCGTGGAACAGCGCGGCGGCGATCTGCGCCCGGGCACCGGAAGTCCCGCCGCGGCCGATCCGCAGCCGGAGGGGAAGGGGGCGTCGCATGACCGCGCATGAGATCGTGCAGGCCGTTGCCGGCCTGCTGGTGCTGGGCGGCGCCTTCTTCTGCTTCGTCGCCGCCCTGGGGATCGTGCGGTTGCAGGACGTGCTGATCCGGATGCACGCCTCCTCCAAGGCGGGGACGCTGGGGGCGGGCATGATCCTGCTGGCGGTCGCCCTCTACTTCGCGGAGGTGTCCGTCGCCGCCCGCGCCGTGGCGGCCATCGCCTTCCTGGTGGTGACGGCGCCCGTGGCCTCGCACATGATCGGCCGCGCCGCCTATGTCTACGGCATCACGCTCTGGGAGGGCACGGTGCTGGACGAGATGCGCGGACGCCTGATCCCGCCCAAGGCGGGCAGCCCGCCCGACACCGCGGCCGTAGCGGACGGGGAGGCGACGCCCCCCACCGGAGCGGCCCCCTCCCGGGCGGAGACGGCCCGGTCGGACACCGCCGCACCGGCGGGCATGCCGGAGGGCACGGGCGGCTGACGGTGGGCTGCTGACGGAGAATGGCAGCCGGCCTCGGACACCGGACCTCTGGGCTACACCGGACCTCTGGGGTCAGGTATCCGCGCCGTCACATCCCGGCGGCGTGACGTTTCCGCTGGCGGGGGCCTCTGTCAGTCCAGAAGCTGGATCCAGGTGGCCTCGCGGCCCTTCGGCGCCTCGGTCACGCGCATCAGCACGCGCTCCCCGGATTGCAGGCTTTCCAGCCCGGCGCGGCGCAGGATGCTCTTGTGGACGAACACGTCCTTGCCGCCGTCATCGGTGGTGACGAAGCCGAAGCCCTTGTCGTCCTTGAACCACTTGACCGAGCCCTCCAGTTCGACCTCCGGGCCGCCGGGGGCGGCGCGGGACGGGGCCGGGCGTTCCCGCCGGGGCGAGCCGCCGCCGATCACGTCCACCAGCCGGATGACCTGGGGCCCCTTCGGTCCGGGGCCGATGACCACCATCACCTCCGCCCCCTCGGCCAGATCGGAGAGGCCGACACGGCTCAGCACCGAGGCGTGCAGGAAGGCATCCGGCGTTCCGTCGGCCGGGGCGACGAACCCGAAGCCCTTGACGCCGTTGAACCATTTGACGGTGGCCCGGACGGGCGGACCGTCCAGTCCGGAGGGGGAGGGAAAGTCATAGTGCGACAAGCGAGTCGACCCTTGCCAGTCCTGCGGACCGCCGCCCCGCAGGGTGCGGTTCCGGTTGCCTGGACCAAATAGTTGCACAGAGGAGCCTCCGCCGCCACTACGTTTTTGCAGCGGGCCATGGGGGCTACCCCGCGCGGCACCTTGGCCCGTTCCGGGCTGGACTGCCCATCCCTTGGTCTTCTCTACCCCGTTGGCGAAGGTCTTTGTGCGACGCACCATCCTGCGGACGGCCCTGTCCATCCGGTGAGGGAGGCCAGTATTTTCTTGAGATGGTTAGCGGACTTGCAGATATAGGGATCAAGCCGCGCTTCTGAAGGAAGCGGCGTCTCCGGGAGTGGGAGTGACCAAGATGGCCGATGCGGCCGCCAGCATGCAGCAGACCGACCATGTATGGGAACGGCACTATCCCCAGGGGGTGGACTGGCATGCCGACATCCCCAAGCGGTCGCTGATCGCGCTGTTCGACGATGCCGTGGCCCGCTACGGCGACAAGCCCTTCCTCGAATTCCTGGGCAAGCGCTACACCTACCGTCAGGTTTCCGCGCTGGTCGACCGCTTCGCCAAGGGCCTGCAGGGCCTGGGCGTGCGCAAGGGCCGTACCGTCGGCCTGTTCCTGCCCAACACCCCCTATTTCGTGATCGCCTATTTCGGCGTGCTGAAGGCCGGGGGCACCGTCGTCAACTTCAACCCGCTCTATGCCGAGCGCGAGATCGCCAAGCAGATCGACGACAGCGAAGCCACCATCATGGTGACGCTGGACGTCAAGGCGACCTACACCAAGCTGGCACGCATGCTGGTGGAGACGCGGCTGGAGAAGATCGTCGTCTGCCCCATGGCGGACGTGCTGCCGTTCCCGAAGAACTGGCTGTTCCCCTTCGTCCGCCGCCAGGATCTGGCCCTCATCCCGCACGATGCGCACCATGTCCGCTTCCGCGAGCTGACCGCCAACGACGGGCGCTTCACCCCCGTCGCCATCGACCCGGTGGAGGACGTGGCCGTCCTGCAGTACACCGGCGGCACCACCGGCGTGCCGAAGGGGGCGATGCTGACGCACGCCAACATCTACGCCAACACGGTGCAGGCGGCGCTGTGGTTCCCGGAAGCCGTGGACGGGGCGGAGCGCATGCTGGGCGTGCTGCCGCTGTTCCATGTCTTCGCCATGACCTGCGTGATGAACCTCACCATCTACAAGGGGGGGGAGATCGTCCTGCTGCCGCGCTTCGATCTGGACCAGGTGCTGGAGACGATCGACAGGAAGAAGCCTACCCTGTTCCCCGCGGTGCCGACGATCTATACGGCGATCAACAACCACAAGCACCGCGAGAAGTACGACCTCTCCTCGATCAAGCTGTGCAACTCCGGCGGCGCGCCGCTGCCCGTGGAGGTGAAGGCGAAGTTCGAGGAGATCGCGGGCTGCAAGCTGGTGGAGGGCTACGGCCTCTCCGAAAGCTCGCCCGTCGCCACCATCAATCCGCCCGACGCCAGCGTCCCCGGCTCCATCGGCATGCCGCTGCCCGGCACCGTCATCGAGATCATGAGCCTGGAGGACCGCTCCCGGCCCGTGGCCCTGGGCGAGCGGGGCGAGGTCTGCATCCGCGGCCCGCAGGTGATGAAGGGCTACTGGAAGCGCCCGGACGAGACGGCGAACACCATCGTGGACGGCCGTCTGCACACCGGCGACGTCGGCTACATGGACGAGCGCGGCTACACCTACATCGTGGACCGCATCAAGGACATGATCCTGGCCGGCGGCTACAACGTCTATCCGCGCAACGTGGAAGAGGCGATCTACCTGCACCCGGCGGTGCATGAATGCATCGTCCTGGGCGTGCCCGACCCCTACCGCGGCCAGACCGTGAAGGCCTATATCCGCCTGGGCGAGGGGCAGCAGATGACGCCGGAGGAGCTGAAGGCGTTCCTGAAGGACAAGCTCAGCCCCATCGAGATGCCCAAGCAGGTGGAATTCCGCGAGGAACTGCCCAAGACCATGATCGGCAAGCTCTCCCGCAAGGCGCTGCTGGACGAGATGGAAGCCCAGGGCAAGGCCGCCGGCTGACAAGGCGCCCTGCCGGACGAGAGAAGAACCCGCGGGAGCAGCCCTCCCGCGGGTTTTTGGTTGGGGGCGTGGCCCCCAACGTGCATCCACGGGAATCGCATTAGGGAAAGTTTTGTAGCGCGGTGTTGGGAAATGGATTCTGTATGTCGGCCCTGATTTATGGGAGGGGTCGATGGCTGGAATTTTTCGGATTTCGTTTCAAGGTCTTCCCGATCCGCGGACAGGGAATGCGCGGCGTCACGCTCTTCTGGATGTTCTGACGATTGCGTTGACGGCGTCGATCTGCGGGGCGGAAAGCTGCGTGGACTTTGCGACCTTCGCGCGGGACCGGCGGGCCTTGTTCGAGGAGTTCCTCGAGCTTCCCGGCGGGCTGCCCAGCCACGACACGTTTTCACGGGTATTCCGGCTTCTGGACCCGGTGGCGTTTTCCCGCTGTTTCCAGCAGTTCCTTGATCATCTGGGGGAGGATGGGGCCGGGGTCCTGGCCATTGACGGCAAGACGCTACGGCGCTCCTTCGACCGGGCGGCGGGGCGTTCGGCTCTACATGTGGTGAGCGCGTTTGCGTCCGGCGCGCGGATGATCGTGGGGCAGCGGGCGGTGGCCGCGGGCGAGAACGAGATCGTGGCGGCGCGGGCGTTGCTGGAACTGTTCGATCTCAAGGGTGTGCTGGTAACCGGTGACGCTCTGCACGCGCAGGAGCGGACGGCGCAGACCATCCTGGAGCGGGGCGGCGACTGGCTTTTTCCGCTGAAAGACAACCGCCCTGCGCTACGGGCCGAGGTTGAGCGCTACTTCGCGGACCCGGCAACGGTTCTGGCCGTGCCCCATGTCACCACCGATGCCGACCACGGTCGTATCGAGGTGCGCCGCCACTGGGTAAGCCACGACGTGGCCTGGCTCGCCTCCGACCGACGTTTCCCCGACGAGGCCGTACTGCCGGGCCTGAAGATCCTGGGCCTGGTCGAACGCACGGTCACGAGCCCCGACGGCCGCACTACCGCCACCCGAACCCTCTATCTCTCCTCCGCCGCGCTGGAGCCCAAGACGCTCGCCCGCGCCGTCCGCGCCCACTGGAGCATCGAGGCCGCCGTCCATTGGGTGCTCGACACCTCCTTCGACGAAGACCGCGCCCGTAACCGCAAGGACCATGGCCCGGAAAACCTCGCCACACTCCGAAAACTCGCACTCAACGTCGTCCGCTCCGCCAACAACCAGGATTCCATCCGCCTCCGCAGAAAACGCGCCGGATGGTCCGACGACTATGCCCGAACCATCCTCGGGCAAATGCGATAGCCGTGAACGTGCATCCCGCCGTCCTTGACCGTCCATATGAAGCAAGGTCGCCGGGTTGATCCCGTGCCGTCGGCACACCTCCGCCGCCTGCTGCCCAGCCTCCTGCTCCGTCAGAACCCCGCTGATCTGCTCCGCATGGAACCGGCTATTCCTGATGGTCCGTCCTCCTCGTGGAGGACTCTACCTCAGCCCGGATGCATTTCAGGGGGCACGTCAGGAGCTGAACATCCCGTCCTGGTCCGGCCGACGTCCACGCATCCCGACACCTATGCCTGCATTCTCGCCGGCTGAGAGAATCACGCGTAGTCAGACGGGGCCAAGAGGTTCTTCAGCAGCCTGTTATACCGCCGCGCCTAAGCATTGACACATGGGAGCCACGGATAGCTGGTGAGGGAGCGTAGACGTTCTGGTGTGGCGGTGAGGGCGTTCCAGGCGTCGCAGCAGGCTTGGACGACGGCGTCGTAGTCGTCCAGGATCTGGTGGGACAGAAAGCGCTCGCGCAGGTACAGCCAGACGCGCTCGACCGGGTTGAGTTCGGGGCTGTAGGGCGGGAGCGGGACCAGCGTGATGTTGTCCGGGACGACCAGCGCCCGCGCTCCGTGCCAGCCGGCCTGATCGAGCACGAGCACCGCCTGGACGTCCGGTTCCAGGCTCCGGGAGAAGCCGTCCAGGAACAGGCTCATGACGGCAGTGGAGACGGTCGGCATCACCAGCGCGAAGTCGGCGCCGCTGGCTGGGCAGACGGCGGCGTAGAGCCAGGCCGAGGTGAAACGCTTGTCGCACAACCCGAGTGGGCGCTGCCCGCGCTCCCACCAGCGGTGTGCGGTGCGGCCCTTCTGGCCGATGCGGGCTTCGTCCTGGAACCAGAGTTGAAGGCGACGCTCCGGATGCGCGGCACCTGCGGCCTTCAGGGCTTCGCGCAGCCCCTTTTTTGGAAGGCGGCCTGGGTCTTGGCGTCGGACTGCGGATGGCGGGGCCGCGTCTTCTGCTTCGACAGGTTGAGCCGGCGGACGATGCGCGACAGGCTGGCCGGATGCAGCGTCTTGGCGAAGCGTTCGGCGATCACCTCGCACAGGATCGGCAGGGTCCATTCCACGCAGCCATGCCGCTTGGGATCGGGGCCGGCGAGGATGATGGCCTTGAGCGTCGCCTGCTCGCCTTCGCTCAGCCACTCCGGCCGGCCGGGCAGCGGGCGGTCGTAGAGCCCGGCTACGCCTTCCGCGTTGTAGCGCACAACCGCGTCGCGCAGGGCTTGGCGGTCCATGCCGGCCAGCCGCGCCGCTTCCGCCCGGCTCACCCCCTCCAAGGCATGGGCGATCGCGAACATCCGCGCCGCCACCCGCCCTTTGCTCTCCCGCCGCGCCAGGGCACGCAATTCGCTGGCGCTCAGGTCTTCCCGGATCGGCAACGCCGCTGGCATTCGCTCCTCCCCATCGCGATGGGGAATCGAATCACGGATTGCCAGCCTTGGGAATCCCTCTCAGTGTGTCAGCGGCTCCGCTCGCCGGTATCATAGGCGGCGTGGCACTCGGCCGCCACGACCGGGATGCGCTCCCAGCCGACCGGCAGGTCCTCGGACAGGTCGTGCAGGTCCATCTTCAGGCGGGTGGCGCGGGCGTTCAGCGCCTTGACCTCCGCCTTCAGGGTATCGATGTCGCTCATGGTCGGTTCCTGGACTGGTTGGGGCGGCGGATCAGGCGTCCGCCACCTCGGGGAAGCGGCGGATCAGGGCGGCGGCCTCCTGCGCGGCCGTCTCCCCCGCCTCCTCCAGCCGGGCGAGGCTGTCATGGCCGTAGCGGTGGACATCGCGCAGGTGGCGGGAGAGGACGACCAGCCGCCCCGCCAGCAGCACCACGCGGCCGAAGCCCTCATGGTGCATCTTCATCATGGGGGAGGCGACCTGCCCGGTGAGCTGTTCGATCCGCAGCCCGACGGCACCGTAGAACTTCTCCACCCGCCAGAGCGTATCGGGGTCGGGATCGCCGATGAGGGGGATCAGCCGGCGCTCCTCGCGGGTGACGATGTAGTCGGCCAGAAGATCGGCATCGGACCGGCGCTCCCAGGCCCCGTGGCTGTCCTCCGCCCGCAGCAGGCGGACCAGCACGGTCAGGAAGGGGCTGTCCACGGCGGTCGGGGCAGTGTCCGTCTGGGCGGTGTCCGCCGGGGCGGTGTACGTCGAGGCGGTGTACGTCGGGGCGTCGGTCATGCCTCAGTCCTCCGTGAAGTCGCGCGGCCGGTCCGCGTGCAGGATCTTGCGCAGCCAGGGCGGCGGATTGCCCGACAGCATGGCCTGGACCCGCGCCAGCACGCCGTCGATCGGTTCCGGCGCCGGCAGCTTCAAGGGGTGCATCCGTGCCGCCACGACCTTGGCCGCCGCCGGCCCGCCGATGGCGAGCACGAACAGCAGGTGGCAGCCCTGGAGCGCCGCCACCTTGGGACCGATCCGGTCGTCGCCGTCGGTGCGGTGGCTGCCGCTCTCGTCGGCGGTGTCGGAAAAGCCGACCGCCTCCACGAAGCGGCGGCTGTCCGCCGTCACGTCGTAGATGGCGAAGGTCCGGGCCGAGCCGAAATGGGCGTTCAGGAACTTCATGTCCTGGGTGGCGATGGCGACGCGCAGCGTCCCCGCCGCCGGCGCGCGGCCGGCGGGGGCCGAGCTGTCGTCCGCCTCAATGAGCGCCAACCGACGCGCCGTCATGGCCGCCTCCCTTTGTGTCGTGGTGGTGGGACCGGGCGTCGAGCAGCAGGTTCGCCGCCTCGAAGACCAGATCGCGGGTGCCGCGGTAGCCGACGCGGCGGAGATGCGCCGGCCCCAGCCGGTCGAAGACGGGGAAGCCGGCGCGCAGCAGCGGGATGCCCAGCCGCTCCGCCGCCTGCCGCCCGTGCGCCGTGGTGACCAGCAGGTCGGCACCGGCCTCCCGCATCAGCGTCTCGCACAGGCCCAGGTCGCCGACATGCACGGTCGGCGCCTCGATGCGGGCCAGCAGCGGCGAGCGGTCGGTGGAGGCGACGGCGACGCTGATCTCCGCCCCCAGGCTGCGGAACAGCCCGGACAGGGCGTAGAGCAGGTCCGGATCGCCGGCCACGGCGACGCGCCGCCCCTCCAGATAGAAATGCCCGTCCAGCAGCGCGTCCTGGAGCTGGCTGCGCTGCCGCTTCAGCGCCGGCGGCACCTCCCCGCCGGCAAGCTCCAGCAGGGCGCGCACCAGCCGGTCGGTGGCCCGGAGGCCGGTCAGCGAGGGCAGCAGGCGGAAGGGCACGCCGGCCCGCCGCTCCAGCGCCTCGGCCGCGGCGCGCATCTGCTCGCCCACGGCAAGGGTCAGCCGGCCGCGGGCAAGGCCCGTCACATCCTCCACCGTCGCCCCGCCGTTGGTGGACCCGGACCAGCTCTCGGGGATGTGGCCGTCCAGCGACCCCCCGATGTCCGGCACCACGACCGGGACCAGCCCGAAGGCCGCCACCATGTCGCGCAGTTCGTCGATGTCGGCGGCGGTCAGGTGGGAGCCGGGCAGGATGTTGACCTGCCGCGCATTGACCGCCCCCGGTGCCCCCGCCGGCACCATCTCCTCCACCATCGCGTGGACGGCCCTGCCCCAGCCCGTCTCGATGGCGCCGTCATAGTCGGGGGTGGAGACAAGGCAGATCCGGGTGTCGGCGAACTCCGGCCGGCGCTGCCGGATCAGCCGCAGGTCGCCTGCGATGTCCTCGCCGCGCGTCTCCATCAGCGCCGTGGTGGCGATGCCGATGACGCGCGGCTTCGCGCGGTCCCGCAGATTGTGGATCGCCTGCTCCAGATTGTCGGCGCCGCCGAGGATCGTCGTCACCTCGTTCATCGCCGTCGTCTGAAGCGGGATGTTCTCGCGGAAGTGCCGGACCGCCAGCACCAGCGCGAAGCTGGTGCAGCCCTGGCTGCCGTGCAGCAGCGGCATTGTCCGGTCCAGCCCCATGAAGGCCAGCGCCGCCCCCAGCGGCTGAGAGGATTTCAGCGGGTTGCGGCTGTGCGCGGCCGTCGGCAGCCGGACCGGCGTCGTGCCGGGGGCCTCGGCCGGCTCCGCCCCGGAGCCGGGCTCCCACGGGGCGGGCGCCCGCACCTCGGCCCAGACGGGGTTGCCCAGCTCGGTGGCGAGATCGCGCACCAGCTCGACCAGCCCCGCATAGCCGGCATAGGGGCGGTGGCGCTCCTGGTTGATGTCCAGCCAGGGCGTCCTGGATTTCAGCGCCACGAACTGGCTGCGCCCGCCCGACAGCATGATGTCCGCCTCGCTCTCCCTGAGCATGCGGTACATCTCCTTCGGCGGGATGGCCTCGAAGGTGTGGGCATCCTCGCCCATGATCTCCTGGATGCGGGCCTTGTCCTCCTCCGTGCTCTTGCGCACGGAGGTGCCGGTCACGACCATCCCCAGTTCCTGAAGGGCGGAGACGACGGACCAGGACTTCACCCCGCCGGTGTAGAGCAGGACCCGCCGCCCCTCCACCGCCGGGCGGAAGACGGCGATGGCGGCGCGGGCCTTCGCCTCCTCCTCCGCGATCAGGGCCTCGGTCCGCCCGATCAGGTCGGGCGGCGCACCGCGCTCCACCAGCAGGCGGGCGCAGGTGCGCAGGGCGGCCGAGGTGTCCTCGATGCCGTAGAAGGAGACCTCGGCATAGGGGATGCCCCAGCGCTCCTCCATCTTGCGCGCCACGTTGATCAGCGCCATGGAGCAGATCATCAGGTTCAGCCGCGCCCGGTGGGCGCCGGCGATCTCGGCATAGCGCGCGTCGCCCGTCATCCGGGCCAGGATGCGGATGCCCAGGCGGCGGAACAGCGGCTCCACCTGCCACAGCTCCCCGGCCAGGTTGAAGTCGCCGATGATGTTGATGTCGGTCGGGGTGGTGACCTCCGGCTCCATCGTCCCGATGACGTGATCCAGCAGGGTCTCCCCCGCCAGCTTGTTGCCCAGGTTCTTGGAGCCGACGAAGCCCGGCACGTTGACGGGGATCACCGGCAGGCCGAAGCGGTCGGCCGCCGCCTTGCAGACCGCCTCCACATCGTCGCCGGTCAGGGCCGGCACGCAGGTCTGGTAGACGAAGACGGCGGCGGGGCGGTGCGCCTCGGCGATCTCGCGGATCGCCTTGAACAGCCGTTTCTCCCCGCTGCCCATGATGATGTCGAGTTCGGAGAGGTCGGTCGTGAAGCCGGTGCGGTAGAGCGTCGGCCCGGAGGAGAGCGAGCCCCGGTTGTCCCAGCCGTTGCCTTCGCAGGCCAGCGGCCCGTGGACCAGATGGGCGGCGTCCGTGATCGGCTGCAACACGATCTTGGCGCCGTCGAAGGCGCAGCCACCGGCGGCGGCCCCCGGCGTCAACGGCTTGCCGCAGCCCTTGCGCCGAACCGCGGCATCCTTCGCCCGGTTCCGGTCGCAGGCGGGTTCGTTGAAGACATCGGCCAGTTTGTCGGCAAGCGACATGGGGGCCTCCGGCGGGCGCGGGGAAGGACCGGCAGGCCGGGTGGCGCCAGGGCGCCCGGCCTGCGTCATGCGGCACGCGGAGCATTTCCAGAACCGGCGGGAAACGCTCCGCGTGTTTCGTGCTCCTCAGTCGCCGGGCCACCTCCGGCGGCTTGGCTTGCGCCCCTTGCGGGGCGGGGCTGCGGTCGCAGCCCTGCGTCTTTCCAGACGGGCTGGAAAGACGCCTATCGCGTCAGGTCGAAGGCGTAGTCCGTCGTGCCCGTCTCGCTGGACTCGGCGTCCAGCGTCTCGAAGATCCGGTCCAGGATCTTCACCAGCACCGACAGGCCGCCCTGATAGCCCATGATCGGGAAGCGGTGGTGGTGGTGCCGGTCGAAGATCGGGAAGGTCAGCCGGATCAGCGGCGTGCCCGTGTCCCGCTCCAGATACTTGCCGTAGGAGCTGCCGATCATCAGATCGACCTTCTCCGTGAACAGGAACGAGCGCAGGTGCCAGAGGTCCTTGCCGGCCCAGACGTTGCAGCCCTTGCCGTAGGGCGACGAGGCCAGCAGGGTGTGCATCTGCTCCTCCCACGCCTTGTTGCCGTTGGTGGCAAGGCAGTGGACCGGCTCGCCGCCCGTCTCCAGGACGAAGCGGGCCATGGCGTAGACGAAGTCCGGATCGCCGAAGATCGCGTACCGCTTGCCGTGCAGGTAGGACTGGCTGTCGGCGATGGCGTCCACCAGCCGGCCGCGCTCCAGCCGGAGCTGCTCGGGGATGCCCTTGCCGGCCAGCCGCGCCACCTCCATCAGGAACTCGTCGGTGGCGGAGACGCCCAGCGGGTAGTGGAACGCCTTCACCTGCTGGCCCTTGCCCTCCACATACTCCAGCGTCTTGCGCGTGCAGTATTCCTGAAGCGACAGGGTGGCCTTGGCGTTCAGCGCCGCCCGCACGTCCTCCAGCTTCGTGCCGCCGGCGAACATGCGGAACTCGCCGTCCGAGGGCGTGTCGAACTGGTCGGAGGTGTCGGCCAGGACCGTCGCCTTCACCCCCATCAGCCCCAGCATCCGCTTCAGCTCGCGGATGTTGCCGACGCAGAAGCCGTCGAAGCCGGGGATGATGTTGATGCGGTCGGTGTGGACGTGCTCCCGGTCCTTCCAGAAATTCTCCAGGATGCCCTTCACCATGACGTCGTAGCCATCGACATGGCTGCCGACGAAGGCGGGGGTATGGGCGTAGGGCACGTCGAAGTCCTGGGGCACGGAGCCCTTGACCTTGGCGTTCGTGATGAAGGCCTGGAGATCGTCGCCGATGACCTCGGCCATGCAGGTCGTGGACACGGCGATCATCTTCGGCGCGTAGAGCGCATAGGCGTTCGCCAGCCCGTCGATCATGTTGTTCAGGCCGCCGAACACCGCGGCATCCTCCGTCATCGACGAGGAGACGGCCGAGCACGGCTCCTTGAAGTGGCGGGACAGGTGCGAGCGGTAGTAGGCGACGCAGCCCTGCGAGCCATGGACGAAGGACAGCGTGCCCTCGAACCCGGCGGCGGCGAACACCGCGCCCAGCGGCTGGCAGGCCTTGACCGGGTTGATGCTCAGGGCCTGGCGGGCGAGGTTCTTCTCCCGGTATTCCCAGGACTTCGTCCATTCGCCGATCTGCACGACCTTCTGGTCGGGATGGCCGCACTCGAACTCGGCCTTCTTGCGGGCGAACATCTCCTGATATTCGGGCTCGCGGAACAGCCGGGCGTAGTCGAGCACCGTCTCAGCGGACTGGGGCATCGTCGTTGCCTCCTCTCGTATGGCAGGCCGTCTCGGGGCGCGTCACTCGGCAGCGGCCGGCATGACGTCCCAGGGCGCCTTGAAGAGGCCCCAGACGGGATTGTTGATGGCGAGGTCCATGTCGCGGGCGAAGATGGCGAAGCCGTCATAGCCGTGATACGGGCCCGAATAGTCCCAGGAGTGCATCTGCCGGAACGGGATGCCCATCTTCTGGACCGGGTACTTCTCCTTGATGCCGGAGCCGACCAGATCGGGGCGGACGCCCTCGATGAACTTCTCCAGTTCGTAGCCGGTCACGTCGTCGTAGATCAGCGTGCCGTTCTTCACGTAGTGGCCGGTGCGCTGGTAGTCGTCGCTGTGGGCGAACTCGTAGCCCGTGCCGACGATCTCCATGCCCAGATCCTCGTAGGCCGTGATGACGTGGCGGGGACGCAGGCCGCCGACATAGAGCATGACCGTCTTGCCCTCCAGCCGGGGCCGGTACTTGGCGATCACGGCATCGACCAGCGGCCGGTACTTCGCAATCACCGCCTCGCAGCGGTCGATGATCTCCGGCCCGAAGTGGCGGGCGATGGTGCGCAGGCTCTGCTCGATCTGGGTCGGGCCGAAGAAGTTGTATTCCTCCCAGGGGATGCCGTGCTTCTCCTCCATGTGCCGGCAGATGTAGTTCATCGACCGGTAGCAGTGGATCAGGTTCAGCCGGGCCTTGGGCGCCCGCTCGATCTCGGCCAGGGTGGCATCGCCGGACCAGGCACCGATGACCCGCAGGCCCATCTCTTCAAGCAGGATGCGCGAGGCCCAGGCATCGCCGCCGATGTTGTAGTCGCCGATGATGTTGACGTCGTTGGGACCGGCCTCGAACGCGATCTCCTTCTTGTCCAGCACCCAGTCGCGGATCACGTCGTTGGCGATGTGGTGGCCGAGCGACTGGGAGACGCCGCGGAACCCCTCGCAGCGCACGGGCACGATGGTCTTGCCGTGCTCCTTGTTCTTCTTCTTGGCGACGGCCTCGATGTCGTCGCCGATCAGGCCGATCGGGCATTCCGACTGGATGGAGATGCCGTTGGCGAGCGGGAACAGGTCCACGATCTCGTCGATCAGCTTCTCCAGCTTCTTGTCGCCGCCGAAGACGATGTCCTTCTCCTGGAAGTCCGAGGTGAACTGCATCGTGACGAAGCTGTCCACCCCGGTCGTCCCGGTATAGTAGTTGCGCCGCTGGCTCCAGCTGTAGTGGCCGCAGCCGACGGGGCCGTGGCTGATGTGGACCATGTCCTTCACCGGCCCCCAGACCACGCCCTTGGAGCCGGCATAGGCGCAGCCGCGGATGGTCATGACGCCGGGGATCGACTTGATGTTCGACTTGACGTCGCACTCGGTCACCGGCTGGTCGGTATCCGCCGCCTCCTCGCCCGGTGCGGCGACGGCCAGATGCTTGCGCCGGCGCTTGGCCGACTTCTCGGGATAGCGGGCGAGGACGTCCTCGATCAGTCTCGTGTTGAACTCGGCCTCGGCCTGACCGTCTTCCCGGCCGCTCGGCAACGTGGTTTCCATGGGTGGGGCTCCTTGGTCGGGGGACAGGGGCCCGGGCGGCCGGAAGGCCCGCGCCGGTCCGTCCGGGATCAGCCGGCGACGGCGGTGGCGGCTTCCTTGGCCTGGAGTTCGGCGAGCTGCTGCTCTTCGGTCTTCATGATGCCGAACTCGATCAGCATGTCCTCCAGCTCCTCCATGGTGATGGGGGTGGGGATGACGCCCTTGCCGGAATTCTCGTGGATCTTGCGGGCCAGCTCGCGGTACTCCGCGGCCTGCTTGCTGTCCGGGGCGTACTGGATGACCGTCTGGCGGCGCAGCTCGGCGTGCTGCACGATGTTGTCACGCGGCACGAAGTGGATCAGCTTGCAGCCCAGCCGCGCGGCCAGCGCCTCGGCCAGCTCCAGCTCCTTGTCGGTCTTGCGCTCGTTGCAGATCAGCCCGCCCAGGCGCACGCCGCCGCTGTGGGCGTACTTCAGGATGCCCTTGGCGATGTTGTTGGCGGCATAGAGCGCCATCATCTCGCCGGACATGACGATGTAGATTTCCTGGGCCTTGTTCTCGCGGATCGGCATGGCGAAGCCGCCGCAGACCACGTCGCCCAGCACGTCGTAGGACACATAGTCCACGTCGTCGTAGGCGCCGTTCTCCTCCAGGAAGTTGATGGCCGTGATGACGCCGCGGCCGGCGCAGCCCACGCCCGGCTCGGGACCGCCGGACTCGGTGCACTTGATGCCCTTGTAGCCGACCTTCAGCACGTCCTCCAGCTCCAGGTCCTCGACCGAGCCGGCCTGGGCGGCGAGGTGGAGCACGGTGTCCTGGAGCTTGGTGTTCAGGATCAGGCGCGTGCTGTCGGCCTTGGGGTCGCAGCCGACGATCAGGATCTTCTGGCCCATCTCGACCAGGGCGGCGAGCGTGTTCTGCGAGGTGGTGGACTTGCCGATGCCGCCCTTGCCGTAGAAGGCGATCTGGCGGAGCTTGTTGCGGGCCATGGGAGCGCTCCTGTCTGGTGTCGCATACCGTCATGCGGGCCGCGCCATCGGCGGCACGGACCCTGGAAGAGCAACCGCCATGCCAAGCGGGTCCGGCCCCGGACCAACCCGATATAGTACTTGTTTTTCAATTGCTTATAGAAAGTGGCGCGGACCGATGGCGGCTGTCGGGCCGTTGTCGCAAACGCGACAAACGTCGGACATTCGGCGCCCCTCCGCCGCAAAGAAAACGCCGGCGCTGGAGGGCGCCGGCGTGTCGAGGGGGACAGGGGAACGGAACGGGTCAAAGACCGGAGTCAGGGATCAGGCGTTGAGGCCCTGCCAGGGTTCGCGCGCCAGGGCGGCGAGCGGCGGCAGCCGGCGCCGCCGGCGCCCGTCCTGCCACCAGTCATGCAGGACGGAGAGGCGGGGATAGAGCAGGGTGCCGCGGCCGCCGGAGAAGGCCATCCAGGCTTCCACCGTGCTGCGCTTCACCGCCGTCAGGACGGGCACCCCGGCCATCACCGCCCGGGCGATCTCGTCGCGCAGGCCACCGCCCGACGCCTCCTGCTTGCCGAAGCGGGAGACGAAGACCAGATCGGGCGCGGCCAGTGTCGCCATCCGGACCCGCAGGGATGCCGCCAGCAGGCGTGCGGGGTCGAGCCGGCAACTGCTGGCCCCGGGACCGAGATCCTGACAGATGCGGATCACTTCGTTGCTGCCGACGTCCAGCACCTGCATCAGGGCGCGCGGGCCGCACCCCTCCGGCCCCGGTGGAAGCTGCACGACACCGCCGATGCGCTCTCCGGCGGCGGACAGTTCAGCCGCGAACTGGCCCATCAGCAGATCGACGTTGACGCCGCTGTCATAGACGATGGCGGCCAGCGCCCAGGGATTGAAGAAGTCGGTGTCGTCCAGTTCGGTCACGGCCATGTCGGCTCTCCCTGCTGCCTGCGGACGGGGTCCGGGGTTGACTGTCGCGGCTGCCTCATTTCCGGGCAACCCCTTGATACGGTGGGAAACTGCCCCGCGACCGGAGCGACCGCGGACTTGCCAGGGCATCCCGTCGGTTGCATGCTGGCAGGCGCAGCCCCGGCTGCCCGTGGCATCCTCGCTGCCAATGTCCCTGCCCTCGCCCCTGACGGGAGACCAGACCGCCATGAGACTGTCCGCCCGCAACCAGATGCCCGGAACCGTCGTCGCCGTGACCCGCGGCGCCACCACCAGCCACGTGAAGATCGAGGTGGCGGCCGGCATGATCATCACCGCCGCCATCACGAACGAGGCCGCGGAGGAACTGGGCATCGCCGTGGGCCGCAAGGCGACGGCGATCATCAAGGCATCCGACGTGCTGGTCGGGATGGAGTGACGGCCGGGGGCGGTCCGGTCGCCCTGGCCTGACCGCCCCTGGTGGCGTGCCCGCCCCTGGATCTTGCGGCGGCGCCATCACACCCGTTCCCCCGCCAGCACGGGGACGAGATCGGCCAGCGGCGCGTCGATCCGGGTGATCCCCTGCTCCGTCAGGAAGCGCGCCTCGTTGCGGGTCGGCGCGCCGTCCAGCACGGCGTAGTGCGGGCCCTGCGACCGCTTCATGATCTGCCGGGCGAAGATGCGCAGCATCTGGTCGTCGAAGCGGCAGCCCAGGAACAGGAAGCCGCGCCCCGTCCGCCGCTCCTTCACCATGGGGGGGATCGGCGTCTGGATGTCGATCTCCGTCAGGACCTCGACATAGTCGGAATCCGACACGAGCATGTCGGCATCGGGCTCGACCGCGCCGTGCGGCCGGTAGACCAGGGTGGACCAGGTGTCCGACACCTCGTCCGGCACGGCCCGGCCGGCAGCGTCGCGGGTCTTCCACCACCAGCTCGGGCAGCCGGCCGGGCCGACGCCGTGGCGGCTGGTCCCGGCCACGCTGCCCCACCCCACCGATCCGGCCAGCGCCGTCTCCAGCGTCCGGTCATACCAGGCGGAGACGACCAGAGGCGGCCGCGCCCGCGCCACCAGCCGGTGCAGCGCGTTGGGACGCAGCGGCGGGGCGAAGGCCTCGCGCATCAGCGCACGGACGGTCTGGCGGTGGCGTGCCCCCTCGATGTACTGCGCCGTGGCCCAGACATTGCCCCGCACCCGCCTGGGCAGGGCGACCCTGGCCGCGAAGAACGCCGCCAGGGCCTGCGGGCTGTCCGGCACCGGGCCGGGTCCGTCGAGCGACAGCACGCCCGGCCCCAGGAACGGGACCAGCCGGCCTTCGGCAAGTCCGTCGGCGATCTGCGGCAGCATCGGCATGGACCTTCTCCTGAGCCAGGGGACTGGGACAAGGGGTGCTCACTCCTCGCCGCGGCGGCGGGCCTCCACGGTCACCGGCAGGCGCGTGTCCGCCGCCATCTCCGGCAGGTCCAGCACCCAGCCGTTCTTCAGACGGACCCAGCCGCCCCAGAGGGCGGGGTGTTCCATCTCCACGACCGGCTGTTCCAGGTCCTTCTTGGGGACGTAGATCGAGGGTCCCTTGGCGGTCCGCCTGACCATCACCTTCATGGCCGGCCTCCCGGCGCCGCGGCAGTCTCCTCGGGACGGAGCAGTTCCTTGCCGCGCATCCCGACGACGACGCCCCGGTCCACCCATTCCACGGCATAGACGTAGAACTGCTGGAGGAAGGTGCCGACGTCGCGCACATAGCCGAGGTCGCCCTTCAGCACCAGCACGTCGCCGATGTCGCGGCCGGGAAAGGTGCCGTCGTTCTTCACCCGGTAGCGGGCGACGACCTTCTGGCCGGGCCGGAAGACGGGCGGCCCCGCCAGTTCGTTGACGGTTTCCCTGCGCATGGGCTTCTCCTGCGGGGTAACGGAGCCCGCCGGCGGGGGGCGCCGGCGGGCGGGGATCAGGCCGGGACGCAGGTCTTCGGCACCGGGCAGACCTCGGCGCACTGGGGCCGGTCGAAGCTGCCCTGGCATTCGGTGCACTTGGTGGCGTTGATGATGTAGGCGTCGCCCTTCATGGCGATGGCCCCGTTGGGGCATTCGAATTCGCAGGCGCCGCAGGCCGTACACTGCGAGACGATGATCTTGTAGGCCATGGCAAAGGCTCCTTCGCTGGAAGAGGGGTCGGGGGATTCAGGCGGTGACGGCCGTCGCCCCTGCGCGCCCGCCCAGGGCGGCGGCGATGGCCGTTTCGATGTAGTCGTAGGCGTGGGCGTCGCTGACCTCGATGCCGGCCGCGGCAAGGCGCTGGCGCGGGCAGTCGCCGATCCGGGCGCAGAGGACGAGGGCGATGCCGTCCAGTGCTGCGAGCAGGCCCTCCAGCCCGTCCTCGTCGCCCTGGCCGCCCTTGCAGTAGGTGTCGTCCAGGCGGCGCAGGCCGGCGAAGGCGATGCGCCCACCGCGCGCCTCGAAGATCTGGAATTCGCGGGCATGGCCGAAATGCTGGTTCACCCGCCCGCCGCCCTTGGTCGCCACCGCGACCAGCAGGGCCGGCGTGTCGGCCAGGGCGGTGACGGCCTCCGCCGCCGCCGCGGCGCGGTCCGCCCGTTCCGCCGCCACCCAGGCGCGGTATTCGGCGCGGGCGCTCCCGTCGTCCAGGACGGGCTCCTGGACCGGGTCGCCCAGCCTGTCCAGGGTGAACTCCTGGCCGCGGTCCTCCCCCAGCAGGCCGACCGCGTCGGCGCGGCACTGGCGGCAGTGGCGCATCAGCTTCGCCCCGCCTTCCAGCCGGTCCTGCAACGCCGACAGTTCGCGCGCCGTGGGGCCGCGCTGGCCGGCGAGACCGAAGGCCGTGCCGTGCGCCGGGTCGGAGATCAGCGGCATGATGTTGTGCAGGAAGGCGCCGCGCGCCGTGACCTGGCGGTTCACCTCCTCCAGGTGCGCGTCGTTGATCCCGGGGATCATGACGGAGTTGACCTTGACCAGCACGCCGCGCGCGGTCAGGCGCTCCAGCCCCTCCATCTGGCGTTCGTGCAGGAGGCGCGAGGCGTCGCGGCCGGTCCAGCGGCGGTGGCCGTGGTAGATCCAGGGGTAGATGCGCTCGCCGACCTCGGGATCGACCATGTTGATGGTCACGGTCACATGGTCGATGTTCATGTCCACGATCTCGTCCACCAGCTCGGGCAGGGCGAGGCCGTTGGTGGAGAGGCAGAGCCGGATGTCCGGCAGCCGGCGCGCCACCAGCGCGAAGGTGGCGCGGGTCCTGGCCCAGTCGTAGCAGGCGTCCCCCGGCCCCGCGATGCCCAGCACGGAGAGCTGCGGCACCGAGGCGGCGACGGCCAGCACCTTGCGCGCGCCCTCCTCCGGCGTCAGCCGTTCGGAGACGACGCCCGGCCGGCTCTCATTGGCGCAGTCGAACTTCCGGTTGCAGTAGTTGCACTGGATGTTGCAGGCCGGCGCCACCGCGACATGCATGCGGGCGAAGTAATGGTGCGCCTCTTCCGAGTAGCAGGGATGGTCCTTCACCTTGGCCCAGACGTCCGGCGGCAGGCTGGCCGCCCCGGCGGCGGAGCCGCAGGTGCCGGCGGAGCATCCCGCTTTCGGGGCCGAGGCCGGAACCGGGGCCGCCGCCTTGCCCGTCAGCAGACTGTCGAGCGGGATCACCTGGGCCATGGTCGGACCTCCGGGCTGAGGAGCGGGTCATCACCCCTGAGCAAGCCCGGTGCCAGTTGCGGGGAATCCAGGAAATGCAGGGCTTCCGGCCGGTCCCGCCGGCGATGCGGCGGACGTTTGTCGGGGATGCGACACAGCCGATGTGGGGAAGCCGACAGGCCGCCGGACAGCGCCGCCGGGCGGCAGCGCGCTCAGAATCGCTGCACCTCGATCCCGTGCTTGCGCAGGGCGTAGCCGATCTGCCGCGGCGTCAGCCCCAGGATGCGGGCCGCCTTCGCCTGCACCCAGCCGGCCGTCTCCATGGCCTGGATCAGCCGTTCCTTCTCGCTCTCGTCCGTCAGGCTGCCATGGCCGGCGTGCGGAGCGGGGGCGGGCGGCGGCGGGGGCGGCGAGGCCGGCCGGGGACGCGGCGGCGCCAGCTTCACATCGGCCAGGGGCGTGAAGCCCTGGGCCGGGGCCGCCTTCATCTCCCGCGACGGCAGAAGCTGGGCGGACAGGCAGGATTCGTGCTGGCAGGTCAGTTCGGGGGCCGTGATGACGGAGCCGCGGGCCAGCGTCGCCGCCCGCTTCACGCAGTTCTCAAGCTCGCGCACGTTGCCCGGGAAGTAGCATCCCTGAAGGACGGACAGGGCGGCGGGGGCGAAGCTCAGGTTGCGGCCGTTGTCGGCGTTGAACCGCTTCAGGAAGGCCTGGGCCAGGGCCGGGATGTCCGACCGGCGCTCGCGCAGCGGCGGCAGCAGCACCGGCACCACGGCGATGCGGTAGTAGAGATCGGCGCGGAACCTGCCGGAGCGGACATCCGACTCCAGGTCGCGGTTGGTCGCGGCGATGATGCGGGTGTTGACCCGGATTGTCTGGCTGCCGCCGACCCGCTCCAGCTCGCCTTCCTGCAGGACACGCAGCAGCTTCGCCTGGAAGGCGGGGGAAATCTCCCCGATCTCGTCCAGGAACAGGGTGCCGCCGTCGGCCAGCTCGAAACGGCCCTTGCGCCGTTCCAGGGCGCCGGTGAAAGCGCCCTTCTCATGCCCGAACAGCTCCGATTCCAGCAGCGTCTCCGACAGGGCGGCGCAGTTCACGCGGATGAACGACGCCTTGGCGCGGGGCGACAGTTCGTGGATGGCGCGGGCGAAGATCTCCTTGCCGGTGCCGCTCTCGCCGCGCAGCAGCACCGGCGCCGACGACGCGGCGATCGGCGGCAGCCGGTCCATCACGGCCCGGATCGCCGGGGCGGACCCGATGATCCCGTTCAGCGTGGGGCTGGACGACAGCGGCAGCGGGCGCCGGCTCTGCTCCTCCAGTTCCTTCTGGAGCCGCCACTGCTCGGCCAGCAGCCGCTCGCGGTCCTCGGCCACCTTCTGGTGCAGGACGACGCTCTGTCCCACCAGATTGGCGACCATGGAAAGAAAGCGGGTATCCTCGTCCAGCCGGGCGGCGCCGTGCGTCTCCCGCTCCGCGGCCAGCACGCCCAGCACGGCGCCGTTGCCGCGGATGGGGGCGGCGACCAGGGCGACCTGCCCGGCCGTCCCGGACGGAACCAGACCGTCGAACAGGGGATCGTTCAGGATGTCGGCGATGACCAGCGGCATGCCGTGGGCGACGACGGCGTCCAGCACCTCCCGCGGTGGCTCCAGGTTGGTCCGGCCCTCGCTGCAGATGCCCGCGGCCACCCGGTAATCCCCCAGGTCCTGGCGCAGGATCACCGCGCCGAAGCGGAACTCCAGGAACCAGAACAGGATGCGCAGCACGTCCCGGCACGCCGCTTCCATGTTCAGCGAGGAGCTGAGGATCTTGGAAATCTCATAAAGGCCCGTGAGCGCCCGGACATCGCGCTTGTTCTGGCGCCGGGCAACCTCCGATGGCTCCATCGCGGGACCTGCCTGACCTGAGGTCATCACGCCACCCCGAAACTACGGCGCCCCCGTCCCTGTCCGTGCCGCCCGTTTCCGCAGCCGGGCGTTTCGTATCGTTTCCCGGACACAAGCGTGCGCATCGCGGATCGGCAAAGTCAAGATGCCTGCCCTATCCGATTCGGACTGACCGGGCGACAGAGGGGGCGCCGGGCCGCTCAGCCGCTGCCGGGCACGGGCTCGGTGGCGCCGTGGTTCAGCTCGTCCAGGACATTGAGCCCGACGCCGAGGCGATCCATGGGCAGCAGCACGAACCAGCGGTCCAGCGGCCGGTCGGGATTGCCCTCCTGCCCGGCCTCGGTACCCGGGACGGCCAGCCAGCTCCCGCCCGGCAGCCGGCGCCCGGCCACCGACTCCAGTTCGACGCGGAATGCCTCCATGGCCGAGGCCGGCGTGTCGCCCAGGGCGGAGACGGCCGGCCCGCCGGGCCACGCCGCCTCCAGCCGGATCGCCTGACCGTCATCGCTGGCATGGGCGGTGGCGCGCAGGAGGATCACGCCGAGATCGTCCCACCCGGTCAGGGGCCGGGACGGCGCACCATGGCCTGTCTGCCCGGTCCGGTCACTACGGCCGCTGTCGTTCCCGCCCGTGTCGTCGTTCCTCACCACCGCCTCCCCTTGCCCGTCGTTTCGCCCTTGCCCGTCGTTTCGATGGTCGGTGCCGCCGGTTTCCGGTCCCGGCCGCGGGTGCCGACCGACACGCGAATCACTCTAACAGCCGGCACGCGACAAGGGCAGCACACATCCGGTCCGGCCCTTGTCGTGAATGCGACAAGGGCGCCGCCGGCCCGCTTTGTCGCATTCACGACAGGTCCCGTCTGAGTTTTTTCAAAGGGTTACGGAGTGGCACGCCCCTTGCCAATCCCCTCCCGCGGCCCCCGTTCCGGGGCGTCGGGTCAGGGAGTGGCACAGCATGGTGGTGTCCAGGCAGAGCGCGGCGCAGCCGGCCGGCACGGGCGGTCCCCTCCCCCCGCCGCGGGTGCTCGTCCACGACACCACCCTGCGCGACGGGGAACAGGCGGCCGGCGTCGCCTTCACCCGTGCCGAGAAACTGGCCATCGCCAAGGCCCTGGCCGCCGCCGGCGTGCCGGAGATCGAGGCCGGCATCCCCGCCAGCGGCCCGCACGAGATCGACGCCCTGCGCGCCATCGTCGAGGCCGGCCTGCCGCTTACCGTCACCGCCTGGGGACGGCTGCACCTGGGCGATGTCGAGGCCGCGGCGCGGACCGGCGTCACGCGGCTGCATCTGGCGGTTCCCGTCTCCGATATCCAGCTCTCGCACAAGCTGGGCCGCAGCCGGGACTGGGCACTGGCCGAGATCGGCCGTGTCGTCGGTGCGGCGACTGCCGCCGGCTTCGCCGTCTCGGTCGGGGGTGAGGACGCCTCCCGCAGCGATCCGGCGTTCCTGCTGGACTGCATCGCAGCGGCAGAGGCGGCGGGGGCCGTCCGCTTCCGCATCGCGGACACGGTCGGCGCGCTGGAGCCCTTCGGGACGCTGGATCTGTTCCGCCGGCTGCGCGCCGGCACGACGCTGGATCTGGAGATCCATGCCCACGACGATCTGGGGCTGGCGACGGCCAACACGCTCGCGGCCGTGCTGGGCGGCGCCAGCCATGTCTCCACCACCGTGGTCGGGCTGGGCGAGCGCGCCGGCAACGCACCGCTGGAGGAGGTGGCGGTGGCGCTCGCCACCCTGCACGGGCGCGACACCGGGCTGGACCTGACGGCCCTGCCCCGGCTGGCCGCGCTGGTGGCCGGCGCCTCGGGCCGGCCGATCCCGGCGGGCAAGAGCATCGTCGGCGCCGCCGCCTTCCGCCATGAATCCGGCATCCATGCCGACGGGCTGCTGAAGGACCCGCGCACTTATGAGGCGCTGGCACCGGCCCTGGTCGGCCGCCGCCACGAGCTGACCCTGGGCAAGCATTCCGGCGCCCGCTCGGTGGAGGCCGCCTGCGCCGGGCTGGGGCTGCCGCTGGACCCGTCGCGGGCGCGGGAGGTCGCCGGCATGGTCCGGGCCTTCAGCGCGGAGACGAAGCGGGCCCCGTCCGTGGCCGACCTGACCCGGTTCTGCGCCAGCGTCGAAGCCGCCGAAGGGGAGACCGCGCGATGCGCCTGATCGACACCCTGATGCGGCTGTCCGCGGCCGAGGAGTTCTTCGAGGTGCTGGCCGTGCCCTACGATCCGGCGGTGCTGCGGGTGGCGCGGCTGCACATCCTGCGCCGGATGGGGGAGCGCCTGTCCGGCACCGATCTGGCCGCCCTTCCCGACGGGGCCGTGCGTGCTCTGGCACGGTCGGCGCTGGAAGCGGCCTACGCAGAATTCACCCGGACCCGTCCGATCGACGCCCGCGTCTTCCAGGTCCTGAAGACGGCCCGGCATCCACGCGGCCGGTCCTTCGTCCCCCTCTCCAGCCTCCGCAGGTGAGCCATGCATCTGGTGGTCTGCATCAAGCAGGTGCCCGACAGCGCGCAGATCCGCGTGCATCCGGTGACCAACACGATCATGCGGCAGGGGGTGCCGACGATCATCAACCCCTATGACCTGTTCGCCCTGGAGCAGGCGCTGCGCCTGCGCGACGAGTTCGGCGGCAAGGTCACCGTGATGACCATGGGGCCGCCGATGGCATCCGACAGCCTGCGCCGCGCCCTGGGCGCCGGGGCCGACGCCGCGGTGCTGCTCACCGACCGCTTCTTCGCCGGGTCCGACACGCTGGCGACCAGCTTCGCCCTGTCCCAGGCGATCCGGAAGATCGGGGAGAGCGAGCCGGTGGACATGGTCTTCTGCGGCAAGCAGACGATCGACGGCGATACGGCCCAGGTCGGGCCGGGCATCGCCACCCGGCTGGGACTGCAGCAGCTCACCTATGTCGCCAAGGTCTGCGAGGTGGACCGGCAGGCCCGCACCATCACGGTGGAGCGCCGGGCCGAGGGCGGCGTGCAGGTGCTGCGGACCGCCCTGCCCTGCCTGATCACCATGCTGGAGGGAACGGCGCCGCTGCGCCGCGGCAGCCTTGCCGACATGCTGCGCGCCGCCCGTGCCGAGATCACCACCTGGAGCGCCAAGGACGCCGGCATCCAGGACGTGATGAACTGCGGCCTGCGCGGCTCCCCCACCGTCGTGAAGCGGGTCTTCGCGCCCCAGGCGCGGGCGGAGAAGGCGGCGCAGATCGCCGTCGCCGGCCGCAACCCCGACGAGATCGCGGAAGAGGTGCTGGAGCTGATCCTGGACCGCTCCCCCGGGCTTGAGGACGAACTGCACCGCCGTTCCGCCGTTGCCTGACCCCGTCGCCTGATCCCCGCGCCCGTTGCGCCGCGCCCGTGACCCCGGGCCAGAGGAGGACCGAACCGATGTCCACCCCGCCGACCCCCGCACCAGCCCCCGCATCGCCCCAGGCCGGCGGCCGCGCCAGCATGAAGAAGGAACTGCCCGAACGCTTCCGCAACCACCGCCATGTCTGGGTGGTGGTGGAGCTGGAACGGGGCGAGGTCCACCCCGTCTCCTGGGAGCTGCTGGGCGAAGGCCGCAAGCTGGCCGACAGGCTGGGCGTGGATCTGGCCGGCGTGGTCATGGGTCCGCCGACGGAGGCGACCCGCCGCGCCGCCGGAGAGGCCTTCTGCTACGGCGCCGATCTGGTCTATCTGGCCGAACATCCGGTGCTGGCGCAGTACCGGACGGAGGCCTATGCCCGCGCCCTGACCGACATCTGCGAGAGCTACAAGCCGGAGATCCTGCTGCTGGGGGCCACGACCCTGGGCCGCGATCTGGCCGGGGCCGTCGCCACCACCCTGCTGACCGGCCTGACGGCCGACTGCACGGAGCTGGCGGTGGACCAGGACGGCAGTCTGGCGGCGACGCGGCCGACCTTCGGCGGTTCGCTCCTCTGCACCATCTACACCCTGAACTTCCGGCCGCAGATGGCGACCGTGCGGCCGCGGGTCTTCGCCCTGCCGCCGCGGGTGGAGACGCCGGTCGGCCGCATCGTGCTGCACACCGTCCAGTTCGCGGAGGAGGACATCGTCACCAAGGTCCTGGACTTCGTGCCCGACGCGCTGACGGCCAAGTCCCAGCTCGCCTATGCCGATGTCGTCGTCGCCGGCGGCCTGGGCCTGCAGCAGCAGGAGAACTTCCAGCTCGTGAAGCAGCTCGCCGCCACCCTGGGCGCCGAATACGGCGGCTCCCGCCCGCTGGTGCAGAAGGGCTGGATACCGGCGGACCGCCAGATCGGGCAGACCGGCAAGACGATCCGGCCCCGGGTCTACATCGCGGCCGGCATCTCCGGCGCCATCCAGCACCGTGTCGGGGTGGAGGGGGCGGACCTGATCGTCGCCATCAACACCGACCCGAACGCCCCGATCTACGATTTCGCCCATGTCGGCATCGTGGCGGACGCCGTGCAGATCCTGCCGGCGCTGACCCGCGCCTTCACGCGGCGGCTGTCGTTCACCCGCCTGGCCGGCTGAGGAGGACCCCATGCGCGAGCATTTCCATGCCATCGTCGTCGGCGCCGGTCCGTCCGGCAACGCCGCCGCCTATACCCTGGCCAAGGCCGGGCTGAAGGTCCTGCAGATCGAGCGGGGCGAGTATCCCGGCTCGAAGAACGTGCAGGGGGCCATCCTCTACGCCGACGCGCTGGAGCGCATCATCCCCACCTTCCGCGAGGACGCGCCCCTGGAGCGGCACGTCGTCGAGCAGCGGATCTGGATGATGGACCAGGACGGCCATGCCGGGGCGCACTACCGCTCCAGCAGCTTCAATGAGGAGAAGCCGAACCGCTACACCATCATCCGCGCCCAGTTCGACAAGTGGTTCAGCCGGCAGGTGCAGGCCGCGGGCGCGCTGGTGATCTGCGAAACAACGGTGACGGCGCTGCTGCGCGGCGAGAACGGCCGGGTCGAGGGCGTAGTCACGGACCGGGAGAACGGCGTCGTCACCGCCGACATCGTGATCCTGGCGGAAGGCGTGAACGGCCTGCTGGGCACCCGCGCCGGCCTGCGCACCCGGCCGAAGGCGGAGCATGTGGCGCTGGCGGTGAAGGAGATGCACTTCCTGCCGCAGGAGACGATCGAGGCCCGCTTCAACCTGAAGGAGGATGAGGGGGTGGTGATCGAGGCCACCGGCACCATCACCGAGGGGATGGTCGGCACGGCCTTCATCTACACCAACAAGGAGAGCCTGTCGGTCGGCATCGGCTGCCTCGTCTCCGACTTCGGGGAGACGAAGACGAAGCCCTACGAGCTGCTGGACCGCTTCAAGCGGCACAGCTCCGTCCATCCGCTGATCGAGGGGGCGGAGGTGAAGGAGTACGCCGCCCACCTGATCCCGGAAGGCGGCTACAAGGCGATCCCGCAGCTCTACGGGGACGGCTGGCTGATCGTGGGCGACGCCGGCTCCTTCGTGAACGCCGCCCACCGCGAGGGGTCCAACCTCGCCATGACGACCGGCCGGCTGGCGGCGGAGACGGTGATCCACAACCGGCGGATGGGCCTGCCCAACGTGGCGGAGAACCTGAAACGCTACAAGGACGAGCTGGACAGGAGCTTCGTCATGCAGGACCTGAAGAAGTACAGGAACCTGCCCGAGACCCTGCATACCAATAAACAGTTCTTCACCACCTATCCGCACCTGATCTCCAGCGCCGCGCAGAAGCTGCTGCG
>NC_011420.2:4137500-4355543 GCF_000016185.1 Rhodospirillum centenum SW
AGCTGCTGGAAGGGCGGCCCGGCGGCCAGCGCGCCATCTTCGTCCTGTGCGACCTGTCGGAGATGCCGCTCTCCGGTGTCAACCTCTCCGACGCGGACCTGACGGGCTCCCGCTTCGACCGGGCGCTGCTGGCCCGGACCCGGCTCAAGGGCGCCAACCTGTTCGCCGCGGATCTGCGGCTGACGAACCTGCAACAGGCCGATCTCAGCCGCGCCGACATGCGCGGCATCATCCTGCGCGGGGCCGACCTGTCGGGCGCCCGCCTGCGCGAGGCGGACGTGCGGGAGGCGGTGCTGGCCGTCTACCGCGGCGGCCGGCCGCTGCCGCAGACCTTCGACGGGCGCATCCCGAACCTCACCGGCCTGATCGCCGCCAAGGCGGACTTCAGCGAGGTCCGGATGAACGGTGCGGTCGTCCTGCGGGCGGACTTCACCGACGCCAATCTCGCGCGGGTCGATCTGCGCGACGCCGATCTGCGCGGCGCCAATTTCCGGGGCGCCAACCTGGAGGGGGCCAACCTTCAGGGCGCCCAGGTCCAGGAGGCGGACTTTGCCGGTGCCGTGCTGACCGACGCGCAGTTGCGCGACGTGCAGGCGGCGGGGGCCAACTTCCGCGGCGCCATCCTCGACCCGCGCGGGACCGCCGACCTGCGGGTCCGTGGCGCCCTGCTGCCCGGCGGGGGGGAGGCGGCGGAGGTTCTGTTCGACGTTCTGGATCAGCATGCCGCCTGGGTCCACACCGCCGGCCGGGAGGGGCGGCGGGCCGACCTGACCGGCTGGGACATCTCTGCCAAGGATCTGCGCCACGTTACCCTGACCGCGGCGAACCTCTCCTGCGTGCTGGCCCGGCGCACCCTGCTGACCGGGGTCAATCTCGTGATGGCCGACCTCTCCTGCGCCGACCTGCACTCCGCCACGCTTGTCGGAGCCGACCTGCGCGGCGCCAACCTGGAGCGGGCACATCTGGCCGGGGCCGACCTTCAGGGTGCCAACCTGGGTGTCCTGGTCGGGCTGGGGGCTCCCGACCGGCGCTGGCCGACCCGGCTCAACCGCGCCCGGCTGGCCGGGGCCAATCTGCGTAACGCGGACCTGCGCGGCGCCCTTCTGGCCGAGGCGGACCTGCGCCAGGCCGACCTGCGCGGCGCCCGGCTGGACGGTGCGGTTCTCGACGGCGCCAGCCTTCAGGGCGTCCGCCAGGACTGACCGGCCGCCGTGGCATTCGTGCCACCGCCCCCGTGCTCCCGCTGTTCCCGCCTGGTCTTCGCTGGAGCGTTGACGCGCGCCCGTCTTCCTGCCAAGAAGCGATACGTTATAACATCACGTACCGGGCCGCCGGCTGGCGGGCCCGTTCTGCGAGGGGAGTTCCCGATGAAGGTCGCATGGGCAGCCGCGACGGTCGCGGCGCTGGGCGGGGGCGTGCTGGTACCAGGCGTCGCGCAGGCGCAGACGGCCGAGCCCGATCCGCACGGGCGGACAGGGATCGAGGAGATCGTCATCACCGCCTCGCCCTTCGGCCAGCGGCGTTTCGACGTGCTGCAAGGCACGTCCGTGCTGGCCGGTGAGGCGCTGGAGCGGGCCTTGTCCGCCTCGATCGGCGAGACGCTGGACCGGCTGCCGGGTGTCAGCCAGACCGCCTTCGGCCAGGGCGCGTCCCGGCCCGTGATCCGCGGCCTGGGCGGTGACCGCGTGCGCGTGCTGGTCGGTGGCATCGGCACCATCGACGCCTCCAGCACCAGCCCGGACCATGCCCCGGCCGTCGATCTCGCCACGGCGCAGCGGGTCGAGGTGGTGCGCGGGCCGGCGGCCCTGCTCTACGGCTCCAACGCCATCGGCGGTGTCGTCAACGTGCTGGACGGCCGCGTCCCGATGGCGCGGCCCGAGGGCGGGACGTCGGCCCTGGCCCGGCTGGGCTATGGCAGCAACGCCAATGAGCGTCTGGCCGCCGCGGGCGTGGACCAGGCGCTGGGCGACACCCTGGTGCTGCATGCCGACGGCTACTACCGCAAGGCCGACGACTTCGAGGTGGACGGCCATGCCTGGTCCGCCGCGCGGCGGGCCGAGGAGGCGGCGGAGCATGCCGGCCACGACCACGAGATCGACCAGGGTCCGGTCGGGACCGTGGACAACAGCGATCTGGAGCAGAAGGGCGGCACCCTGGGCCTGAGCGCCGTCGGCGACTGGGGCTTCCTGGGCGCCAGTGTCGGCCGCACCGACTCCCGGTACGGCATTCCCGGCGGGCATTCCCACGGGCACGCCGAAGGGGAGGACCACGATCATGATCACGACCATGGTCACGATCATGGCGAGGAAGAGAATGTCCATATCGATCTGGAACAGACCCGCCTGGACGTGATCGGGGAGATCGACCGCGACTTCCTGGTCTTCGACAGCGCTCGGCTGCGGTTCGGCTGGGCCGACTACAAGCACACGGAGCTGGAAGGCGACGAGGTCGGCACCGTCTTCAAGAACAAGGGCTGGGAAGGCCGGGTGGAACTGGTGCAGCGGCCGATCCAGGGGGTGCTGGGTGGCAGCCTGGACGGCGCGTCCGGTGTCCAGGCCCTGCGCCGCGATTTCCGCGCCGATGGCGAGGAGGCCTTCGTGCCGCCCAGCGTGACCGAACAGTACGGCCTGTTCACGGCGCAGCGGCTGGACATCGGTCCCTGGGCTCTGGAGGCCGGTGCGCGCATCGAGCGGCAGTCGGTCGAGGCGTCCGGCATCGGCTTCGACCGCGACTTCACCGGCCTCAGCCTTTCCGGCGGGGCGGCCTACCGTTTCGCGGACGGCTGGCTGCTGGGCGCCAGCCTGTCCCGCACCGAGCGGGCACCGAACGCGGAGGAACTGCTGTCCGACGGGCCGCACCTCGCCACCGGCATCTACGAGGTCGGCGACCGCACCCTGGACGAAGAGACGGCCGTGGGTGTCGAGGCGACCCTGAAGAAGACCGGCGGTCCCGTCACCGGCGCCATCAACATCTACCGCACCGACTTCGACGGCTTCATCTACGAGGCCTTCACCGGGGCGGAGGAGGACGGGCTGCCGGTGGCGCAGTATTCTGCCGCCGACGCCCGCTTCTGGGGGTTCGAGGTCGAACTGGGCACGGCGGTCTGGCGCAGCGGCGACCAGGCCGTGCTGCTGGACGCCTCCGCCGAATATGTCCGGACCCGGAACAAGGATCTGGACGAACCCCTGCCGCGTATCCCGCCGCTCCAGCTCCGCGGCGGCGTCTCCTATGAGACGCCCGTCTTCGCCGCCCGGGCGGAAGTGGTCTGGGCCGACGACCAGGACCGCACGGCCTCCTTCGAGGTGCCGACGGACGGCTATACCGTCCTGAACGCCTCGCTGGACTGGCATCCGTTCGCGGACCGCGACATCAGCCTGCTGCTGGAGGCCCGCAACCTGACGGACGAGGAGGTCCGGCTCTCCACCTCCTTCCTGAAGGACCGCGTGCCGCAGCCCGGCCGCGACTTCCGCGTGCTGCTGCGGGGGGCGTTCTAGCCTTCCGCCGGGACAACGGCGGCCGGCCGCCAGTAGCTGTAGCCATAGGCATTGCTGAAGCCGAGGCGGGCATAGAGGCGGTTGGCCGGGGCGTTGTCGCACCCGACCTGGAGGTAGGCGCCCCGCGCCCCCTCCCGGCGGGCGGCGGCCAGCACGGCCCGCACCGCGCGGCCGCCATGGCCGCGGCCACGCAGGTCCGGCCGCGTCGCCACCTTGAACACCCCGACCCGGCCGCGGTCCACCACGCCCAGCGCGACCGCGGCCGCCTGCCCCTTCTCCCAGGCCGTGGCATAGAGGCAGGGCATCGGGATCGCCGCCAGGATGGCGCGCAGGAAGGGCAGTTCCCTTTCCGGCACCGGCACCATCGCCAGCCAGGCCCGCAGCCAGCCCTCCTCCAGCAGCGGCGCGATGGCGGTCGCGGCCGGCAGCTCGGCCGGCAGGGCGTCCAGCACCTGCACGGCATTGTCGCCCTGTCTGGCGAATCCCGCCCCCGTGAGCGCCTTCTCCAGCCCGTCGGGGCACAGCGGCGTCGTGCGGAACAGCGGCGTCAGGCCGTGGGCGCGGTATTGCGCCGCAGCGAAGGCGATCTTCTCCGCCAGCGGCAGCACGCCGGGCGCGATCACGGTCACCGAATTGGCCCGGCCCGTATGTCCGCCGGAGAAGCGCAGCAGCCAGCCGTCATGGTGGACCGTCTTCAGGGCCGGCCACGCGGTCAGGCCCAGGTCTTCCAGCAGCGCGGTGTCGGCCAGCAGCGCGGTTCGGTCAGGGGCGGCCACGGCGGTCCCCGGGGTGCAGGAGGGGAAGGGCAAGCACCCAGGGTAGCCGGGGGGCGGTGCCCGGGCAACGGTCATGCAGCCTAACCCTTTGGTCGGGCAACTCTGTTGCGGGGCCATGCCGGCGGCGTTGACGAACCTCGGACGGGTCGGGTAATCAACACAAGGACTTGCACTGCCTGCCCACCGCCGGCGGAGCCCGTTCCCCATGGCCTCTCCGGGCCGACAGGGAGCGTGGCCTTCCCGCCGGCCAATCCGGACCGACAGAGCCGGACGCACCCGGAACCCGAGGATCGCCACCCATGACCGAGCAATCCGCGGCCACCACGCCCACGTCGGGGCGCCCCCGGCCGCTGTCCCCCCATCTCCAGGTCTACCGGCTGCCGCTTCCGGCGATCGCCTCCATCACCCACCGCGTCACCGGGGTGGGGCTGGCCGCCGGCACGCTGCTGCTGGCCTGGTGGCTGATCGCCGCAGCGACGGGACCGGAGGCCTTTGCCACGGTGCAGGCGGTCGCCGGCTCGCCCCTGGGGCTGCTGTGCCTGCTCGGCTGGGTCTGGGCGTTCTGGTACCACGCCATGAACGGTGTGCGGCACCTGCTCTGGGATGCCGGCTACGGCCTGGAACTGGGGCCTGTCTACCGCGGTGGCTACCTCGTCTGGGGCGGCTCCATCGGCCTGACGGTCGCCACGGCGATCGTCGCCTTCTCCGTCATGTGAGAGGACTGAAACCCATGTCCGCCAACCAGCCCGATGCCGGTTTCCGCACCCCGCTGGGGCGCGTCCGGGGCCTCGGTTCCGCCCGTTCCGGTTCCGCCCATTGGTTCGGCTACCGGATGCTGGCCGCGGCCAACGTGCCGCTGCTGCTCTGGCTCCTGGTGTCGCTGATCCCGCTTGCCGGAGCCGGCCATGCCGAAGTGGTGGCCTTCCTGCAACGGCCGTTGAACGCCGTCCTGATGCTGCTGACGATCGGCGCCATCTTCTACCATGCCGCCTACGGCATGATGGAAGTGCTGGAGGACTACGTCCAGGCCAAGCTGGTGAAGACCCTGGCCGCCGCCCTGATCAAGGGTGGCTGCCTGCTGCTGGCGGTCGCCAGCGCCTTCGCCGTCCTCAAGATCGCTCTCGCCTGAAGGTCCACGACATGGCAACCGCCTACCCGATCACCGACCACTACTACGACGTCGTCGTCGTGGGCGCCGGCGGCGCCGGCCTGCGCGCCACCTTCGGCATGGCCGAGAAGGGGCTGAAGACGGCCTGCATCACCAAGGTGTTCCCGACCCGCAGCCACACCGTGGCGGCGCAGGGCGGCATCTCGGCGGCGCTGGGCAACATGGGCGAGGACGACTGGCGCTACCACATGTACGACACCGTGAAGGGGTCGGACTGGCTGGGCGACCAGGATGCGATCGAGTACATGTGCCGCGAGGCGATCCCGGCCATCATCGAGCTGGAGCATTACGGCGTGCCCTTCTCCCGCACGGCGGAGGGCAAGATCTACCAGCGCGCCTTCGGCGGCATGACCACCCGTTACGGGGAGGGGCGCGCCTACCGTACCTGCGCCGCCGCCGACCGCACCGGCCATGCCATCCTGCACACGCTCTACCAGCAGTCGCTGAAGCATCAGGCGGAGTTCTTCGTCGAGTACTTCGCCCTCGACCTCATCATGGACGATGAGGGCGTCTGCCGCGGCGTGCTCGCCTGGAACCTGGACGACGGCACGATCCACCGCTTCCGCGCGCACCAGACGGTGCTGGCGACGGGTGGCTACGGCCGCGCCTACTTCTCCTGCACCTCGGCCCACACCTCCACCGGCGACGGCGGCGGCATGGCGTTGCGCGCCGGCCTGCCGTTGCAGGACATGGAGTTCGTGCAGTTCCACCCGACCGGCGTCTATGGCGCAGGCTGCCTGATCACCGAGGGCGTCCGCGGCGAGGGCGGCTATCTGACCAACGCCAAGGGCGAGCGCTTCATGGAGCGTTACGCGCCCTCGGCCAAGGACCTCGCCAGCCGCGACGTGGTCAGCCGCTCCATGACCATCGAGATCCGCGAGGGGCGCGGCGTCGGCGAGCATGCCGACCACATCCACCTGCACCTGGAGCACCTGGACCCGGCGATCATCCACGAACGCCTGCCCGGCATCGCCGAGACGGCGAAGATCTTCGCCGGCGTGGACGTGACGAAGGAGCCGATCCCGGTGCTGCCGACCGTCCACTACAACATGGGCGGCATCCCGACCAACTATAAGGCGGAGGTGGTCGCCCCCCACGGCGACGATCCGGACCGCGTCGTTCCCGGCCTGATGGCGATCGGGGAGGCGGCCTGCGTCTCCGTCCACGGCGCCAACCGCCTGGGCTCCAACTCGCTGCTCGATCTCGTGGTGTTCGGCCGCGCCGCCGCCATCCGCGCGGCGGAGATCGTGACGCCCGGCGCGCCGCACAAGGACCTGCCGGCCAGCAGCGTCGATCACGCGCTGGAGCGGCTGGACCGCCACCGCAACGCCAAGGGCGAGGTGCGCGTGGCGCACCTGCGGCTGGAGATGCAGAAGGTCATGCAGAACAACTGCGCCGTCTTCCGCACCGGCGAGGTGCTGGAGGAGGGCGTGGAACTGATGCGCAAGGCCTGGGAGAAGCGGCCCTTCATCGGCGTCAGCGACCGTTCCCTGATCTGGAACTCCGATCTGGTGGAGGCGCTGGAGCTGGACAACCTGATGTACCAGGCCGTCGCCACCATCACCTCGGCCGCCAACCGCCAGGAGAGCCGCGGCGCCCACGCCCGCGAGGACTTCCCCGAGCGCGACGACGAGACCTGGATGAAGCACACGGTCGTGTGGGTGAAGCCGGACGGCGACGTCGCCCTGGACTACCGCCCGGTCCACATGAACACCCTGACCAACGAGGTCCAGGCCTTCCCGCCCAAGGCGCGGGTGTACTGAGGGCCAGGGTACTGAGAAACGGGGGCGCCGTCGCCGGCGCCCCTCCCTTGCGAACCGCCTGTCACCCACCGCCCGCCCGGGCGGCACGACGAAATGGAACGCCGGCAGCACCGGACGCCGCCAGTCTGAGGACGGAACGACAATGGTCGAATTCACCCTTCCTGCCAATTCCCGGGTCAAGTCCGGAAAGACCGTCCGGTCCGCTTCCAAGGAGGCGAAGCGGACCCGCCGCTTCCGCATCTACCGCTACGATCCGGACTCCGGCGAGAACCCGCGGGAGGACGTCTTCGAGATCGACCTCGACAAGTGCGGGCCGATGGTCCTGGACGCGCTCAACCACATCAAGAACGATGTGGACAGCACGCTGACCTTCCGCCGGTCCTGCCGCGAGGGCATCTGCGGCTCCTGCGCGATGAACATCGACGGGCGCAACACGCTGGCCTGCCTGAAGCCGATCGACGAGGTGAAGGGCGACGTCAAGATCTACCCGCTGCCGCACCAGCCGGTGGTGAAGGATCTGGTGCCGGACCTGTCGCAGAACTACGCCCAGCTCGCTTCGGTGAAGCCGTGGCTGCAGACGCAGAGCCCGGCGCCCTCGCGCGAGCGTCTGCAGAGCCCGGAGGAGCGCGAGAAGCTGAACGGCCTCTACGAGTGCATCCTCTGCTTCTGCTGCACCACCGCCTGCCCCAGCTACTGGTGGAACGGGGATCGCTATCTCGGTCCGGCGGTGCTGTTGCAGGCCTACCGCTTCATCGCCGACAGCCGCGATGAGATGACGGGCGAGCGCCTCGACAATCTGGAGGACCCGTTCCGGCTCTACCGCTGCCACACCATCATGAGCTGCACCCAGACCTGCCCCAAGGGTCTGAACCCGGCCAAGGCGATCGCCGAGATCAAGAAGCTGCTGGTCGAACGGCGGAGCTGATCCCCGGACCGCCCCGGCGGCCATGGGACGGAGACGATGAAGGGCGGACCCCGAGGGGCCCGCCCTTCTGCATTACCGGGCAGGGAGCTGCCGGGCCGGCTCAGCGCACCGTCGCCACGTCCGTCAGCGCGCCGTCGGTGACCGTGCAGCGGATGGTCCGGGTCTCCTGGCCGTCGCGGCCGCGCTTGGGCGTCAGGGTGAAGGTCTGCGTCACCGTCTGCTTCGCCGCTTCCGTCCGCATCTCCGGCAGCTCGAAGGCGATCCGGTAATCGTCGTCGTAGCTGCGGTAGACCTCGCGGCGGCAGATGTCGGTGGCCGAGCGCGGCCGGTAGGCCCCGTCGCGCCACTCATCCGTCTCCCCGTTCACCTCGATGGCGCAGCCGGTCAGGAACAGCAGGGCGCCGAGCAGCGGCAGCAGGCCGAGCGTCAGGCGGTCGGCCGGCGTCCGGGCGGTCTGTCGGGCGAGAACGGCGGTCGGTCGGTCGGTCGGGGCGGGCATCCGTGTCTCCTCGGGTCTCGCGCCCGGACTGATCCTTCAGGGCGCACGGGAAGGGAGGATACGGGGCCGCCGTCGTCGCGCAACTGCCGTTACCCCCGCGTTACCCGGCTTTACCGCGCGGCAATGCGCCGTCGCGGTCCGGTAACGGGGGCGTCCGGCGCGGGAGGGGTCAGCGCACCCTGGCGCGGGCGATGGCGCGGGCGAACAGGCCGGGGAAGAAGCGCTTGAGCGCCAGGGCCGCCGCCTCGCGCCTGCCGCCGACATAGACCTCGTCCCGGCCGGCGGCCAGGGCGTCCAGGATGCGGGCGGCACAGATGTCCGGATCCAGGCCCGCGGCCAGCATGGCGTCCATGCTGCCCTGGGGCGTGCCGTCGCCGGTCAGCGCGTTCTGCGAGACGGCGGTGCGGATGAAGCCCGGCATCACCAGGGTGACGCCGACGCCCGTGCCCGCCAGCTCCGCCCGCAGGCTGTCGAAGAAGCCGTGCAGCGCGTGCTTGCTGGCGGCGTAGGTCGAGCGCAGCGGCGTGCCCAGCTTGCCGACCACGCTGGTGATGACGACGATGCGGCCGTCGCCCTGCTCCAGCAGGTGCGGCAGCAGGGCCTTGGTCACGGCGACGCTGCCGAAGAAGTTCACCTGCATGATGCGCTGGTCCACCTCCAGCGCCGTGTCCTTCGCCAGACTGCGCTGGCTGATGCCGGCATTGTTGACCAGCAGGTCCACGCGCCCGAAGGCGGCAACCGCGTCCCGTGCCTTCTCCGGGGCCTCCGCCAGCGCGGCCACGTCCATCGGCAACAGCGCGACCTCGGCCCCGCCGCAGGCCGCGCGCACCCGCTCCAGCTCCGCCTGCCGGCGGGCGGAGAGCACCAGCCTCGCCCCGCGGGCCGCGAACGCCTTGGCCAGCGCCTCCCCGATGCCGGAGGAGGCGCCCGTGATCCAGACGACGCGGCCCCGGAAACTCATGGCGCCCGGTCCTTCTCCCCGGCCGGGGGTTCCGCTGCCTCCGGCACCTGATGCTTCAGGAGGACCGGGATCTGCGCCGCGCTGAAGACCAGCGTCAGCGGCAGGATGCCGAACACCTTGAAGGTCACCCAGTCGTCCGTGCCCAGGGTGCGCCAGACCACCTCGTTCAGGCCGGCCAGCAGCAGGAAGAACCAGGCCCAGCGCACCGTCAGGATGCGCCAGCCGCGGTCCGTCAGCTCCATCACCGTGCCCAGCACCAGCTTCAGCAGGTTCCGGCGCAGCGCCAGACCGGCGAACAGGGTGGCGGCGAACAGCAGGTTCACCACCGTGGGCTTGATCTTGATGAACAGGTCGTCGTGCAGCCACAGGGTCAGACCGCCGAACAGCATGACGAAGAAGCAGCCCACCACCGGCATCACCGGCAGCCGCCGCTCCAGGTGCCAGTTCACGGCCAGCGCCGTGGCGGTGGCGGCCATGAAGACCGCCGTGCCCGCCATGATGCCCTGGAGATTGTTGACGACGAAGAACACGGCCAGCGGCCCCGCCTCCAGCAGCAGGCGGAGGAGCGGCGGCAGCGGCCGGCGCGTGGGCAGCGTGCTGCCGGCCGCGCTCCCGGTCGCGCCGGCGGCATGGCCGGAGTCGGGGGCGGAAACGGGCGTGTCGGCGGCGGGTGCGGCGGGGATCGTCTCGGACATGCCCCTGATGTAGCGGTCCCGTGCCCGGGCCGCCAGAGCCGATTTCCGCCCCCATCCCGACATCGCCGGGCGCGCCCACGGCCCGGACAGGGCACCCATGCCGGGGTTTGCGCTTCCCGAAACGGGCTCAGGCCGCTATATATCCGCCCGACACCGCCCGGCCCCTGCCTGATGCATGGAGCCGGGCATTTTTCGTGCGCCGCTGCCGTCCCGGCCGGGGACCGCCGCCGCGCCCTGCTTCGGGACGGACCCCATGGAACTGCGCAATATCGCCATCATCGCGCACGTCGACCACGGCAAGACGACGCTGGTGGACATGCTTCTCAAGCAGTCCGGCTCCTTCCGCGAGCACCAGCAGGTCGCGGAACGGGCCATGGACTCCAACGACCTGGAACGCGAGCGCGGCATCACCATCCTGGCGAAGTGCACCAGCGTCGTCTGGGACGGCACCCGCATCAACATCGTGGACACGCCGGGCCACGCCGATTTCGGCGGCGAGGTCGAACGCATCCTGAACATGGTGGACGGTGTCTGCCTGCTCGTCGATGCGGCGGAAGGTCCCCTGCCGCAGACCAAGTTCGTGCTGGGCAAGGCGCTGAAGCTCGGCCTGCGTCCCATGGTGGTCATCAACAAGGTGGACCGTCCCGACGCCCGCCCGGACGAGGTCCACAATGAGATCTTCGATCTGTTCGCCGCCCTGGACGCCAATGACGAACAGCTCGACTTCCCGACCCTGTTCGCCTCCGGCCGCAACGGCTGGGCGATCGAGCACCTGGACGACGAGCGCAAGGACCTGAAGCCCCTGTTCGATCTGGTCCGCCGCCATGTCCCGGCGCCCAAGGTGGTGGCCGACGCGCCCTTCACCATGCTGGCGACGACGCTGGAGGCGAACCCCTATCTCGGCCGCCTGCTGACGGGCCGCATCCAGTCGGGCAAGGTCCGCCCGAACATGGCGATCAAGGCGCTGACCCGCGATGGCAAGCTGATCGAGGCCGGCCGCGTCTCCAAGGTTCTGGCCTTCCGCGGGCTGGAGCGCGTCGGCATCGACGAGGCGGAGGCGGGCGACATCGTGGCGCTCGCCGGCCTGACCAAGGCGACCGTGGCCGACACCATCTGCGACACCTCCGTCGAAGAGGCGCTGCCGGCACAGCCGATCGACCCGCCGACCCTGGCCATGACCTTCGGCGTCAACGACAGCCCGCTGGCGGGCCGCGAGGGCGACAAGGTCACCAGCCGCATGATCCGTGACCGCCTGATGCGCGAGGCGGAGGGCAACGTCGCCCTGCGCATCCGCGAGACGGAGAACACCGACGCCTATGAGGTGGCGGGCCGCGGCGAGCTTCAGCTCGGCATCCTGATCGAGACGATGCGCCGCGAAGGCTACGAGCTGTCCATCAGCCGTCCGCGTGTGCTGTTCAAGCCCGATCCCGCCACCGGCCAGCGGCTGGAGCCGATCGAGGAGGTGGTGATCGACGTGGACGAGGAATACTCGGGCGTCGTCGTCAACAAGCTGAACGAGCGCAAGGGCGAGATGCTGGAGATGCGTCCGTCCGGCGGCAACAAGGTCCGGCTGGTCTTCCACGTCCCCTCGCGCGGCCTGATCGGCTATCAGGGGGAATTCCTGACCGACACCCGCGGCACCGGCGTGATGAACCGCCTGTTCCACGGCTATGCCCCGTACAAGGGGCCGATCCAGGGCCGGCGCAACGGCGTTCTGATCGCCAACTCCGACGGCGAGGCGGTGGCCTATGCGCTGTGGAACCTGGAGGACCGCGGCCCGATGATGATCGAGCCGGGCTGGAAGGTGTACCGCGGCATGATCGTGGGCGAGCACACCCGCGGCAACGACCTGGAAGTCAATGTGCTGAAGGGCAAGCAGCTCACCAACATCCGCACCACCTCGAAGGACGAGGCCGTGCGCCTGACCCCGCCGATCAACATGTCGCTGGAGAAGGCGCTCAGCTACATCGAGGATGACGAGCTGGTGGAGGTGACGCCGAAGTCCATCCGCCTGCGCAAGAAGCTGCTCGATCCGAACGACCGCAAGCGCGCCGAGAAGCAGGCCGAGGCGAGCTGAGCCACGGGCTCCGGTCCGGTCCTGGGTCGGTCTCCGGAAAAACCCCCGCCCTCACCGGGCGGGGGTTTTTTCATCGGGATCATGGTGTCGGATCGATCTCCGCTTCTGCTGTGGGAGAGGGGCTCGCATCTCCATTGAGTCGGCGGTCCGTTTCGGCCACTGTCTCGCGCGGGGATGGACCAGAGGGCGCGCGGACGGTCATGGATGGACGTTTGCACGGGCGGCTCCTGGATACCGCCGGAACGGTGGCGGAAGGCCTGATCGACTGCTTCCTGCCGTCGCCGGTCCGCGACGGCGGAGAGGAACGCGCGCTGGTCCGCTACCGGAGCTGGGTCCGCACGGCGCTGGTCATCATCCTTGTCTCCGCCGGCTTCGCCGTCGGTTCCCTGTTCTGGGGGGGAGAGTCCGGCTTCGCTGCCTTCCTGGGCTTCCTGCTGTTCACCGTCGGCGTGATGGTCCAGCTTCTTGCCATCCGAGACGGCTGGCCGTTGACCCAGGTGCACCTGGCCGCCATCGCCACCATGTCCGTGCTGACCTGGCTGCTGTCGCAGACGGGCGGCGTCGCCTCACCCTTCACGGTCCTGATGCTGGTCGGGGCCCTGGTCATCAGCAATTTCGGCCGTCCGGGGCTGATCGCCCTGATGTTCGGCGTCTTCACGGTCTATGTCCTGCTGGTCTACGCCCTGGGGCAGGCGGGCCTGCTGCCCGCGGCGCCGGAGGTGCAGAGCGACGCCTGGCATCTGGCGGCGCTGCTGGGGGCGGTCGCGGTCGGGCTGACCGGCAACATCTCCGCCCAGGCGGCCCGGCGTCAGGCCCGCAGCATGCTGCGGCAGGCCCGCGACACCGCGGAGGCCCGTCGCGCCCAGGCGGAGGAAGCCCACCGCGAGGCGGAGGCTGCCCTGGCCATCCTGCGCGCGGCACAGGAGCAGATCGTTCTGCAGGAGAAGCTCGCCTCCCTGGGCGGGCTGGTCGCCGGGGTGGCGCACGAGGTCAGCGCCCCCGTCGGCATCGTCATCACCGGCATCTCCCAGATCCGCGACGAGATCGCTGTCCTGCGCGACGCCCTGGCCCGCAACGCCATGACGCCCGCCGACCTGGAGGAATTCCTCAAGACATCGGACGAGCTGTGCCGGCTGATCCAGGCCAACGGGCGGCGCGCGGCCGACCTGATCGGCGCCTTCAAGGAGGTGGCGGCGGACCAGTCGAGCGAGGGCCGCCGCAGCTTCGACCTTGCCGCCTATGTCCGCGAGGTGCTGGCCAGCCTGTCGCCGAAGGTGCGGGAGGCCGGGCACCGGGTGGAGGTGGCGATCGAGGACGGGCTGGTGGTGGACAGCTATCCGGGGCCGCTCGCCCAGGTGCTGACGAACCTCGTGTTGAACTCCCTGTTGCATGGCTATGAGGACGGCAGCGCGGGAACCCTTCGGATCGAGGCGCGGCGGCGTGGCGGCGGCTGGGTCGAACTGGTCTACAGCGACGACGGCCGCGGTATCCCGCGCGCCCTGTGGCCGCGCATCTTCGAGCCCTTCTTCACCACCCGGCGCGACCGGGGCGGCACCGGCATCGGCCTGCACCTGGTCTGGAGCATCGTCACCGGCACCCTGGGCGGTCAGGTGCAGGTGGGCGAGACGCCGACGGGCGGAGCGCGCTTCGTCGTCCGCTTCCCGTCCATCGCACCCGATCGGCATACGGCCAGTCCCGATCCCTGATTCCCCCGATCACCGGAAGGGGCATGGGCGGGCCGCGGCTGCCCCTTCCGGCGATCGGGGCGACGGCGCCTTGCGCAGCACAACCGGCACTCGTAATCTTGCCCCGGGACCGTCTCAACCATAAAGCAACCCACGGAGCGGAGGACTTAATGGTCGATGTTGTCATTGCCGGCGCGGCGCGCACGGCCATCGGTGCCTTCAACGGCGGTCTCAGCACCGTTCCTGCCCATTATCTGGGGGAAGTCGTCATCCGTGAGGCGCTGGCCCGCGCCCGGACCGACGCGGCCGAGGTGTCGGAAGTCGTGCTGGGCCAGATCCTGACGGCGGGCGCCGGCCAGAATCCTGCGCGGCAGGCGGCGGTGAACGCCGGCATCCCGGTGGAGCGGACGGCCTACGGCATCAACCAGCTCTGCGGCTCGGGTCTGCGCACGGTGGCGCTGGGCTATCAGGCGATCCTGCTGGGCGATGCCGAGGTGGTGGTCGCCGGCGGGCAGGAGAGCATGAGCCAGTCGCCGCACTGCGCCCATCTGCGCCCGGGTGTGCGCATGGGCGACGCGACCTTCGTCGATACCATGCTGAAGGACGGCCTGCTGGACGCCTTCAACGCCTATCACATGGGCAACACGGCGGAGAACGTCGCGGACAAGTGGCAGATCACCCGCGAGCAGCAGGATGAATTCGCCGCCGCCTCGCAGCAGAAGGCGGAGGCCGCGATGAAGGCCGGCCGCTTCAAGGACGAGATCGTCCCGGTGAAGATCGCCACCCGCAAGGGCGAGGTGGTGGTGGACACCGACGAGCACCCCAAGGCCGGCACCACGGCCGAGGCGCTGGCGAAGCTCCGACCGGCCTTCCGGAAGGACGGCACGGTCACCGCCGGCAACGCTTCGGGCATCAATGACGGGGCGGCGGCGCTGGTGCTGATGACGGCCGACAACGCCGCCCGCCGCGACGTCGCCCCGCTGGCCCGCATCGTCTCCTGGGCCACGGCCGGCGTCGATCCGGCGGTGATGGGCTCCGGCCCGATCCCGGCCTCCCGCGCCGCGCTGAAGAAGGCGGGCTGGACGGTGGACGATCTCGACCTGATCGAGGCCAACGAGGCGTTCGCCGCCCAGGCCTGCGCCGTGAACAAGGATCTCGGCTGGGATACGGCCAAGGTCAACGTGAACGGCGGCGCCATCGCGCTCGGCCATCCGATCGGCGCCTCCGGCGCGCGGGTGCTGGTCACGCTGCTGCACGAGATGCAGAAGCGCGACGCGAAGAAGGGGCTCGCCACGCTCTGCATCGGCGGCGGCATGGGCATCGCCCTCTGCGTCGCCCGCGACTGAGCCTCACTCCCGGCGGGGCCGCGGTCCGCGGCCCGCTGTCCAGGTGTCAACCAACCGACCAATCGGGGGGAAACGAAGATGGGACGCGTTGCATTGGTTACCGGCGGTACCCGCGGCATCGGCGAAGCGATCTCCGTGGCGCTCAAGGATGCCGGTTATTCGGTGGCCGCCAACTATGGCGGCAATGACGATGCCGCCCGCCAGTTCTCGCAGCGGACCGGCATCCCCGCCTACAGGTTCGACGTCTCGGACTTCGAGGCGGTGCAGGCCGGCGTCGCCCGCGTGGTCAGCGACCTCGGCCCGGTGGAGGTGCTGGTGAACAATGCGGGCATCACCCGCGACACCACCATCCACCGCATGACCTTCGAGCAGTGGGACGAGGTGATCCGCACCAACCTGACCTCCTGCTTCAACCTCTCCCGCGCCGTCATCGAGGGCATGCGCGAGCGCGGCTTCGGCCGCATCGTCAACATCGGCTCCGTCAACGGCCAGGCCGGGCAGTACGGCCAGGTCAACTACGCCGCCGCCAAGTCCGGCCTGCACGGCTTCACCAAGGCGCTGGCGCAGGAAGGGGCGGCCAAGGGCATCACGGTCAATGCCATAGCCCCCGGCTACATCGACACGGACATGGTCCGCTCGGTGCCGCCGAACGTGCTGGAGAAGATCGTCGCCCGCATCCCCGTCGGCCGCCTGGGCAAGGCGGAGGAGATCGCCCGCGGCGTGCTGTTCCTGGTCGGGGACGATGCCGGCTTCATCACCGGCAGCACCCTCTCCATCAACGGCGGCCAGCACATGTACTGATCCGGCGGACCCGTTCCCGCCCGGTCCGGACGGCCCCGGGAATTTCCCGGGGCCGTCCGTCGTTCCGGTCGGTCTTGCGGCGTCCGGCCGGGGCGGCTACTCAGGGGCGATGACCGCCCCGACGCTCACACTGCCCGTCCACGCCTTCCCCGACCAGCCGCGCGTCGGCGTCGGCTGCATCGTCTGGAAGGGTGACCGAATCCTGCTCGTCCGGCGCGGCAAGCCGCCGGGGGAGGGGGAGTGGAGCCTGCCCGGCGGCAGCCAGGAGCTGGGGGAGACCCTGGCCGATACCGCGGCCCGCGAGGTTCTGGAAGAGACAGGCATCGTCGCCCGTCCGACCGGCGTGCTGACGGCGGTGGACAGCATTCTGCGTGACCCGGACGGCCGCATCCGCTTCCACTTCACCATCGTCAACGTAGAGGCCGACTGGCTCTCGGGCGAGCCGGTTCCCGGCGACGACGCGCTGGAGGCGTGTTGGGCGACAGCCGAGGAGTGGCGGTCGCTGGTGGCCTGGCCTGCGCTGCTGGAGGTGCTCGATCTCGCACGGATGCGGCGGACGCAGGTCTGACCGGCCGGGCGACGGGGCGTTCCCTGTGCGCCCCCCCTTGCGGGTGTCGCGGTGCCCGCGTACCACCATGGCATGTCCAGCCCCGCCGCCGTCCTCTCGCCCGCCGCCCCTGCCATCCGCCGCGCCACCCTGATCGGTGCGACGGCCGTCCTGCTCTGGGCGACTCTCGCCACGCTCACCTCCTTTGCTGGCCCGGTGCCGCCGTTCCAGATGGTGGCGATGAGCTTCGGCATCGGCGGCATCACGGGCCTTCTGGTCCAGATCGTCCGCCGCCGGCCTCTGTCGCAGGCGCTGTTCCAGCCGCTGCCGGTCTGGCTGCTGGGGGTGGGTGGTCTGTTCGGCTACCATTTCTTCTACTTCATCGCCATGCGTACTGCGCCGGCGGTGGAGGCGAACCTCATCAACTATCTCTGGCCGCTGTTCATCGTCCTGTTCTCCGGCCTGCTGCCGGGCGAGCGGTTGGGGCGCGCCGCGCTCGCGGGGGCTGCGGCCGGGCTGGCGGGCACGCTGCTGCTGGTCGGCGGCGGGGCCGAGGCGGGGGAGATGGGCGGCGGCCACTGGGCCGGGTACCTGTCGGCGCTGGCCTGCGCCCTGATCTGGTCGGCCTATTCCGTGGCGATGCGCCGGCACGGCGAGGTGCCGACGGAGGCGGTGACCGGGTTCTGCCTCGGCACTTCGGTGCTGGCCGCCCTCTGCCACCTGCTGTTCGAGGTGACGGTGTGGCCGCAGGGGGCGGCCTGGCTGGTGGTGCTGGCGATGGGGCTGGGGCCGCTCGGCATCGCCTTCTTCGTCTGGGACTACGGCATCAAGCGTGGCGACATCCAGACCCTTGGGGCGCTCAGCTATGCCGCCCCGCTGCTCTCCACGGCACTGCTGATCGCGCTCGGCCGCGGCGAGCCGACGCCGACCCTGGGGCTGGCCTGCCTGCTGATCGTCGGTGGCGCCGTCATCGCCGGCCGCGGCCTCGCCCGCGGATAGCGCTATCCGGCCCGGGCGGGAGGCTATTCCTCCGGCTGGCGGTGGCTCGCACTGCGGCCGAAGACCGGCCGGGCGGCGGGGGCCAGCAGGCGGCTGCGTTCCGGCGCCTTCACCCGGCCGGCCGAGGCGTAGATCTGTTTCGACGCCTCCACCACGATCACCCCGGCGAAAGCCTTGAACCAGCGCGCGCCGATCTCCTCCCAGGCGCCGGCGCCGGCCAGCAGGAAGCGCGACCGCGCCGGCGGCATGAACAGCGCGCAGCTTTCCTTCTCCGGGACGAACAGGTTGGCGCGCAGCGTCTTCTTGAGCTGGGAGGAGGAGTAGGGGGAGCCGTTGCCGAACGGCGTGCGGTCGGACCGGGCCCAGATGCTGCGCCGGTTCGGCACGATGGCGATCAGGCGGCCGCCGCCCGCCAGCACGCGCCAGACCTCACGCAGCATCGGGCGCAGATGCTCGGTGTATTCAAGCCCGTGGATCAGCAGCACCCGGTCCACCGACATGTCCGGCAGGGGCAGCTCCGCCTCGTCCGTCAGGGTCACCAGCCCCGGCCCCTCCTGCGGCCAGAACACCACGCCCTGGCTGGCCGGCATCATCGCCAGGACCCGCTCCGCCTCGTCGCGGAACGGTCGCAGATAGGGCGTGGCGTAGCCGATGCCCAGCACCCGCTGCCCGGTCACGTCCGGCCACAGCTCGCGGACGCGGCGGCGGATCAGCCGCCGCACCACCTGCCCCAGGCTGCCTTCGTAGAATTCGCGCAGATCGACGACGTCGCTGTACATGGCCGCACGCTAGCACGAACGGGTCCGGCCCGGGGAGTGTAAGCGGTCCCGCAACGGACTACCTTTCCCCGGGACTGCCCCTGCGGGGCCCGCAGCCGCTACGGAAGACCGCATGACCGCCTCCGCCGCCCCCTCCTGCCCGACCGTTGCGACCACGCCGCTGGATCCGGCGAAGTTCCGCGATCCCGCCGTGACCGCGCGGGGGGAGCGGCGCGCCTGGGTGACATTGGCGGCGTTGCGTACCCTCTGGCTCAACACCGGAACGCTCTGCAACATCGCCTGCGCCAACTGCTACATCGAATCGAGCCCGCGCAACGACGCGCTGGTTTATCTCGCCCGGGCCGAGGCGAAGGCGTACCTGGACGAGATTGCCGCGGCCGGCTGGCCGACGCGGGAGATCGGGCTGACCGGCGGCGAGCCTTTCATGAACCGTGATGTCCCCGGCATCCTGGAGGACATTCTGGACGGCGGCTTCCGTGCCCTGGTCCTGACCAACGCCATGCGGCCGATGCAGCGGCACCGGGCAGCACTCCTGCGTCTGCGCGACCGGCACGGGGCGCGGCTGTCGCTGCGGGTCTCTCTCGACCATTACGGCCGGGCCGTGCATGAGGCGGAGCGGGGACCGGGCTCCTGGGAGCCGGCGCTGCGCGGGCTGGTCTGGCTGGCCACCAACGGTTTCGACGTCTCCGTCGCCGGGCGCGATCTCCCGGGCGAAGGAGAGGACCGGCTCCGCGCCGGCTATGCCCGGCTGTTCGCGGATCTGGGACTCGGCATCGATGCCGCCGATCCCGCCCGCCTCGTCCTCTTCCCCGAGATGGATGCCCGCCGCGACGTGCCGGAGATCACGGAAGCCTGCTGGGGCATCCTGGGGCGGAGCCCGGACCAGATGATGTGTGCCGGCAGCCGTATGGTCGTGAAGCGCAAGGGTACGGACCGGCCGACGGTCGTCGCCTGCACCCTGCTGCCCTACGATCCGCGCTTCGATCTCGGCCCGACGCTGGCGGGGGCACACGGGCCGGTGGCGCTCAACCATCCCCATTGCGCCAGATTCTGCGTTCTGGGCGGAGCATCGTGCAGCGCCGGCTGAGGTAACGCGCACGGGTTGCACACCTGCAATCTGTGACATGCAAGTCATACTGTCATCAAATCGTCAATCCCCGGACATATTGGACTCGTCCGCCACGCGGTTTCGGTTACGCTTCTTCTGCATCCGCCCGTTCGGGCCACGGCCATAACAACGGTACAGAGGAGGAAGCGCATGAGGTCTCTCCCAGGGCTCTTGGCGACGACAGCGGCCGCGCTCGTGCTGGCGGCGGCGCCGGCAGCGGCGCAGGGCCAGCCGAGTCAGGCACAGATCGACGCCCTCAACCGGCAGATCCAGGCTCTTCAGAGCCAGCTCGAAACCCTGCGGGAGTCCGTCGAGAAGCAGATCCAGACGGTCGACAAGCGGACCGCCGACATGCCGACCGTCACGGTGAATGCCGGGCGGCCGCGCATCGTCTCCGCCGACAAGGCGTTCGACGTGGCGCTGCGCACGCGCTTCCACATCGACTATGGCAACTGGTTCCCCGATTCCGGTATCTCCGCGGACCTGCCGGACGGCTTCAATGTCCGCCGCGCCTTCTTCGGCATCGCCGGCACGGTCTACCGCGACTGGGCCTTCGAGTTCACGCTCGACGCCTCCAGCAGCCGCGGCACCAGCACCCGTCTGCAGGCGGCGAACATCGCCTATACCGGCGTTCCGGGCTGGCGTTTCGAGATCGGCCTGATGCAGCCGCCCTTCACGCTGGATGACGCCACGGGCTCCAACGACATCCCGTTCATCGAGCGCTCGGCCATCACCAACACGATCACCAACATCGTGGCCAGCGAAAGCCGCGCCGCGGTCGGCGTCCGCAAGACCGGCTCCAACTACATGGTGGCGGCCTATCTGACGGGCGATCAGGCGGCGATCAGCCCCGTCGGCGGCGACGACCAGCTCGCTGCCATCGGCCGGGGCGCCTTCCTGGTCCATAGCGCGCAGAACCAGGAGGTGGCGATCGGCGCCTCCGTCGGTACGGTGATCACGCCGCGCCAGGGCACCGGACCGGGGGCGGCCCGGCCCTACCTGTTCGCCGACCGGCCGGAGAACCGGATCGGCGGCGGCACCCTGCTGGTCAGCGGCGGCACGCTGGACCTGGAAGACTACACGGTCTGGGGTGGCGACATCGGCGCCAGCTTCAACAATTTCTGGGCCGCAGCCGAGTACTATGCCCAGGATGTCGAGACACGGGACAGCCCCGCCACCGTGGCGGACGAAGGGGCAGACCTGAGCTTCGAGGGCTATTACGTCTCGCTGGGCTACATTCTCACGGGCGAACACCGGAAGTACAACATCGGCACGGGTGGCTGGGCCGGTGTCGTGCCGTCGGCGCCGTTCAACTCCCAGGGCGGCATCGGTGCCTGGGAACTGGCGGTCCGCTACTCCGTCAACGATCTCCAGGACCCCGATTACGTGACGCCGCTGGAAGGCAAGCAGACGGTCTGGACCTTCGGCGTCAACTGGTACGTCAACGCGGCCATCCGCTTCATGCTGAACTACCAGATGATCGACATCGAACGGCCGGCTCCGCTGGTGGATGCCGACGCCGACGCCATCATCGGGCGCTTGCAGTTCCAGTTCTGAGTTCCGGTTCCGACTGTTCCTTTCGTCAGCCTCCTTGGCCCCGCACCCTCCCGGTGCGGGGCTTCTTTCTGCCCGCCCGCGTCTTCTGCCCGCCCGCGGCGCCCCGGCTACAGCAGGCGGCCTTGCCCCATCCCCATGCGGGCGGGTTCATCGCTCCTGCTCCGCCCGGCCAGCCGGTCGGCGATCCGGGCCAGGTCGTCCACGAAGCGTTCGTAGGCCGCCCGCTGCGTCTCCCGGTCCTCGATCCGCAACAATGACGACGGATGCACCGTCGCCGTGATCCAGCCCGCCAGCGGCGTGCGCAGGAACTGGCCGCGTTCCTCCGTCACCTTGAAGGTCCGGCCGATCAGGGCCTGCGCCGCCGTGGCGCCCAGGCAGACGATGCCCTCCGGTGCGATGGCGGCGATCTCGTTCTCCAGCCAGGGAAGACAGGCCAGGATCTCCAGCCGTCCGGGCTTCTCGTGCAGCCGGCGGTGGCCCCGCTGCACCCATTTGAAGTGCTTGACCGCGTTGGTGACGTAGATGCCGGTGCGGTCGATCCCGGCCGCGTTCAGGGCAAGGTCCATGAGCTGTCCTGCCGGACCGACGAAGGGGCGCCCCTGGGCGTCCTCCCGGTCGCCCGGCTGTTCCCCGACCAGCACCAGCCGCGCCCGCTCCGGCCCCTCCCCGAACACGGTCCGGGTGCCGGTCTCGTGCAGCGGACAGGCGGTGCAGCCCGCCGCGGCCTCGCGCAGGGCGGGGATGGTGCGGGCCGGCGGCAGGAAGCGGGCCGCTGTATCGGGCGGTGCGCGCGGCGGCATGATCGCTTCTCCCTGACGGTTCCCGACCCGGTTGCGGACCCTTCCGGCTCAATTGCGCGAATCCGGGAAAGTTCCCGTTCCGCGGGCCGTCGTGCCGAATGACGCCGTTGCCTGTTGGGGCGCCAGGATCGGCTCCGGGGCGGGAAATGGCCCTGCGGGGCCGGAACCGGAGGAGGAGAAGGGCATGCATGCAGCGCAGCGGGACGGACGCCTGGACGGTACCACGGTGGTGATCGCGGGGGCGTCCAGCGGCATCGGGCGGGCTACCGCCCGGGCGTTCGCTGCCCAGGGCGCCCGGCTCGTGCTCGCGGCCCGGCGGCGCGACATGCTGGAGGACGCGGCGGCGGAGTGCCGGCGGGCCGGTGGGGAGGCCATCGCCGTGCCGGCGGACGTCACCAGCCCGTCCGACATGCGCCATCTGCTGGACGCGGCCACCGATCGCTTCGGCGGGGTCGATGTCTGGATCAACAATGCCGGCGTGGGTGCCGTCGGCTGGTTCGAGGATGTCCCGCTGGAGGCGCACCGCCGCACCATCGAAACCAACCTGCTGGGTCCGCTGAACGGCGCCCATGCCGTGCTGCCGCACTTCATCGACCGTGGCCGCGGCGTGCTCATCAACACCAACTCCATCGGTGCCTGGGTCTATCCGCCCGGAGCGGTCGCCTATGCCGCCGCCAAAGCCGGCCTGCACGGCATGACCGAGGCGCTGCGCCACGAGATGCGCCGGCATCCCGGCGTGCATGTCTGCGCGATCTATCCGTACTTCGTGGACACGCCGGGCCTTAAGCATGCCGGCAACTACACCGGCCGCACCCTGAACCCGCGGGGACCGATGCAGTCCCCCGGGCGGATCGCGCGGCTCATGGTGGATCTCGCGGCCCACCCGCGGCGACGGGTGCCGGTGGGGCTGCCGACCCTGCTGGGGCGCGTCGCCTATGCCCTGGCGCCGGACCTCGTGGGCCGAGCCATGCTGGCGGGGGTGGAGATGGCGCTCGCCCGGGCGAGCCCGGGGCGGAACGGGTCGGGCAACCTGTTCGGCCCACCGGAGGACCGGATGGCGGTGCGGGGCGGCGGGCAGTCGCTGCTGCCCGTGGCGGTCGGCCTGGGGGCTGCGGGTCTGCTGGCGGCCGGGGCGCTGGCCGCCGGCCGGCGCGCTACCTGACCCGACCGGACGGCGGCAGGTCCCGGCAAGCAGAAGGGCCGCGACGTTGCCGCCGCGGCCCCTGCGTCCTTCGTGCGGGTGCGGGTCAGTCGGCGTAGGTGCCGGCGCGCTGGATGACGGGGCGCCAGCGCTCGATCTCCTCCTTCAGGAACGCGGCATGGACGTCCGGCGTGGCGCGCTCCTGCGCCACGGGCGCGGTGCCCAGTTCGGCGAAGCGGGTCTTCACCAGATCGCTCTGCAGCGCCGTCTGCAAGGCGGCGGACAGCTTCTGCACCACCGCGTCGGGCGTGCCCTTGGGCGCATAGATGCCGTGCCAGACGGCGACCTGAACCTCCGGCAGCCCGGCCTCGACCGTCGTCGGCAGGTCCGGCAGGGAGGCGACGCGGTCCGGCGTCGTCACCGCATAGGCCTTGATCGCTCCGCCCTTGATCTGGCCGGTGGTGTTGGTGGTCTGGTCGCACAGGATGTCCACCTGCCCGCCGACCAGATCGTTGATGGCGGGGCCGGTGCCCTTGTAGGGCACGGTGTTCAGCGGCGTGCCCAGCGCCTCCTGGAACAGCATGCCGCACAGGTGCGAGGCGGCGCCGACGCCGGCATGGGCCATGTTGATCTTGTCGGCATTGGCCTTCACATGGGTGACCAGCCCCTTCAGGTCGTCGGCGGGGAAGTCCTTGCGCGCCACGATGGTCATCGGCACGTCGGTGACCAGGCCCACGGCGCGGAAGTCGGCCAGGGCGTCGAAGGGCAGCTTGCGGTACAGCGTGGCCGAGGTGGCCATGCCGATATGATGCAGCAGCAGGGTGTAGCCGTCGGGCTCGGCCTTGGCCACCCGGGCCGCGCCGATGGTGCCGCCGGCGCCGCCGACATTCTCGATCACGACCTGCTGACCCAGCGCACCGCTCATCTCCTGCGCGACCAGCCGGGCGACGGTATCCGTCGGGCCGCCGGCGGAGAAGGGCACGACCATGGTGATCGGACGGGTCGGATAATCCTGGGCCGCGGCCGGCCCGGTCAGCACGCCCGCGGCCAGGACGGTCGCCGCGGCGGCGGCGATCACGGATGTAAGACGCATGGCTTCCCCCTTGTGGTCTGTCTGGTTGGTTGCACGCGACTCATTCCCTGAAGGCCTCGTCGCGCTTGCGGCGCAGCGAGGGCATCAGCACGATCAGCAGCAGCCCGACCGCCATCAGGAGCAGGGCGAGGCTCAGCGGCCGCTCCACGAAGATCATCGGATCGCCGCGGGCGATCAGGAAGGACCGCCGCAGATTCTCCTCCATCAGCGGTCCCAGGACGAAGGCCAGCAGCAGCGGCGCCGGCTCGAAGCCCAGCTTCGCCAACCCGTAGCCGGCGAAGCCGAATACCGACAGCATCAGCACGTCCACGTAAGAGCCGTTCACGGTGTAGACGCCGACGCAGCAGAACAGCAGGATCGCCGGATAGAGCAGCCGGTAGGGCATCCGCAGCAGTCGGACCCAGACGCCGACCAGGGGCAGATTGATGATGACCAGCATGGCGTTGCCGATCCACATGCTGGCGATCATGCCCCAGAACAGGCGGGGATTCTCGGTCATCACCTGCGGTCCGGGGATGATGCCCTGGATCGTCATGGCGCCGACCATCATCGCCATCACCGCGTTGGGCGGGATGCCCAGGGTCAGCAGCGGGATGAAGCTGGTCTGGGCGCCGGCGTTGTTGGCACTCTCCGGCCCGGCCACGCCCTCGATCGCGCCGCGGCCGAACCGGCCGGGATCACGGGCGAGCTTCTTCTCCAGCGTGTAGCTGGCATAGGGCGCCAGCACGGCGCCGTTGCCCGGCAGGATGCCCAGGACGGAGCCGATGCCGGTGCCCCGCAGCACGGCCGGGAAGGACTGGCGGATGTCAGCCCAGGTCGGCATCAGCCCCTTGATGGGCTTGTCCAGCACGCCGCGCTGTTCGGGGTTCTCCAGGTTGCGCAGAATTTCCGCCACGCCGAACAGGCCGACCGCCAGCGTGGTGAAGTTGATGCCCTCGGCGAACTGCGCAATGCCGAAGGTCAGCCGCGGCGCTCCGGTTTCGATGTCCGATCCGATCGATCCCAGCAGCAGCCCGACCAGGATCATCGCCACCGCCTTCACGAAGGAACTGCTGGCCAGTACCGTGGCACCGACCAGACCGAACAGCATCAGGGCGAAATACTCCGGCGGGCCGAAGGCCTGGGCGGCCTGCGCCAGCAGCGGCCCGATCAGGGCCACCAGGAAGGTCGCCACGGTCCCCGCGAAGAACGACCCCAGGGCCGCGATCGCCAGCGCCGGGCCGGCGCGGCCCTGGCGCGCCATCTGGTGCCCGTCCAGCGTCGTCACCACGGCCGAGGTCTCGCCCGGCATGTTGACCAGGATCGCCGTGGTGGAGCCGCCGTACTGCGCCCCGTAATAGATGCCCGCCAGCATGATCAGCGCGCCCAGCGGGTCCAGGCTGAAGGTGATCGGCAGCAGGATGGCGATGGTGGCGATAGGGCCGAGGCCCGGCAGCACGCCGATCAGCGTGCCGACCAGAGCCCCTACGAAGCAGAGGCCCAGATTCATCGGCGAGAAGGCGGCACCGAAGCCCAGGGCCAGATTGGCGAAGATGTCCATCAGAAGCGCGGCCAGATCGAGAGCGGGAGCCCGAGCAGGATCGGGAACAGGATGACGGCGAAGAGGATGAGCCCCGCCCCGAAGATCAGCGTGCCGCGCCAGCGGAAGTCGGGCGCTGCGACGGAGGTGACCAGCAGCAGTACCACGCTCGCCAGGATCAGCCCGGCCGGCCGGATCAGAAGGCCGAACAGGGTGATCGCCAGCAGCACCGGCAGCAGCCGGCGCCAGCGGAACGGCGCGATCGTGTCACCGCGGACCCGCAGTCCGCGCAGCGCGATTCCGGCCCCGAACAGGGCGATCAGCCCCGACAGCACGGTGGGAAAGTAGCCCGGTCCCATACGGGAGGTCCGGCCCATGTCCAGATCCGCGGCCTGCCATGCCGCGACGGCTGCCAGGGCGACCAGGACCAGGCCGCCCGCCACATCCTGCGGACTGCGGATGCGCAGCGTCATCACGGCGCCGCTCTTCCGGTGATGGCGGTTGCACGGCTGGCCGCCATGGTGCCCGTTGCGGTATTGGCGGCGCCCAGGCACGACAACCGGCCCTGCCTGGCGGCGGAGCTTTTACCCATCCGGATTCCCCCGTTGCCCCCGTGTCGCCGCATCTGGTCGGCGGTGATCATGGTATCGACCATAGCTTGTACATACTCGCCAGGAACCTTGCAATCGGCCAGCCAGGGCGGGCATCGTGACGGCCACACGGTCGGATTGCGAATGAAAGTTTCTGTCGGACGCATGCCAGGGCAAGCAAATTGCCGCTTCGCGGTTGCGCCCGTCTATGGCATGAAGTCACCCGTTCCCGTCACGCCAGAGGCCGTCATGGAGAAGTTCACCGTTCTCACCGGGGTCGCCGCCCCCTTGCGCATCATGAACGTCGATACGGACATGATCATCCCCGCGCGCTACCTGAAGACGATCAAGCGCACGGGTCTGGGGGCCGGCCTCTTCTCCTCCCTGCGGTTCGACGATACCGGGGCCGAGCGGCCGGACTTCGTGCTGAACCAGCGCGCCTACCGCAACGCCACCATCCTGATCGCCGGCGACAATTTCGGCTGCGGCTCCAGCCGCGAGCATGCGCCCTGGGCGTTGCTGGACTACGGCATCCGCTGCGTGATCGCGCCCAGCTTCGCGGACATCTTCTTCAACAACTGCTTCAAGAACGGCATCCTGCCGATCGCCCTGCCCGAGCCGGTGGTGGAAAAGCTGATGGCGGCGGCCGACAACGGCGCCAACGCCACCTTCACCGTGGACCTGGAGGCGCAGCGGATCGCCATGCCGGACGGTGAGAGCATTCCCTTCGAGGTCGAGCCGTTTCGGCGCGAATGCCTGTTGAACGGCTGGGACGACATCGGCCTGACGCTGCGCCAGTCCGAGCGGATCGACGCCTACGAGGCGCGCCAGCGCACCGAGCAGCCCTGGGCGCTCGGCTGAGGGGCTGCCCCTTTCCAGGCCCTGGCCGAGCGGCTAAGAAGAGACAACAAGAACACACCGGAGTAATCACCATGGCTGGCACCCGTTCCCTGCTCCTGCTTCCCGGCGACGGCATCGGGCCGGAGGTGATGCGCCAGGTCCGGCGCTACATCGACTGGATGGCCCGCAAGCGCGGCATCGAGTTCACCGTGGAGGAGGGGCTGGTCGGCGGCGCCGCCATCGACGCCCAGGGCGTGCCCCTGACGGACGCCACGCTGGAGAAGGCGAAGGCGGCGGACGCCGTGCTGTTCGGCGCCGTCGGCGGGCCGAAGTGGGACGGGCTCGGCTTCGACATGCGTCCGGAAGCCGGCCTGCTGCGCCTGCGCAAGGAGCTGGACCTGTTCGCCAACCTGCGCCCGGCCAAGGTGTTCGATGCCCTGGTGGACGCCTCCAGCCTGAAGCCGGACATCGTGCGCGGGCTGGACGTGATGATCGTGCGCGAGCTGACGGGCGGCATCTATTTCGGGGAGCCGCGCGGCATCGAGGACCTGGGCAACGGCCAGCGCCGCGGCGTGAACACCCAGGTCTACACGACGGCGGAGATCCACCGCGTCGCCCGCATCGCCTTCGAGCTGGCGCGCAAGCGCGGCAACAAGGTCTGCTCGGTTGAGAAGGGCAACGTCATGGAATCCGGCCTGCTCTGGCGGCAGGAGGTGACGGCCCTGCACCGCGCCGAATACGGCGACGTGGAGCTGAGCCACATGCTGGCCGATGCCTGCTCCATGCAGCTCGTCCGTAATCCCGGCCAGTTCGACGTGATCGTCACCGACAACCTGTTCGGCGACATGCTCTCGGACGAGGCGGCGATGCTGACCGGCTCCATCGGCATGCTGCCCAGCGCCTCGCTCGGCGCGCCGGATGCGGACGGCAGGCGCCGCGCACTGTACGAGCCGGTCCACGGCTCCGCCCCGGACATCGCCGGGCGTGACATGGCGAACCCCATCGCCATGCTGCTGTCGCTGGGCATGGCGCTGCGCTGGTCGTTCGACCTGCATGCCGAGGCCGACATGCTGGAACAGGCGGTGCAGAACGTGCTGCGCACGGGCATGCGCACTTCCGACATCATGCAGCCGGGGATGGCGCGCTGCTCCACCTCGGTGATGGCGGACACCATCCTGCGCGAACTGGACAAGCTTGCCGCCTGATCCGGACGCCGATGCCGTGGACCGCCCGGACGGTCCCCGCCGGCCCCGCCCCCGGGTCCGTCCGGCCCGTCCGGAGGATGCGGAGGTGGCGGCGGCCATGATCGCCGCGCTGAGCAGCGAGGAGGGAATGCCCCCTGCCGCGCTGACGCCGGCGCTCTTCAGGCGCCAGGGCTTCGGCCCTGCGCGCCTGTTCCTGCCGCTCATCGCCGAACTGGACGGCCGCCCGGCGGGCGTCGCCCTGCTGACCCGCGGCTACGACAGCCAGTCGGCCCGCGCCGGCCTCGTCGTCGAAGACCTCTATGTGGACCCCTCGTCCCGCCGCTGCGGGGTGGCACGGGCGCTGATGGCCGAGGCCGCACGGCTGGCACAGGCGGACGGGGGCGCCTGGGTCGGCTGGCACGTCCGTCGCGGGAACCTGCGCGCCCAGCTCTTCTATCGCTCCCTCGGTGCCGTGGCGGAGACGGTGGACATCATGGGCCTCTCCGGGGAAGCCTTCGACGCCCTCGCGCGGGAGTGACTGCGGCGCGCAACCTGTGGTATTCTTCTGCCTTCGGGAGGGAACGCCATGACCCTGACATGTCAGTTCGAGCCGACGGTCAAGGCCCGCGCCGATCGGGACCCGGAGTTCCGTCGGGCGCTGGTGGCCGAGGCCGTCAATTCCTTCGTGGAGGGTGACATCGCCACGATGAAGACCCTCCTGCGCGACTATATCAACGCGACGGACGGATTCGATGCCGTGGCCGGGACCCTCGGGAAATCGAGCAAGAGCCTGATGCGCTCGCTGGGTCCCAAGGGCAATCCGCAGCTTGATACGCTCGCCCCGCTCATGGCCTACGCCGCGCGGCGCGAGCGTATCGGCGGCTTCACCGTGGTCGCCGCCGGGTAGGGCCGTCCCCGCCGGCGAGCCCGGCAGGGACGGAAAGACCGGCTACAGGAAGAAGCGGTCGGTCGGCTTCAGGGCGTCGTCCAGCTCGTAGACCAGCGGACGCCCGGTCGGGATCTCGAAGCCGGTGATCTCCTCCTCGGACAGGCCGGAGAGGTACATGACCAGCCCGCGCAGGCTGTTGCCGTGGGCGGAGATCAGCACGCGCTGGCCGGCGCGGATCTGCGGCGCGATGCTCTCATGCCAGTAGGGCAGCACCCGCGCCACGCAGTCCTTCAGGCTCTCGGTGCGGGGAAGCTGCTCCTTGCTCAACCCCTTGTAGCGCCGGTCGCCGTCCGGCAGGCGCTCGTCGCCCTCGGGCAGCGGCGGCGGCGGGATGTCGTAGCTGCGGCGCCAGATGTGGACCTGCTCCTTGCCGTGCTGCGCGGCGGTCTGGGTCTTGTTCAGCCCCTGCAACCCGCCATAGTGCCGCTCGTTCAGGCGCCAGTCCTTCTGCACCGGCAGCCAGAGCCGGTCCATCGTCTCCAGCACCAGGTTCAGCGTCTTGATGGCGCGCTTCAGCACGGACGTGTGGCAGGCGTCGAAGTCGTAGCCGGCCGCGAGCAGCTTCTCGCCCGCCGCCTTCGCCTCGGCCACGCCCTGCTCGGTCAGTTCCACGTCCGTCCAGCCGGTGAACAGATCCTGCTGGTTCCAGACGCTCTGGCCGTGGCGGATGAGGACGAGCTTGGTCATGGCGGTCTTTCCCTGGTTTCCCCGTGGCCGCGTCCTAGCACACCCGCCCCGTCGCACCAAGCCCCCGGAGGGCGTGCCGCCGCTCCGCAGCGGACTGTCGGGCTCCTCCGTCCTGCACTATGGGGCCTGCGCTACGGGGCCTGCACTACGTAAAGGAAGATCGGCCTGCCGCCGAGAGCGGCCCGGCGGCGCGTGGAGCCGTGCGCAGGCCGGTTCACAGAAGGGAGACAGGGGAGCGACGGGGAGGCCTGTGCGTGCAAGGTCAGGGATACGGCGCCGCGACGATGGCATCGCGGCTGCCGTCCGCTGCCATGCCGTCCAGCACCGCATCGAACCGGCCGACGGTGTCCGGCGTCACGCTGCGCCGGCTGAACAGGACATAGGCGTCGTTCGGCAGGGACAGCGGATGCGCCTCCATCCCCCCGACCCGACCGCTGTCGAGCAGCCGTTGCAGCACCAGCGCCCCGTCGAAATAGCCGTCGATCCGGCCCCGTTGCAGCATGGCCCGGGCCGTCTCCACCGTGGGAACCTGGACCGCGACCCGGGCCAGCCGGCCGCTCAGCAGCATCATTTCGAACTCACGGCTCGGCATGGCGCCCAGGATGATGCCCAGGCGGAAGTCCAGGCCCGCCAGTTCCTCCAGGGTCCGGCAATGCCAGCGTCCGCTTTCGCCACGACGGACGACCAGCACGTTCGGTCCTTCCCGGTAGGGGTGGGAGTACAGGCCGAACACCGTGCGCTCATCCGTGCGGGCGAGGCCGGCAATGGCATCGATCCGGCCCTCGCGCAGCCGCGCCATCAGCCGGCTGCGGGGGCCTTCCTCCCACGCCAGGGCGCACCCCATGCGCCGGGCGGCCTCGGTCATCAGACGGAGGTCGATCCCGTCCAGACGGCCGTCCTCCGTGCGGTACTGGTACGGCTCCCACGAGGTCCAGCCGAACGTCAGATGGCACGGGCTGTCCGCCCGCGCCACGGATGCGGCAAGGACATTCAGCAGCAGGCCGATCAGAAAGCCGCCCAGCCGGGCCGGAAAGGACGCGTTCAAATCCGGGTGTCTCAGCATCGCCGCTCAACCGATCGGACGACTCTGCCATCGCCGACCCGCACGGTTCAAGCGTGCTTGGTTAATCCGATGCGAACAGCCGTCGCAGGCGGTCGCCGGCACCGCTCCGCCGCCGCTCCGCTTGCGACCCCGTCCGGCCATCCGCTAAAGGAGGACGCGGGGCGCCGCGACTCAGGGTCGGGCGGACGGCGCCCGTCTGCCGCCCCCGTTCCCCTTGCCGGAAGCCTGCCCATGACCGAAGGACCGCTCGCTGCCTATCGTGCCCGTCGCGGCACGGGCACGCTGAAGGCCGATCCCTGCCAGGAGCTGGCGGCGGAAAAGCTCCAGAGCCTCTGGCATGCCCTGCGCGACTACCGTCCGGCGCTGGGGCAGGGCGGCTGGCGGGCGCGCTTCGGCTTGACCCGCCGGCCCGATCCGGCGCCGCAGGGGCTCTACATCTACGGCGATGTCGGCCGCGGCAAGTCCATGCTGATGGACCTGTTCTTCGAGACCGCGCCGGTGGAACGCCGCCGTCGCGTCCACTTCCACGCCTTCATGCTGGAGGTGCATTCCCGGCTGCACGCGCTGCGCAGCGGCGGCGGAAGCGCCCGCCATGCGGACGAACTGCTGCCCGACCTCGCCCGCCAGATCGCGGAAGAGGCGTGGCTGCTCTGCTTCGACGAATTCCACGTCACCGACGTGGCCGATGCCATGATCCTCGGCCGCCTGTTCACGGCCCTGTTCGACCTGGGCGTCGTCGTCGTGGCGACCAGCAACTGGGGACCCGACGACCTCTACAAGGACGGGCTCCAGCGCGACCGCTTCCTGCCCTTCATCGCCCTGCTGAAGGACCGGCTGGACGTGTTGCACCTCGCCGGGCGGACCGACTACCGGCTGTCCCGCATGCTGGGGGCGAAGGTCTTCCACTATCCGCCGGGGCCGGCGGCCGCTGCGGCGCTGTCCCGCGCCTTCGACGATCTGGCCGAGGGGGCGGCCCCGCGCGCCTGCCATCTGCTCGTGCAGGGCCGGCGCGTGGAGGTGCCGAAGGAGGCGAACGGCGTCGCCTGGTTCCATTTCGACGCGCTGTGCCGGCAGCCGCTGGGGGCCGGCGACTACCTTGCCATCGCCACCCACTTCCATACCGTGATCGTGGAGGGCATTCCCCGCCTGCCGGCGGAGCAGCGCAACGAGGCCAAGCGGTTCATGACGCTGGTGGATGCGCTCTACGAACACAAGGTGAAGCTGATCGCCTCGTCGGAGGTGGCGCCGGAGCGCATCTACGCCGACGGCGCCCACGCCTTCGAATTCCAGCGCACGGTGAGCCGCCTGATGGAGATGCAGAGCGAGGAGTATCTGCGGGTGCCGCACCTGACGTGACCCTGAAGCGGCCGGCTGAGACTGTGTCCCGCGGTGGCAATGCCAGGGGGCCTCGGCAAGAAGGCGTCGCGTCCACTGCCCATGACAGATGGCCATGGCATCAGCGATGCCGTGTCAGGATGTAATTCGGAAAAAGCGTGTCCGGGAGGATTTCCTGGATGAGTCCAGGCGGTGGCTGGGGGACTAGGATTCGAACCTAGACTGGCGGAGTCAGAGTCCGCTGTCCTACCGTTAGACGATCCCCCATCCGGGCCTTCGTCGGTGGCGGTGTTGCCAGCGACCGTCGAAGTGGGCGCGCTTCTAACACAGGGTTTCGGGCTTGTGAACCCCTTTCTTCATGTTCATCGCAAGATCGTGGGATCGGTACCGTTCCCCTGCTTCCGCCACGCGGTTCCCAGGCCCGACAGATCACATGTCAGCGACACTCTCCCTCCGTCGGGTTGGAGTTACGGGGGAATTGCGGCAGGATGGTCGTCCGAAGCCGGGAGCCGAAGGATGCAGCCGTCGCCCCAGTCGCCCGCCCCAGTCCCGCCGCCCCTTTCCGGGCGCGGTTCCGCCTGCCGTCCGGAGCGGCATTCCCCCGGTGCGGTCCCGCCCGGAGGGATGCCATGAGCGGCGACGCGCCGGACACCCCCCGCCGCGCCAGGCCGGGCGCGGGCATCCGACCGGCGATCCCGGCGGATGCCGCGGGCATCGCGCGGGTCCATGTCACGAGCTGGCGCTCCACCTATCCGGGGATGCTGCCCGACCGTTATCTGGTCGGGCTGTCGCCGCCCGCCTATGCCGCCCGCTGGCGCACCATGCTGGCGGCCGAGGGGCGCGGCCGGCGCACCTTCGTCGCCGTCGATCCGGACGACCCGCACGCCCGCAACGGCGTCATCGGATTTGGCTCCTGCGGGCCGCAGCGCACCTCGCTGGAGGGGTATGGCGGGGAGTTCTACGCCCTTTACATGCTGGATCACATGCAGGGGATGGGCTGGGGCCGCCGCCTGATGGGCGCCATGGCGCAGGAACTGCTGGAGTGCGGCATGCGCTCCGCCGTCGTCTGGGTGCTGCGCGACAACCCCTCGCGCTGGTTCTATGAACGGATGGGCGGGACGCGGCTGGCCGAACAGCCGATCAGCTTCGCCGGCGCCCGCCTGACGGAGATCGCCTACGGCTGGACCGATCTGGTCCCGCTGGCGCGGCAGGCCGCCGATCCGCATGTGGGCTGACCCCCCGTGATCTGATCGGCCCGGACCCCGATCCGGGCGGTGCGGTCCGTTCCCTTAGGCCGGAGGGAGCGCCGTCCCTTCCGCCCGGTTGACAGGGCGCGCGAAACGCCCCACCGTCCGCTGGTTTCCAGGGGTGCCCCGGCAGGGGCTGAGACACCGCAGGCCGGCCGCCAGGGGCGGACAGGCGCGCGGGAACCCTTAGAACCTGATCCGGGTCGTACCGGCGTAGGGATGGAACCGGCGGATGCCCTGCATCCGCTCCGGCCGCTTCGCGCAGCGCCCGGATCTCCGCAACCCAGACGGTGGAGATCCCAGTGCCCGACATCCACAGCCCGCTTTCCGCCCCCGACGGCTTCGCCGTGACCACGGGGCCGCTGCCCTCTTCCCGCAAGATCCATGTCGAAAGCCCGCGGCTGGCCGGCGTCCGCGTCGCCCTGCGGGAGATCGACCTGACCGAAGGCTCCGGCGAGCCGCCGGTGCGGGTCTATGACACCTCCGGCCCTTATACCGATCCGGCCCATGCGACCGACATCCGCGCCGGCCTGCCGGCCCTGCGCCGTGCCTGGATCGAGGCGCGCGGCGATGTCGAGACCTATGACGGCCGCGCCGTGCGGCCGGAGGACAACGGCCTGAAGGACGGGGAGGTCAGCCGCGTCCCCGTCTTCGACCGGAGCGGGCGCCGCCCCTTGCGGGCCATCGGCGGCCGGGCCGTCACCCAGCTCGCCTACGCCCGCGCCGGCATCGTCACGCCGGAGATGGAATACGTCGCCATCCGCGAGAATCTGGGCCGGGCGACGCTGCGCGAGCAGGGCCGCACGGTCCGCGACCTGGGCGGGGAGAGCTTCGGGGCCGCCATCCCCGAGCATGTGACCGGCGAGTTCGTGCGCGACGAGATCGCCCGCGGCCGTGCCATCCTTCCGGCCAACATCAACCACCCGGAGGCCGAGCCGATGATCATCGGCCGGAACTTCCTGGTGAAGATCAACGCCAACATCGGCAACTCCGCCGTCACCTCCAGCGTGGCGGAGGAGGTGGACAAGCTGGTCTGGGCCATCCGCTGGGGGGCCGACACGGTGATGGACCTCTCCACCGGCCGCAACATCCACACCATCCGCGAATGGATCATCCGCAACAGCCCGGTGCCGATCGGCACCGTGCCGATCTATCAGGCGCTGGAGAAGGTGGGCGGCCAGGCCGAGGAGCTGACCTGGGAGATCTTCCGCGACACCCTGATCGAGCAGGCCGAGCAGGGGGTGGACTACTTCACCATCCATGCCGGCGTGCGGCTGCCCTACATCCCGCTGACGGCACGGCGCGTCACCGGCATCGTCAGCCGCGGCGGTTCGATCCTGGCGAAGTGGTGCCTGGCCCACCACAAGGAGAATTTCCTCTACACCCATTTCGAGGAAATCTGCGAGATCATGAAGGCCTACGACGTGGCCTTCTCCCTGGGCGACGGGCTGCGCCCCGGCTCCATCGCGGACGCCAACGACGCCGCCCAGTTCGCGGAGCTGGAGACGCTGGGCGAGCTGACGAAGACCGCCTGGAAGCACGACGTCCAGGTGATGATCGAGGGGCCGGGCCATGTGCCCATGCACCTGATCAAGGAGAACATGGACAAGCAGCTCCGCGAATGCGGGGAGGCGCCGTTCTACACGCTGGGGCCGCTCACCACCGACATCGCGCCGGGCTACGACCACATCACCAGCGGCATCGGGGCTGCCATGATCGGCTGGTTCGGCACGGCCATGCTCTGCTATGTGACGCCGAAGGAGCATCTGGGCCTGCCCGACCGCGACGACGTGAAGGTGGGCGTGGTGACCTACAAGATCGCCGCGCACGCCGCCGACCTCGCCAAGGGCCACCCGGCGGCGCGGGAGCGCGACGACGCGCTGTCCCGCGCGCGGTTCGAGTTCCGCTGGAAGGACCAGTTCAACCTGTCGCTGGACCCCGAGACGGCGGAGCGGTTCCACGACCAGACCCTGCCGGCCGAAGGGGCCAAGCTGGCGCACTTCTGCTCCATGTGCGGGCCGAAGTTCTGTTCCATGAAGATCACGCAGGAGGTGCGGGACTATGCCGCCCGGCAGGAGGCGGAAGCCGGCATGGCCGCCATGTCGGAGACCTTCAAGGAAAAGGGCGGGCAGATCTACCTGTCCGACCGGCCCCTTCCGGCCGACCATCACTGACCGGAGACGGGGGCCGGGGGCGGCGCCCGGTGACGGGACGCACAGCACGGTGCGGCGGATGTGTTAGGATGACGCATCCGGAATTGCCGCAGCGTGCGCCATGCCCTTCAGCCGCTTCCTGACGGTTCTTCGTACTGGTCTTCTCGCCGGCCTTCTCGCCGGACCGGTCCTGGCCGGTCCGGCGGCCGCCTTCGAGGTCCCCTACAAGGACTTCTATGACGAGCTGAAACGCTTCGAGCCCCGGCCGGGGACGGAGCGTCTGGCGCTGCGCACCTCGCTCCGCGCCAAGGACCGGAACGCGGAGCTGGGGCCGGTGGAGATGCGAATCCTGACGGCGGACGGCCCGCAGCCCGTGCCCGTGGACGCGAAGAACGCCTTCGCCCTGCCGTTGAACCCCGCCTGGGTGGAGGAGGGGGCGCGGATCGAGCTGAACCAGGACCCGGAACGGTTCGAGATCCGGGTCCAGGTCGGCATGAAGCTCGACGATCCGACCCGCTTCTCCTATGCGGACGTGGTCGCCGCCTTCGGCCAGTTCGATGCCGTGATCGGGAAGGAGGCCGGGTTCTTCGCCTTCGCCGTGCCGTCGGCCAAGGTGCTGCGCGTCCAGTGCGGCACCGGCTGCACGGCCACCCTGGCAGGCCCCAAGGGCGAAAGCACGATCGCGGCCGACGACCGCGGCCGCGTGAACATCCCCAAGGAGCGGCGGCTGCTGAAGGAGAACCCGACCATCACCCTGTCGCGGCCCGCCCTCTGGACCTCCATCAGCACGAAGGACAGCGGGACCCGGGACTGACGGTTGTCAGGCCGGGGGACCGTCAGGGGCGGCGGACGGGCGGGGGCGCCCTGCGCCGGGCGCGCTTGCGGCCCCCCGCCCCCTGGGATAGGTTGCGGCGCACTTTCCGCCGCCCATCCACGGCGCCGGTGTCCCCCTGCGGGGACGCGGGCGCCCCGCCGCAGGTCAGTGCATCCATGCCGAACACTCCCGCTCCCGCCGCCCTTACCACCGACCGGGTCCTGATCCTGGACTTCGGTTCGCAGGTGACGCAGCTCATCGCCCGCCGCATCCGCGAGGCCGGCGTCTACTGCGAGATCCTTCCCTTCAGCGTCGGGGACGAGCGGGTGCGGGCCTTCGCCCCCCGCGCCGTGATCCTGTCCGGCGGCCCGGCCAGCGTGACCGAGGCCGGCAGCCCCCGCGCGCCCGAGGCGGTGTGGACCCTGGGCGTGCCGGTGCTGGGCATCTGCTACGGCCAGCAGACCATGTGCGAACAGCTCGGCGGCAAGGTGGAGCCGGGCGACACGCGGGAGTTCGGCCGCGCCTTCGTGGATGTGCGGGAGCCCTGCGCCCTGTTCGAGGGCGTCTGGACGCCCGGCGCGCGGGAGCAGGTGTGGATGAGCCACGGCGACCGCGTCGCCCGCCTGCCCGACGGCTTCCGCACCGTCGCCACCAGCGAGGGCGCGCCCTTCGCCATCGTGGCCGACGATGTGCGCCGCTTCTACGGCGTGCAGTTCCACCCGGAGGTGGTCCACACCCCGCACGGCGATGCCCTGATCCGCAACTTCCTGTTCGGCGTCTCGGGCCTGTCCGGTGGCTGGACGATGGCCGCCTACCGCGCCCAGTCGGTGGAGAAGATCCGCGCCCAGGTCGGCACGGGCAAGGTGATCTGCGGCCTGTCCGGCGGCGTGGACAGCTCCGTCGCCGCCGTGCTGATCCATGAGGCGGTCGGCGAGCAGCTCACCTGCATCTTCGTCGATACCGGCCTGATGCGGGCCGGGGAGGCGCAGGAGGTGGTGACGCTGTTCCGCGACCACTACAACATCCCGCTGGTGCATGTGGACGCGGCCGACCTGTTCCTGGGCGAGCTGGAGGGTGTGAGCGACCCGGAGGTCAAGCGCAAGACCATCGGGCGGCTGTTCATCGAGGTGTTCGACCGCGAGGCGGCGAAGATCGGCGGGGCGGAGTTCCTGGCCCAGGGCACGCTCTATCCGGACGTGATCGAGAGCGTCAGCTTCACCGGCGGCCCGTCGGTGACGATCAAGTCGCACCACAATGTCGGCGGCCTGCCCGAGCGCATGAAGCTCAAGCTGGTCGAGCCGCTGCGCGAGCTGTTCAAGGACGAGGTGCGGGCGCTGGGCCGCGAGCTGGGCCTGCCGCACAGCTTCGTCGGCCGCCACCCGTTCCCCGGTCCGGGCCTCGCCATCCGCGTGCCCGGCGAGATCACGCGGGAGAAGCTGGAGATCCTGCGCAAGGCGGACCAGATCTACCTGGAAGAGATCCGCAACGCCGGCCTCTACGACGCCATCTGGCAGGCCTTCGCCGTGCTGCTGCCGGTGCGCACGGTCGGCGTGATGGGCGACGGCCGCACCTACGACTATGCCTGCGCGCTCCGCGCGGTGACGTCGGTGGACGGCATGACGGCCGACTACTATCCGTTCGACCACGGCTTCCTGGGCCGCGTCGCCACCCGCATCATCAACGAGGTCCGCGGCATCAACCGCGTCACCTACGACATCACCAGCAAGCCCCCCGGCACCATCGAGTGGGAATGAGGGGGCGGGGGCAGCGGTGATGCCGGCCTTCACGGGCCGGCCCCTGCCGTGAGAAGACGAATGGATGCCATTGAGACCGACCGGCTTGTCCTGCGGAATTTCCGGAAAGACGATGCCGCCGATCTGTTCGCCTATCTGCGCGAGCCCGCGGCAAGCTGCTTCCTGTCCCTGAAGCTCGAAGACCTGCGGGCTGCGGAGGCCGAGGCGGAGAAGCGGAGCGGAAGCGACGAGTCCATCGCCGTCTGCCTGAAAGGGCCGGGCACGCTCATCGGCGATCTGTTCACCTTCACCGAGGAAGATACCGTCTCCGTCGGCTGGAACTTCAATCCGGCGTTCGGCGGAGCCGGATACGCCACGGAAGCCGCGCGGGCCCTGTTCGCCCACCTGTTCACGACCGTCGGGGCCCGCCGTCTCTACGCCTATGTCGAGGACCACAACATCCCGTCCCGGCGCCTCTGCGAGAGGCTGGGAATGCGGCAGGAGGGGCTGTTCAAGGAGTTCATCTCGTTCAGGAACGACGAGAACGGGAAGCCGGTCTTCGAGAACACGATGCAGTACGCGATCCTGCGGAAGGAATGGGAGGCCCGCCGGCAGGTGCCGGCGGCGCCTGCGTCCGGCGCGCAGGCCTGACCCGGCGGGCTGTTCTCAAGCGGCCTGCTGGCCCTTGGTGATCGAGTTCCCGCCATCAGCCAGCAGTGCCGTTCCCGTGATGAACGACGCGGCGTCGGACAGCAGGAACACGGCGGCGCGGGCGATCTCCTCGGGCGCAGCCATGCGCTTCAGGGCATGCATGGCGCGCACGGCGTCGTGAAAGCCGGGATCGTCCCCGGCCATCGGCGTCAGTGTTCCGCCGGGAAGAAGGGCGTTCGCGCGCAGCCCTGCCGGCCCGTGCTCGGCGGCGAGCACCTGCACGAGACCGATGAGACCGGCCTTGGAGGCTGCGTAGGCCCCCATGCCCGGCAGGCCGATCGTATGGCCCACGAAGGAGGACGTGAACAGGATCGAGCCGCCCCCCCCGGAGAGCAGAGCCGGGACCTGATGCTTGGCGGCATAGAAGGCCGACGTCAGATTGACGCCGATCACCTTGTGCCAGGTGGCGCTGTCCATCTCCGGGACGGGGCCGAGGTCTCCGGTGATACCGGCATTGTTGAAGGCGCCGTCGAGCCTCCCGAACCGCTCTATCGCGTGTTGCACCAGGGCGGCGTGATAGGCTTCCTGCTCCACATCCCCGGCCACGGCGAGAGCCGTGCCGCCTTCCGCCCTGATGCTGGCCACATGCTGGTCGAGCAGCCCGGCGCGGCGCGCCCCCAGCACCACGTTGGCCCCCTGCCGCGCAAGAAGCCTTGCGGCGGCCTCACCGATTCCGCTGCTGGCGCCGGTGACGATGACCGTCTTTCCCCGCATCTGCATGTCCGAAGATCCCTGTTGATGATGCAATGGCAGATACGGGACCGACGCGGGCAGAACGACCCGATTGTTGCGCTGGAATCAGTGAGTGCCAACCCCGCCCGGGCCACATGCACGGATCTGCTGGTACGGGAAGCCGGTCGGGGAACCCGCCCCGATCGTGTGGTCATTTCATGAGCGGAACGCCATAGCGCGGGAACAGGATGTCGTTCTCCAGCAGGACGTGGTTGCGCGCCTCGGCCACGAACCGGGCCAGCCGCTCGCACAGCGCCGTCCAGGTGCCGCAGGCGCCCGGCGGGGCGGTGCCGGCCATCTCCTCCAGCCGGTCGAGCTGCTCCAGGAAGTCGTCATGTTCCTCCACCATGCAGGCGATCGGCCCGGCGATGACCGGGGAACCGCCGACCAGCATCATGGGGAAGAGCACCTCCTCCTCCTTCTCCATGTGGGTCTCCAGCTCGTCCCGCACCGCCGCCAGCAGCTCGACCAGCCCCTCGGGGCAGGCGGCATGCCCGGCATGGGCCCGCTCCACCCGCCGGGCCAGCGGGATCAGCTCGGCCAGATCGCGCCGGTGCCCGGTATGGTGGCGGTCCAGGATGTGGCGGATCAGCTCCGGCGTCGCCAGGACCGCCGCCTCCGTTGCCGTCAGCCGGGGGGCGCCCCCGTCGTCCTCCCCGACCTCCGCGGGCCGCGGGGGGGCGTTCCGTGCCATGCCGAACCGTGAGAAATCGGCGACCATCTCCTGCTCCCTGACCGTTTCGCCGCCGCGCGCCGCGGCGGTCCCGGCGCACCAGGCCACAGGGAGGGGGCACGCTCTTTGTCGGCGCGCAAACCGGAACGCATCCGGCGGGTGATCTTTGCGGGCCCTCGGGTCCACCACGCTTTCCGGTTGTCCGCGGACAAAGAGCGCCGGCCGCCGCCGGCCCTAGGGTCCGCGCATTCCGGCGGGCCGACCCGGCGCCGCCGGTCAGGCCGGGCGGCGGACGCCCGGACCCATGAGGAATTCCAACGATGCAGACCAGAAGACTATGGCTGGTCCTGGCCCTGGTGATGGCGGCCTCCTTCGCCGCGCTCGGGCTGATGGGCCGGCAGATCCACCGCGAGGCTCCCCCCATGCCGGAGGCGGTCGTCCGTGCCGACGGCAGCGTCCTCTTCAGCCGCGACGACATCGAGCAGGGCCGTCTCGCCTGGCAGTCCATGGGCGGCATGCAGGTCGGCTCCATCTGGGGCCATGGCGGCTATCTCGCGCCGGACTGGTCGGCGGACTGGCTGCACCGTGAGGCGGTGGCGCTGCTGGACCTCTGGGCCGGGCGCGAGCGCGGCATGCCCTTCGCCTCGCTCGATGCCGAGGCGCAGGCCGCCCTGACCAGCCGGCTCACCCGCGAGATCCGCACGAACAGCTACGACCCGGCCGCCGGCAGCATCACCGTGTCCGACGACCGTGCCGCCGCCATCATGGCCGTGGCCGGGCACTATGAGCGCCTGCTGGGCGACGACCCGACGATGACGCCGCTGCGCGAGCAGTATGCCATCGCCGACAACGCCGTGCCCGACGCCGGGCGCCGCGCCGACATCGCCGCCTTCTATTTCTGGACGGCCTGGGCCGCCGGCACCGACCGCCCCGGCGACAGCGTCACCTATACGAACAACTGGCCGCACGAGCCGCTGATCGGCAACACCGCCACCACCCCCAACGTGATGTGGTCGGTGCTGAGCGTCGTCCTGCTGGTGGCTGGCATCGGCGCGCTGGTCTGGCACCACGCCCGCACCCGGCAGGAGGACGCTCCCGTCCCGCCGACCGCGGACCCGCTGCTCTCGCTGCGGCCGACGCCCTCCATGCGCGCCACGCGCAAGTACTTCGTGACCGTGATCGGCCTGTTCCTGGCCCAGGTGACCCTGGGGGCCCTGACCGCGCACTACGCGGTGGAAGGGCACGACTTCTACGGCATCCCCCTGTCGCAGCTCCTGCCCTATGCGGTGACCCGCACCTGGCACACGCAGCTCGCCGTGTTCTGGATCGCCACCGCCTGGCTGGCCACGGGCCTCTACATCGCCCCGGCCGTCTCCGGCCACGAGCCGCGCTTCCAGCGCCTCGGCGTCAACGTGCTGTGGGCCGCGCTGGTGCTGGTTGTCGTCGGCTCCCTTGCGGGCGAATGGCTGGGCGTGCAGCAGGCCTTCGACCTGGAGACCAACTGGTGGTTCGGGCACCAGGGCTGGGAGTATGTCGATCTCGGCCGCTTCTGGCAGATCCTGCTGTTCGTCGGGCTGATGCTCTGGCTGGTGCTGGTCGGGCGCGCCCTCTGGCCGGCGCTGAAGGTGCCGTCGGAAAGCCGGCCGGTGCTGTGGATCCTGTTCCTGTCCACGGTCGCCATCGGTCTGTTCTATGCGGCCGGCTTCATGTGGGGCAAGCACACCCACATCAGCATGGTCGAGTACTGGCGCTGGTGGGTGGTCCACCTGTGGGTGGAAGGCTTCTTCGAGGTCTTCGCCACGGCGGTCGTCTCCCTGATCTTCGTCCGCCTGGGCCTTGTCCGGGCCGCCACGGCCAACGCGGCCGTGCTGGCCGGGACCATCGTCTTCCTGACCGGCGGCGTGCTGGGCACGGCGCACCACTGGTACTTCTCCGGCACCCCGGTCTCGGTGATCGCGGTGGGCGCCGTCTTCTCCGCCCTGGAGGTGGTGCCGCTGGCGCTCGTGGGCGCCGAGGCGTTCGAGACCTACCGCCACACGAAGGCAGCCCCCTGGGTTCAGGCCTACCGCTGGCCGATCCTGTTCTTCGTGGCGGTGTCCTTCTGGAACCTGCTGGGGGCCGGCGTCTTCGGCTTCCTCATCAACCCGCCGATCTCGCTCTACTACGTGCAGGGCCTGAACCTGACGGCCAACCACGGCCATGCGGCGCTGTTCGGGGTGTACGGCATGCTGGGCATCGGGCTGATGCTGTTCTGCCTGCGCGGCCTGCTGCACCGTGGCTGGAGCGACGGGCTGCTGCGCACCGCCTTCTGGGCGCTGAACGCCGGGCTGGCGATGATGACCTTCCTGTCGCTGTTCCCGGCCGGGGCGGTGCAGGCCTGGGCCAGCATCTGCTACGGCCTCTGGTATGCCCGCTCGGCCGAGCTGGTCCATTCGCCCCTGATGGAGACCCTGGTCTGGATGCGGGTGCCCGGCGACATCGTGTTCAGTGCCGGCGCCCTCGTGCTGGCCCTGTTCGTCTGGCGGCTGATCCGCGGCGGCAGCCGGGCCGGGAAGGTCCAGGCCGTACCGGCGGAATGACGCCACCCTGGTCCGGCGTCGGAAGGGGGAGGGGCCTCGGCTCCTCCCCCTTTCCGTTGTGAACCGGGCGGTGCGGTCAGGACCGCTTCGGGGCGACGGGAAGGTCCTCGGCGATGGCGAGCAGCCGGTCGGGCCGGGCCACCACCACCTGCTGCCGGCCGCCTTCCACGATCCCTGCCGATTCCCAGCCGCTGACGATACGGCTGACGGTGTGCAGGGTCGTGCCCGTCATCTCCGCCAGGTCCTGGCGGCTCAGGGGGAAGTCGATCTCGACGCCCGCCTCCACCGGCTTGCCGGCCTGCTTCGCCAGCCGCAGGAGCGCGTGCGCCACCCGGCGCTCCACCCGCTGGGTGGACAGCTCGCGCAGCCGGGTCTGCAGGTCCTCCAGCCGGTTGCCCAGCATGCCCAGGGTGTTCAGGGCGATCTGCGGATGCTCCCGCATCAGCCGCAGCATGGCGTCTGCGGACCAGACGATCTCCACGCTGTCCGTCAGGGTGACGGCATCGCCGGGATAGCCGCTCTTCAGGAACATGGCGAGGGTGCCGTACATCTCGCCCGGCCCGACGAACTGGACCACGACCTGCTGGCCGTCCGGTCCGGTCTGCTGGATCTTGATGCGGCCGTCCAGCAGCGCGTGGCAGGTCAGGGCCTTGGCCCCTTGCGTGAAGACGGTCGTGCCCTTCGGCACCAGCCGCGTCTGCCCGGCGGCGATCACCGCCTCCAGGGCCTCCAGCGGCAGCCCGTCGAACATCCTCATGCCGTTCAGGACGGCGGCATCCGGCTTCAGCGGCGGCTTCGGCATGGCCTCTCCTCCCCAGGTCCCGATGCAAACGGGTCCGACGGAAACCAGGGCACGGGCCCGAGGTCCCGTTCTTTTTCAAAGACAGAAAACGCCCCCCGTTTCCGGGAGGCGTCTGCTCCGGTCCCTGCCGTCCGGCGGGTCAGCCGGCCCGTCCGGATCAGCCCGGCGAGGTCAACCCGGCCTGCCATCCGCCCGTGCCAGCAGCAGGATCGGTGCGTAGACGATGCAGTAGAGCACGAAGGCCGCCGTCCAGCACAGGCCGGACAGGGCGAACGCCGTCTGCGGGTCCGGCAGCAGCGGTGCCGCCAGACGCGACAGGGCCGCCAGGGTGATCAGGAGATAGGCCGCGGTCACCGGCCGGGCCACCACCAGCGCGCGCCCCGTGTGCCCCAGCGAGGCCCGCGACATCACCGCCAGGATCATGGTGGAGAAGGCGCCGATCGTCACCGCATGGGCCCAGGCGGCGCCGATCTCCAGCCCGCCCAGCAGCCACGCCGCCTGCAGCAGCAGCCCGGCCGGCACCCAGGCATAGCCCAGATGCAGCACCCACAGGATCGGCTGGTTCAGGGTGCGCAGCCCGTGCCAGCCGGACAGCCGCAGCGCGTGCGCCCCGGCCGCGGCGGCCGCGACCGCCCCCTCCAGCCGGGAGTCCGGGGCCAGCAGGCCGACCGGGATCAGCAGGACCAGCAGCCCCAGGGCCGCCCGGTCCAGCCAGGGCCGCTGGGCGATCTCCACGGCGCTGCCGTCCCGCCGCAGGGCGCTTGAGGTGAAGGACGGCACGATGCGGCCACCGATCAGCGCCACCATCAGCAGCACGATCCCCAGCGCAAGGCGCTTGCCCGCATCGCCCGCGCCGGCCAGCAGGCCCAGCCGTTCGGCATGGAACAGGGCGCAGCCGACTGTCAGCAGCGCCAGCATGCCGATGAAGACGTAGTTCCGCCGGTTGCCCGCCCGCACGATGGAGGGCAGGACCAGGGCGGCCAGGGCAGGCAGGAAGGCGGTGTCGATCAGCGCCGCCGCCAGGGGCGGGACCGGCAGGAAGGGGCTCATCGCCACCCGGCCCGCCAGCCACAGCGCGGCCAGCGCCGCCAGTGGCGGTCCGCCATGGCCCCGCGCCCCCGTCCAGTTCGGCACGGCGGTCAGCAGGAAGCCGGCGATGGCAGCCGCGACGAAGCCGTACAGCATCTCGTGCCGGTGCCAGGCGACGGGGTCCGCCGGCATCCAGGGCACCGCCCCCGCCATGACGGCCAGCCAGGTGGCGACGGAGGCGACGGCGTAGAGGCCGGCTCCCAGGAAGAAGGGGCGGAAGCCCGCGGCGAACAGGGCAAGTCCCCGTCGTCCGGGCAGCGGAAGGGTGTCTGCGGCGCTCGGCATGGTCCGGTGTCCCTGTCGGAATCTGTCCGGACCCTAGCGGCCGGGGCCGCGCCGGTCTTTGTCCGCGGGCAAGTCCGCGCCGGATCAGGGCGCCGCCGTCACCGCCGCGGCCAGGGACTCCAGCGCCCCACGTCCCTGAAGGCCGCGCCGCTCCCCGACGATGCGGCCGTCGGGGGCCACGGCGAACAGCCGTGGCGTCCCCTCCGGATCGCCCAGGGCCGTCAGCAGGGCCGGGCTGCCGCGGTAGGCCGGCACCCCGGCCCGCGCCCGGCGCAGCTCGGCCAGCAGGTCCGGGGTCCGACCGTGCAGGGAGACGGCCGCGACGGCGATCTCCGGATGCGCGGCGGCGAACCCCTCCAGCTCCCGGAACTGCACGAGGCAGTGCGGGCAGTGCGGCTGGAACAGCACCACCAGCGCCGGCCGGTCGCGCAACCGCTCGAAGGGGGGCGCCCCCTCCAGCGGCTGGGCGGGCAGGTCGAACAGGCCGGCGGCGGTCCGCGGCTGGGCCGGAACCTCGGCCACCGTGGCGGCCACCGCCGCCGGGCTGGACCCCGGCACCAGCAGGGCCGCCGCCAGCAGGAAAGCCGCCGCAGGCCCGCGGTGCTCAGAAGGAGAAGCGGGTGCCGGCATAGAGTTCGCGTCCCCGCAGCGGGCCGTAGATGTAGGCGACGTCATAGCCACCGTCCGGCTTGAAGAAGAGCGGCGTCTCCTCGTCCTTCACCTGGGTGTAGTCCAACAGGTTGCGGCCGCCGACATAGAGGGCGATGTCCTCGGTGACAGCGTACTCGATGCGGGCGTCCACGGTGACGAAGGCGTCCGCGTGGGTCGATTTCGGGATGGTCAGCCCGGCGTCCTCGTAGCCCTCATAGCCGTAGTCCGTCAGGTCGCGCGGCCCGATCCAGGTCATGTTCACGTCGATGTCCCAGGCGCCCGGATGCCATTCCAGGCCCAGGATCGCCCGTTCCTCGATCGGGGCCACGCCGAAGATCGAGCGCATCACGTCGTCATGCTCGAACTTCTCCAGCGTCAGCGACAGGTCCAGCGTGTCGGTCAGCTTGTAGCCGATGTCGATCGTGCCGCCATAGGCATGGCCGGTCTCGTCGCGCTGGGTCAGAACGGGGACCGCGTTGCCGTCGATCTCCACCTCGTCCAGCGCCGCCAGATTGTCGATGGCGGTCCAGGCCAGCGCCGCCGTCCAGTTCAGCCGTCCGCCCGTGTAGCTCAGCGCGTAGGTGAGGGAGGTGGAGGTCTCAAGCTCGTCCACCTCGATCAGGAAGCCCTGGCCGGCATCCAGGATGCCGTGGTCGGACTCGAAGAAGGACAGGGGCGCGCGGTAGCCGCGGCCTGCCGACACGCGCGAGGTCCACTGGTCGGAATGCTGGTAGCGCAGGTCGATCCGGGGCGAGACCATCGTCTCGTCGATGTCCGTGCCCGGCCGCTGGGCGTCGATGAAGTCGGCCTCGACCCAGTCCAGCCGCAGCGCCGTGGCGACCTCAAGCTCGCGCAGCGGTGTCCAGGTGTGCTGCACGAACAGGCCGTTGGTCAGATAGTCGAAGCTGTCCGAGATGTAGTTCGGGTTGCCCAGCGCCGCGTCGGAAGCCGAGCGCAGCGTCTCGTCGCGCCGGTCGCCGCCGACGGTCAGCAGGTGGTCGGCGTCGATCGACCAGTTCAGCCGTCCCGTCAGGTACAGCATCTTGTTGTCGGCACGGTAGTCGAAGCCCTCATAGAACGAGTCCTGCTCGTGCTTCGACCAGCTCACCCCCAGGTCGGCGTTCAGGTCGTCGGTCAGTTCCTGGAAGTAGCGGCCGGACAGTTCCTTGCGCTTTGTCTCGATCCACTCCGTGGTTTCCCACGGCTTGCCGATGTAGCGGTTGCGCACGTCATCGCCGGCGAACAGGCGGTCGGACGGGTCCGGCGAGGTCCTGAATCCGTCCAGGGTCGCGCCGATCGAGGCCGTGGTGTCGCCGATCACGGGGCCGCCGAACACCTCGGACCGGGTGTAGGCGCCGCGCAGCGAGACGGTGCTGCCCTGCGTCGGGTCGAAGGAGGCGCGGGCCGTGTAGTTGGTGTTCTCCAGGAACGGGTTTTCGCTGACCCCGTTGTCGTCGCCGTCCACCTGGTCGCGCTCGTCGTGCTGGGCGCTGAAGAGTGCACGGAACAGCCCGTCGTCGCTGGCATAGGTGGCGACGGCATCGCCCTGACGGTAGCCGAAGCTGCCGCCGGCGGCGTTGACCGTCACCCCGGTGGAGGTCGGGTCCTGGGTGACGATGTTGATGGTGCCGCCGATCGCCTCCGGCGCGGTCAGCGAGGCGCCGGCGCCGCGGGCGATCTCGATCCGCTCGACGCCCGCCATGGACAGCGCGTCGGGACCGTAGAAGCCGGACACCAGGGTGTGCGCCGGCAGCCCGTCGATCAGGAAGGTCGTGTGCTGGCCGCCCAGGCCGTTGAGCATGACGCGCTTGACGGCGCACATGGAGCATTCGTTGTTGACGCGGACGCCGGGGCTGAACTGCAACGCCTCGGACAGCACGGCCGACTGGGTGGCCCGCAGCTCCCCCAGCCCGACCACCTCGGTCTGCTGGATCGTGTCCGCCAGCTTGCCCGCTTCCAGGGCCCGCGCCCGCGCGGTGATCACGATCTCCTCGACATCCGGCCGGGGAGCCTGAGCCTCGTGCGCCGCGGCGGCATCCGTCACCGCCAGGACGGCAAGGGCCGTCCCCATCCACTTCCGCATCCTTCGCCTCAACTCGACAGCGGTTGACCTGAGGCGCTGCTTATATGCAAATGCGAGCGATTCGCAATACTGGATGTGACGGATGCGACAGCCCCGACACCATCCCGATCGGAACGTCTCGGCTGCAAAGTGGGATGTCCCTCGGAAAATTCGCAGAAAAGTGGCGAAGAATCCCGATTTCGCCGGCGGGGCATTGGCCGGACATGCCGGTGCGACCCGGCGTCGCAGGGCGCCGCGGGACGCCGCGGAGATCGCTCCGTGCAGGGGGCGGAACGGCAAAGGGATGCAGCATCGGCCGATGCTGCATCCCTTGCAGGCGACCCTGACGGGCCGCAGACCTCGCGGGGCCACGCCCTTCAGGACGTGCCCGGTCGTCCGGTTCTCGACAGGAGAGCGGACCTCAGTTGGAGAAGGTCTTCAGGTAGGCGACGACGTCCTTGCGCTCCTGCTCGTTCGGGAGCTTGAAGACCATCTTCGTGGAGCCCTTGGCCGCTTCCGGATTGCCGGCGTCGGTCACGAACTTGCGCAGGAAGGCGTTCGGGTCCGGCAGGTAGGCCATGATGTTTTCGGCCGTCCAGTGCAGGCCGGCTTCACCCGCCGCATGGTTCAGGGCGGAATAGCTGAACCCCGGCGCAACGCCGGCCTGACGGCCGACGACACCGGTGAGGACCGGACCGACGAGGTTCTTGGCATCCGGGCCGATCCGGTGGCAGGCCATGCACTTCTTGAACACGGCTTCGCCCTTGACCGGATCGCCATCCTGAGCCAGCGCCCCGCTGGCGGAAAGCGCGACAAGCCCGGACAGGGCCAGGGTGGCGAACGACTTCTTCACTGCTGCTTCCCTTCGCTCGGTTGACTGTTCGGGGGCCGCCCCCGGGAACGCGGCACTCTGGCGGTAGAATGACGTCCTCATCCTTTCGAGAGGATGAAAGCCAGTTCATGATTCCGTCATGCCGAGGTTCCGCTCCGGGACCTGCGGGCTCCGTCGGAAGGAGCCCGTCAACCGTTCTAGGCCGTCCGGTGCATCCTTCGCCCCTGGCCTCCGACACAAGGCCGGATGGCATGCCGTTCGATTTTCCGGCGCCATGACCGACATCCTGCGCATCGCCAATCCGGAACACGGACCCAGCCAGCATGTCCGAGACGGTCACCGCCCTTGTCGTGACGTACAACCGCTTCGAGCTGCTCCTGCTCACCCTCGGGGCGCTTCAGGCCCAGACGCGGCCGGTGGACCGCATCGTCCTGCTGGACAACGGCTCCACCGACGGCACCTTCGCGCGTCTTCTGGCGGCGGGGCTCGACCTGTCGCGTGTCGATTATGTCCGGCTCGATCCCAACCGCGGTCCGGCGCGCGGCTTCTGGCAGGGCATGTCCTATGCCGTCGCCGACGGGGCGGACTGGGTCTGGGTGATGGACGATGACGTGCTGCCCGATCCGGACTGCCTGGAGACCCTGCTGCGGGCGCTGGACAGGCTGCCGCCGCCCGCGGCCCTGGGCTATCTCCAGAGCCGCGTGGTGGGAGAGGACGGCCGTTCCCAGAACACGCCGGAGGTGGCATGGCGGACGGAGGACGGCAACTATCCTGACTGGGAGCGCCTGCTGAAGCACGGCATCGTCGCCACCAGCAAGGCGGCCCTGACCTCCACCCTGATCCCCCGCACGACGCTGGAACGGTTTCCGCCGCCCTCGCCGGACTTCTTCATGTGGGGGGAGGATTCGGACTTCACCCTGCGCGTCACGGCCGAACTGCCGGCCTTCCTGGTCGGGGCCAGCCGGGCCGTGCATCTGCGCAGGATCGCCCGGCCGGTGAACCCGCTGACGGAGACGGACCCGGTGCGGCTGCGCTACATGCGCTACAAGTGCCGCAACAACGTCTACATCCGGCGGCGCTACTACGGCTTCTGGCCCATGATGGACTGCCTCTGGGGGGCCGGCAGCCAGTTCGTGCGCGCGCTGGCCCGCGGTAACCTGTCGGCCGCCAGGGCGCTCGCGTTCGGCACCCTGTCCGCCTTCCGGTTCCGGCCGCGCCTGACGCCGACCGCCGCCCCCGCCCTGATGGCGGAGCACCGGGTGCTGCTGCGCCGGGGCCAGCGGGTCGGCCGCCCGGACAGCGCGCGCCTGGACGGGGCCGCCGCCCCGGGGCCGGTGCCGGGCTATGCGCCGGCCGCGGCAGCCCCGGCCGCTGCCCCGGTAGACGCGGCGGCCCTGTCGTCCTGAGTTCCATCGGACGCGGCCTCCGGGGCCAGCAGCAGGGCGGCGACCATCCGGCCGATGGCGGGGGAGGCCGTCAGGCCGGGGGACTCGATCCCGTAGAGGTTCACGAGGCCCGGCACCCCGTGCCGGCGCGGCCCCTGGATCACGAAGTCGGCGTCGGGCTCTCCCGGTCCCACCACCTTGGGCCTTATGCCGGCATAGCCCGGCTGCAACGCCCCGTCGGGCAGGCCCGGCCAGTAGCGCCGGACGGCGGCGTAGAAGCGGTCGCCGCGGGCCGGTTCCACCCTGTAGTCGATGTGATCGACCCATTCCACGTCGGGGCCGAAGCGCACCTGTCCGCCCAGGTCCAGCGTGGCGTGGACGCCCAGGCCACCCGGTTCCGGCACCGGGTAGACCAGGTGGCTGAACGGGTGCCGTCCGGCCAGGGAGAAGTAGCTGCCCTTCGCCATCCAGCGCCGTGGGATCGTCTCCGGCGGCAGGCCGCGCAGCCGTGCCGCCACCGCCTGCGCCTGAAGCCCGGCGGCGTTGACCAGCAGCGATGCCATGACCCGGCAGGGCTCCGCCCCGCCGACGGTCAGGACGAAGCCGTCCTCCGTCACCCCCCCGGCCTCCAGGGGGCTGGCCGGTACCACGGCCGCCCCGTGCCTCTCCGCCTCGTGGCGGTAGGCCAGCATCAGGGCGTGGCTGTCGATGATGCCCGACGACGGCGACCAGAGGGCGGCCGTACAGACGACCTCCGGTTCCAGGTCGCGCACCCGGTCCGGGCCGATCAGCTCCAGGTCCGTCACCCCGTTGGCCTCGGCACGGGCGCGGATCGCCGCCAGCCGGTCCGCCTGGGCGGGGGAGGTGGCGACGATCAGCTTGCCGCAGGCCCGGTGCGGCACGTCCCGCTCGCGGCAGAAGGCGTAGAGCGCCTGCCGGCCCTCGACGCAGAGGCGCGCCTTCAGCGACCCCGGCGGGTAGTAGAGGCCGGCATGGATCACCTCGCTGCTGCGCGAGCTGGTGCCGGTGCCGACCGTCGGCTCCGCTTCCAGCACGATCACCTCGCGCCCCGCCAGGGCCAGGGCGCGGGCGACGGCCAGCCCGACCACGCCCGCCCCGACCACCACCGCGTCCACCCGCTCCATGGGCAGCCTCCCGCTTCTTCCCGGCGCGCTCGCGCCGTCAGCCGGCCAGCGCGCCGATCTTGACGGCGGCCGGGGCCGTGCCGTCGGTCACCGTCGGCGTCGGCACCGGCAGGATGAAGCGGCCGCCGGCCTCGGCAAAGGCCCTTTGCTGCGCCATGATCTCCCGCCCGAAGTTCCAGGCCAGGATCAGGAGATAGTCCGGCCGGTCGTTCTCCAGCGCCTCCACGGGGCGGATGGGCAGCCCCAGCCCCGGCATATGGCGGCCCACCTTGTGCGGGTTGCGGTCCACCACATACGCCAGGGCCGTGTGGTCCAGCCCGGCATAGTTCAGCAGCGTGGCACCCTTGGCCGCGGCGCCGTAGGCGGCGATGCGGGCCCCCTGCGACCGCAGCTCCCCCACCAGGGCACGCAGGTCCTCGCGCACGCGGGCCACCCGCCCGGCGAAGTCGGCATAGAAGGGCAGCCGGTCCATGCCCAGCCGCCGTTCCTCCGCCATCAGGGCGGCCAGCCGCGGCGAGGCACCCGGCCGCCGGCTGACCGTCAGCCGCAGCGAGCCGCCGTGGATGTCCAGCCGCTCCACCTCGTTCAGGTACAGCCCGTGACGGCCGAACAGGGGCTCCAGCGCCGTCAGCGAATAGTAGAAGACGTGCTCGTGGTAGATGGTGTCGAAGGCGCAGCTCTCCACCAGATCCAGCAGATAGGGGAATTCGAATTCGGCGATGCCGTCGTCCTTCAGCAGGACGGCGAAGCCCTCGACGAAGCCGTTGATCCCCTCCACATGCGCCAGCACGTTGTTCGCCAGGATCACGTCGGCCTGCTTCCCCTCGGCCGCCAGCCGGCGGGCCAGATCGGCGCCGAAGAAGTCCCCGACCGTCGGCACGCCGATCTCCCGCGCCGCCGCGGCGGGACCGGCAGCCGGGTCGATGCCCAGGACGGGAATGCCGGCTGCCACGAAGTTGCGCAGCAGATAGCCGTCGTTGCTGGCGACCTCCACCACCAGACTGTCCGGCCCCAGCCGGCGGTCGCCGATCAGGCGCAGGGCATGGTCGCGGCTGTGCGCCAGCAGGAAGGGCGAGACGGAAGAGTAGTAGGGATAGTCGCGGCCGAACAGCTCCGCCGGCGGGATCGTCTCCGTCACCTGCACCAGGGCGCAGGCGCCGCAGAAGGCGACCTCCAGCGGGAAGCGGGGTTCCGGCCCGCCGATCCGCTCCGGCTCGACGAGCGCGTTGGCGATCGGCTGCATCCCGAGGTCCAGGATGGGGGTCAGGTCGGTGCTGCCGCAGGATCGGCACTGGTGAAGCTGGCTCATCGGAAGGACGCTCCTGGCGTGCGGGTGACGTGGCTGGAAGGGATCAGGCGGCGGCCGGCCCGGCGGCGGGCAAGGGATCGGGCGGGCGGCCCAGGGGGCGGATGGTGATGTCCGAAACCTCCGCGGTGCGCGGCAGCACCAGGGCCGCCATCACCATGGCGGCGATGTCGTCGGGCCGGATGAAGGTGTCCGGATCGTAAGGATGGCCCTTTGTTTCCTGGATCGCCCGTTGCATCGGCGTGTCGGTCGAACCGGGGTAGACGGACAGCACGCGGATGCCGCTGCCCTGGACCTCCAGCCGCAGCGTGTCGGCCAGCGCCCGCAGCGCGTGCTTGGAGGCGGCGTAGGGCCCGACATGCTCGGCCACGTCCAGCCCGCGGGTCGAGTTCAGGAACACGACCATGCCCTGCGTCGCCCGCAGCCGCGGCAGCAGCCGCCGGGTCAGCAGGGTCGGCGCCTCGACATTGACGGCCAGCAGGGACCGCAACGTCGCGTCCTCCGTCGTCTCCCAGGGGCCGCTGTCATGCACGCCCGCGGCATGCACGATCAGGTCGATCCGGGGCAGGGCGAGCGCCGCGTCCGCCAGACGGCCGGCATCCCGGGCAAGGTCGCAGGCGTGATGGCGGGTCCGCCCCGGCGGCAGCGTCGCGGCCAGCGCCGCCAGCGCCGCGTCGGATCGGGCGGAGAGCAGAAGATCCATGCCGGATTCCGCCAGCCGGCGCACCAGCGCGCGGCCGATGCCGCCGGTGGCTCCGGTGACCAGCGCCAGCGACCGCTCTTCCGCAGCGACCATTCAGGTCGCCTCCACGATCAGTCCGGCCTCTGCGGCGAGGACGGCCGCGTCGCGCAGCTCGCGGAAGCTCAGGCCGGTATGCTCCGCCATGTCGAGCAGCGAGCGCGTGCCGTCGGCAAGGTTCAGGACCCAGAGCAGCGAGTCCTGGCAGGCCACCCCCTGCTGCGCGCTGAGCAGACGGTAGAGGCCGCGCCGGCCGAGCTGCGGCTCGCCGCGGCCGTCCACGCGCCGCCAGACGCGGTTCGCTTCCAGCAGGTCCAGCACCTCGCCCAGCACCTCGTAGCTTTCCTCCAGCGCCTCGGGGCGCACCAGGTCAAGGTTGTCGGCGGAGGTGTGGTACTCGGGGAAGCCGCGGTCGGGAGAGCGCATGAAGCAGCCCACCGGCAGGTCGAAGCCGGGAGACCCGTACTGGCGCTCGTCATAGCCCATGGGCCTGAACGGCCTGACCTCAAGGGAGGCGCCGCGGTCGCGGCAGACCTGGGCGACGGCGCGGTCGATCACGGCATCGCCGCGCCGGCTGCGCTTGTAGTGGAAGCCGCCGGGGTCGCCGACGCAGGTCAGCACCAGCCCGTGCCGGATGTGGTGCAGCGTCGGCTCGTTGCGGGCCAGCCAGGTGATGGCGCCGATGGTGGCCGGCACGAAGACGAAGCGGTAGCTCAGCCGCCGCGGTCGCTCCCGCCCCCCCTGGGCCAGCACCCGCCGGGCCAGCCATGTCGCCACGGCGATGCCGGACAGGTTGTCGTTGGCGAGGCTCGGGTGGCAGCAATGGGCATGGATCAGCACCTCGTCCGTGCTCTCCCCCGGCACCAGCAGATCGCCGTAGGTCAGGCTGCCGGGAGCGAGGGTGCTGTCGATCACCACGCGGTAGGCTTCGTCCGTCATGGACTCCCATTGCCGGTGGCTGACGCAGAAGCCCCAGGAGTTGGCGAAGTAGCCGGTGTGGTAGGGGATCAGGTCCGGCTTGTCCGGCAGGGTGTGGACATGCCGGGCCAGCTCCCCGCGCGGCAGCACGGCGTCCACGGGCCGGCTGTAGCCGACGACGTGCAGGGTGCTGTCGCGGAAGTCCACCAGAGTGCGCCCGTCCAGACTCTCGATCCGGGCGCCGCGGATCGTCCATTCGTCCGGCACCGTCCAGTCCAGCACGTCGGTGCCGCTCGGCACCTCGTGGACCTGAAGGGGAATCCGGCCGGCGATCCGTTGGATCGTCTCGCGCAGGCCCGGCCCCGTGATGCTGCGGCAGAGCGGGAACAGCTCCCGCATGAAGGCGTGCATGGCGTCGCCGGGCGACAGCTCCGGGCGCGTCTCGCTGGGAACGGCGATGTCCATGGTCGGGCCTCAGAGAGCAGGGGTGGCCGGAGCGGGAGCCGCCGCCGGCAGCAGCCAGGGGAAGCGTTGCGCCAGCGGCGGCCAGGACAGGTCCTTGTCGGAGACCGGACCCGGCGGCAGCGGCCAGCGGATGGCCACGGCGGGGTCGTCGTGGCGGAAGCCGTCGTAGTACTCCGGCCGGTAGGGCTCGCCGCCCATGAAGTACTCGACCGTCACGTCGTCGGTCAGGGTCTGGAAGCCGTGGGCGACGCCGGCCGGGATGTAGAGCATGGTATCGTCGCCCTCGCCCAGCTCCAGGCTGTGCAGCCGCCCGCGGGTGGGGGAGCCCGCGCGCAGGTCCACGATCACGTCATGGACCCGCCCGCGGGTGATGCGGACCAGCTTGGATTCCGCGTGCGGCGCGCGCTGGAAGTGCATGCCGCGGACGGTGCCGCGGCTGCGGGTGACCGACCAGTTCGCCTGCACGAAGTCGAAGTCGATGCCGGCGTCGGCAAAAGTCTGCCGGCACCAGGTCCGGGCGAAGGCGCCGCGGTCGTCGCGGTGCGCCTTCAGGCGGACGAGGCGGGCCTCGGCGATGGCGGTGGGCTCGAACCTCATGGGGGCCTCGGCCGTCACACGGCGCGGAGCTTCGCGGGGGTCGCGGCGCCGGTCGCCGGCTCCCGGTCCCAGACCCGCCAGGGGGCCCGGCCGTTCTTCCAGAGATCCTCCAGCACCATCTTGTCGCGCAGCGTGTCCATCGGCTGCCAGAAGCCGGTGTGGCGGAAGGCCTGGAGCTGGTTCGCCGCGACCAGCCGCTCCATCGGTTCGCGCTCCCAGACGCTGTGATCGCCGTCGATGAAGTCCACGACCGACGGTTCCAGCACGAAGAAGCCGCCGTTGATGAAGCCGCCATCCTCCGGCCCCTTCTCGCGGAAGCCCTGCACCCGCGGTTCGCCGGGTTGCAGGTGCAGCGCGCCGAAGCGGCCGGGCTGGGTGACGGCCGTGACCGTCGCCAGCAGCCCGCTTTCCTGGTGCTGCGCGATCAGGGCGGCGATGTCCACATCGCCGACGCCGTCGCCGTAGGTCATGCAGAAGGTGCCGTCCAGCAGATGCGCCACCCGGCGCAGGCGGCCGCCGGTCATCGTCTCCAGCCCGGTATCGACCAGGGTGACCCGCCAGGGCTCCACCTCCCGCGGGGCGATCTGCATCGACTGCCGCGCCAGATCGAAGGTCACGTCCCCGTTGGAAAGCATGAAGTCGCGGAAATAGATCTTCAGAAGTTCGCTCTTGTAGCCGCAGCAGACAATGAAGTCGCGCAGCCCGTAGTGCGAATATATCTTCATGATATGCCAGATGATCGGCTTGCCACCGATCTCGACCAGCGGCTTCGGACGCACGTTGCTTTCTTCGCTGATGCGGGTTCCGTATCCGCCCGCGAGGATGACGACCTTCATGACATCTCCCGAAAGAATGGGTCTGCCAGCCGCGTCTCTGGCCCGTCTCGGAACGCTTTGCGCGGCATCCAGGGTCGGCGCCATTCCGGCTGAGCGCCCCGGATTCGGGGGTGCGGCCTCGGGGAAGGCAGCGCCCCCCGCCGGAGAGGTGGCGTCGCTTCCGAGGAACCGCTTCGGGGGGGGGGCGGCGACGGAAGCGGGCGTCAGTCCCCGGCCGGAACGGCGGTGGCCGGGCCAGTCTCCCGCGTCTTCCCGTTGCTGCGGCCCAGCGCCAGCCCGATCAGGTCCAGGCAGGTGCGCAGACTGCGCCGGCCGACCGTCAGCAGCACCAGGGCATAGGCCAGCACGCCGGCAGTGGCGGCCAGCGGTTCCGCCAGCAGCCGGTGCGGCAGGGTCAGGTGCAGGCCGGCGACCGTCTGCCAGGCGGCGACGAACGCGGCGGAAGCCAGCAGCACCGGCCCCAGCCGCCGCAGCACCTGGAGCGGCGGAATGCCGATCGCCCGGTGCAGCGCCAGCAGGTCCAGCGGCAGGAAGCAGCACTGCCGGACCACCAGGGCCGCGGCCAGGGCGACAAGGCCGCGGTCGATCAGCAGCGCGATCAGCAGCAGGTTGCAGGCCGCCCCCAGCCCGATCAGCAGCATGAAGCGCCCGGCATGCCCGACGCCGCGCAGCACGGTGCCCGACATGCTGCCGATGATGGTGGGGATGCCGCCCAGCGCCAGCCAGCGCAGAACCTCCCCGGCGGTCCGCCAGTCCGACCCGAAGGCGAGTTCCACCAGCGCCGGCGCCACCGCCGACAGGCCCAGCAACAGCACGGAGGACACCGCCAGCACCGCCTCCGTCAACAGCAGGAAGGTCGAGCCGAGCCGGACCCTGTCCTGCTGCACACGGGAGAACAGGGGAAAGGCAACCTGCGTCGTGGTCCGGGACAGCAGGGTGATGACCGTCTCCTGGATCCGCTGTGCCAGCACATAGAACCCCAGCACCACAGGGCTGGCCAGCAGGCCGACCAGCAGCTTGTCGGCCTGGCTGTAGGCGAACATCAGCAGCCGTGTGCCGGCGGTCTTGAGCGTGAAGGGCAGCAGTTCGGCGACATGCGGGCGGGAGAAGCGCAGCCGTGGCCGCCACGCCACCGCCCGCCAGAGCATCAGCGTGCCGACCAGCCTCTCCACGGTGAACTGCCCGACCAGCGCCCACACACCGGCCCCGGCCACCGCCAGGGCGATGCCGGTGATCCCGCCGGCGACGATGCCGGCCAGGGTCCGTACCGCGATGGCGCGGAAGGCCATGCGCCGGAACAGCAGCGCCTGATGGACGGCGCCGCTCGATCCCACCACCAGCACCGCGGCCCCGACCCAGATCAGCGGCGCCAGCTCCGGCGTGTCGTAGGCCTGCTGGATGGCCGGGGCCGCGACGGCACCGGCTCCTGCCAGCAGGAGCGAGAGGCCGAGATTGAGCCAGAAGACGCCGTCCAGGTGCTCGTCCGCCAGCGCCGGACGCTGGATCAGGGCCTCGCCCAGACCATCGTCCAGGATCGCCTGGGCGAAGGCCACCAGCACGACGATCACGGCGAAGCTGCCGAAGTCGTGCGGGGTCAGCAGGCGGGCCAGCACCAGCATGACCAGCAGCGAGATGATCTGCCGGCCCCAGTTGTTCGCCATCGACCAGAGGGCCCCCTTGGCCGCCTGCCGGCCGAGCCCCGCGGCCTCTCCCGGCGTCTGCCCTTCCGGCAGGGTGGTCTCGGTCTTCAGATCCGGCATGGGGTGACAGGCCCGCGTGAGTTCCCGAACGGGGACTCCAACGCGGCACCGGAGCCGCCGGGCAGGGGGATGGCCGGTTTAGTCGCGTCGTTCCGGTTGCGTGCCACGGACGTCGCCGCGAGGGGCATGGCGGGGTAACCCTCTCCGACACCGTGGCCGGGAGGGGGAAACCGCCGTCGGATGCGACGGGTCAGCCGGCGCGGGCCAGGGGCGGATGCTTCTCTGCCGGCGATTCCCTCTCCAGATGCTCCCGGTAGTGCCCGATCGTGCGGGTCAGGCCCTCGGCCAGCGTCGTCGTCGGGCGCCAGCCGAGCCGCTCCAGCGCCGGGCCGGTGTCGGCCGCGCGGATCATCTCCAGCGGCCGGTCGGGCAGAGCCCCGAAGTGCAGCAGGTCGCTCCGCCCCAGCATCTCCCCCGCGAGCGTCAGGCAGTCGCGCAGCGTCACCAGCCGGCCGGTGCCGATGTCGATGGAGTCCGCTCCGGTATAGGGGGCGAGGCCGGCACGCAGGAAGGCATCGGTCACGTCGTCCACGAACACCCAGTCCACCGGCCGCAGTCCACTGCCCAGCCGTGCCGGCTCGCCCCGCAGCAGCGCCAGGAGGGAGGCCGGGATGACCTTGTACTCCTTCTGTCCCGGCCCGTAGGTCATCATCAGCCGCAGCACCGTCACCGGCAGCCCGTGCAGCGCCGCCATCATCCGGGCATAGCCGGCCGTGGTCCATTTCGCGGCGGCATAGGGGGAAGACGGGACGGCCTCACCGGCCTCGCCGGTCGGCTCCTCCAGCGACGCCGCCAGCACCAGCCGGTCCACGCCGCGGCGGGTCGCCTCCACCAGCACGTTGACGGTGGCGATCACGTCGTTGCGGATGCTCTCCCCGATCAGATCGACCTCGCGCCCGCCGCGGCTGTCGCTGGTCAGGTGGTAGACGATCTCCGGCCGGATGTGGGCGAAGGCTTCGGCCAGCCGCTCGGGGACGCTGGCATCGCAGGGCCACCAGCCGGCGGGTTCCGCCGGCAGGCCCGGGCGCCAGGGGCTGCGCGACATGCCCCAGACCTGCGCCCCCAGCCGGCCCAGACGGGTCACCAGATGCGCGCCCAGGAAGCCACTGGCCCCGATCACCAGCACCCGTCGGCCCCGCAGGGCGCTGACATCGATCGACGGTGGGGTGACCGCCGATGGGGGGCGCAGCGACGAGGGGGGCGGTGTCGCGGGCATGGGACCTCCGCTTTCCGGTGGGGGGAATCCCGGCGGGGATGCATGGGCGGGCTCTGAACGTGGTTCACTTTAGGATCGGAAACCGAAAGAGGATCGACCCTGCCAGACGGCGGAGCCTGCCGGCGCCGGACCTATGGCCTTGGGAAGGGGGCAGGCCGAGGGCCGGCCTGCTCCCTGCCAAGTTCCTGCAGCGCCATGGCAAGGGCGAAAGCGGGTGATCCCCGCGGCGTCGGGGGCCTCCCCGCCCGGCGGGGCGGCATCCCCGTACCGTACATGCGGGGGCGGCGGAGTACTCCCCCTGCCTGCCGTGCCGCGCTGCACCCTGCCCGCCACAGCCCCCGTTTAACAGGCGATCCGCCGGACCGATCTGGCCGGCGCCGACACTGGCAGACGAAGGATTCACCGCGATGAAGGTGCTGGTTACCGGGTCGGAAGGATACATCGGGTCCGTCCTCGGCCCGTACCTGATCGCCCGTGGGCATCGGGTTACCGGGCTGGACACCGGCTTCTACACGGCCGGACTGCTCTATCAGGACGCCAAGGAGCGGCCGCCGCTGGTGGCGCGCGACATCCGCGATGTCGGGCCCGAGGACCTCCAGGGCTTCGACGCCGTCGTGCATCTGGCCGAACTGTCGAACGATCCGCTCGGCGCGCATGACCGCGACACCACCATGGACATCAACTGGAACGGCTCGCGCTCGCTGGCCGAGGCCGCGCGGCGGGCCGGGGTGCGCCGCTTCGTCTACGCCTCCTCCTGCTCCGTCTACGGTGTCGGCAACGAGGGCGAGGTGAAGGACGAGACCTCCGAACCCGATCCGCGCACGGCCTATGCCGAGTGCAAGGTGCTGTGCGAGCGGCACCTCGCCACGGTGAACGATCCAGACCGCTTCGCCACCACCTGCCTGCGCAACGCCACGGCCTTCGGCGCGTCGCCGCGCATGCGTTTCGACATCGTGCTGAACAACCTCGCCGGGCTGGCCTGGACCACCGGCCGCATCGCCATGTCCAGCGACGGTACGCCGTGGCGGCCACTGGTCCACGTCCTGGACATCTGCCGCGCCGTGGAGCTGACGCTGGCGGCGCCGTCGGAGCGGGTGGCCGGGCAGATCTTCAATGTCGGCGCCGATGACCAGAACTACCGCGTGCGGGAGATCGCCGGCATCGTCGGCGAGGTCTTCACCGGATCGGAGGTGACCTTCGGCGAGCCCGGCGCGGACAACCGCAGCTACCGCGTCTCCTTCGCCCGGATCCGGGAGCATCTGCCGGATTTCCGCTGCGACTGGTCGGCCCGGGCGGGAGCGGTGCAGCTCCACAGCCTGTTCCGCGCCATCGCCCTCTCGGGGGAGGATTTCGAGGCACCGCCCTTCACCCGGCTGAAGGAGTTGCGGCGTCTGCTCGACCTGGGACGGCTCGACGGCCGCTTCCGCTGGCACGGGCTGGACATCGACGAGCCGCACACCGGCACGCAGGCAGGCGGTGCCGCGCCGCAGGCCCGGGCCGTCGCCTGAGACCGTCGCGGCCGTGATCCTGCCCCTGCGGCTTCCGGCAGCGGCGGCGGCGCTGGTCTGCCTCGCCGCCGTTCTCTACGGCTCCCTCCATCCGTTCCGCTTCGCCTGGCCGGAGACGGGAGCGGCGTCGGCATGGCTGTCCGCCGGGTCGGAGGGCAGCCACGCGGCGGAGATGCTGGTAAACCTGCTGCTCTATGCGCCGACGGCGGCCCTGGCCGTCGCGGCCCGGGGCGGGGTGTCGATGCGCCGCGCGGCCCTGCTGGCCGGGTTCGGGGGCTTTCTCCTGTCCCTGGGGGTGGAGACGGCGCAGACTGTGATGCCCGACCGCACCTCCAGTCTGCTGGATCTGGGCCTCAACACCCTCGGCGCCGCGCTGGGTGGGGCGATGGGGGCGGTCGTGGCGCCGCGTCTGGTCCGGGGACTGTCCCTGCGCCGGGTGGTGGCACAGCCCTTCGTGCTGCTGCTGCTGGCGGCGGTCGCCGGCTACCGTCTCTATCCCTATGTGCCCTCGCTCGACCCCGACCATGTCTGGGCGGGCTTCTACTACGCCTTCGACCTGCACACGGCACCGCCCCTGACGGTGCTGCGCGGTACCGTCACCTGGCTGACCCTTGCGGTGCTGGTGGAGGCCTTGTCGGGGCGCCGGCTGGCGCGGCTGGCGGCGCCGCTCGCCATCGCCCTGCTGCTGGTGGCCGAGGTGACGCTGGACCGTAACCGGCTCTATGCCTCCGATCTGCTGTCGGCGCTGCTGGGGGGGATGCTCTGGGCCGTCGTGCCCTGGCGGCGCGGGCCCTGGCGCTGGCTGCTGGCCGGGCTGGCGGTCGCGGCCGTCGTCGCCGGGCGTCTGCGTGCCGGCGACGCCCTGACCGATCCGCTGGCGGGGCTGGTTCCCTTCGCGGAACTGCACGGGCGCCATCTGACGGCTGTCTTCCTGGCCCTGTTCGAAAAGACCTTCCGCCTGGGATCCGTGCTCTGGCTGCTCTGGTCGGCCGGGCTGGACCGGCGGCGGGCGGCCCTGGGTTTCGCAGGACTGCTGCTGCTGGGGGAGGTGGTCCGGACGGTGCTTGGGGGCGTGCCGCTGACGACGGATGTGGCCCTCGTCCTGATCCTGGCGGCCGTCTGGCGGCTGCTGGAACCGGCACGGCCTCCACCGCCGGCCGTGCCGGGTCGCAGCTGTGGTACCGGGGACACGCTCCCGTCCCGGTCGCTGTGACCTCTCCTCCGGGACGAAACCAAACCGTGTCCCGCATCGTTTCTGAACCTGAGAAGCCGGATTCAGCCCAGGGCGTGGAAGATGACCCGGGCGTCGGAGAGTCCGGACGCGGCCGCACCGCAAGCCCGACCCGGCGCGGCCTGTGACAAAAAGGGGGAATCCCGTGCCGGTCGTTTCCACCACCCTCGTTCCCGCGGCACAGCCGGGGAGGTCCTGATGCCCCTGGTCTCCATCGGTCTGCCGGTCTTCAACGGCGAGCGCTACCTGGCCCGGGCGATCGAGACGATCCTCGGCCAGAGCTTCCGGGACTTCGAACTGATCGTCTGCGACAACGCCTCGACGGACCGGACCCCGGCGATCCTGGCCGAGGCGGCCCGCCACGATGACCGCATCCGCTATGTCCGCAACAACGCCAACATCGGCGCGGCGCCGAACTGGAACCGGGTCTTCTCCATGGCGACCGGCGTGCTGTTCAAGTGGGCGTCGCACGATGACCTTCATGCCCCCACCTATCTGGAACGCTGCGTTGCCGCCATGCAGGCCGATCCGGGCCTGGTGCTCTGCCACACCGCCACCACGCTGGTGGACGAGGACGAGGCGGAACTGCCCCGCGACCCGCTCGACGGCACCTACCGGGACCGGGCGGGCAACCTGCGCTTCGGGGCTCCGCCCCCGACCCGGGCGCAGAGTCCCGACCCCGTGCAGCGCTTCCGCGATATCCATGTGGACATGATCCGCTGCTTCGACATCTTCGGGCTGATGCGCAGCGACGTGCTCCGGCGCACTGCGTTGCACCGCTCCTATTACGGGTCGGACAAGGCGCTGCTGGTGGAACTGGCGTTGCTGGGGCGTTTCTCCGAGGTGCCGGAGCCGCTGTTCCTGAAGCGCGACCATGCCGAGACATCGCTGACCCTCTCGGCGGCGGAGAAGGCGCGCTGGATCGACCCGGCCTGCCGGCCCCCGAAGCTGCTGCCGCGTCGCCTCTACTACGCCCAGGTGCTCGACGCGCTGGGGCGCAGCGGGCTGTCACCGGCGGAGAAGGCGCGCTGTCTGGGCATCATCGCGGCGAACGTGAAATGGCGCGGCCTGCTGCGTCGGGCGCTGCCGCACCAGAGCTGACCGTGCGGGATCGTTTCCACGTCGCGGAAACGATCCCGCACGGTCATGCGTCCCGCGGCGGGAAGAAGAATCTTAAAGACACAATTTGCAGGCGTGGAAGCCCTCGGCATAGCCCTCCGGGGCCGCCGACTGGATGCCGCGCAGCCGCATCAGTCCCAGGAAGGTCTCCGGCGTGAACCAGGAGCGGGCGCGCTGGCTGCCGAAATGCTGCATCAGCAGGCCGGCCTTGCGCTCCGCCGCAGCGCGGGTCAGGGGCACATACAGGTTGGGGTTGCCGGTGTCGCCGTCGTATTTCGGGATCTCGTATTCCAGGACCAGGTGGTTGCGGAAGCTGTTCCAGGTCAGATCCGCCAGTGTGCGGTGATCCTGGTGCCGGTCCTCGCGGTGATGGGTCAGGACCAGATCAGGTTGTCCGCTCCGTTTCAGGGCTTCGAAGCACTGCTTGATCTCCGTGAACTGTGCGGGGAAGAAGCCGTCGCGGAAGGTGTGGACGTCGATCCGGCTGCGGGCCGCCCCGTGCAGGAAGTCCGCGGCGCTGTCCCGCGCCTCGGCGGCCCGGACATCGTCGGCGGCGAAGACGACCCAGTGGACGCTGCTGCCGGGATGGCGTTCCAGCAGGGTCAGCAGGGTGCCGCCACAGCCGATCTCCACATCGTCGGAATGGGCGCCCAGGCACAGGATGTCGAGCGGCGTGCCGGGGCCGCGGCCGAGGGAGAGGGTCAGCATGGCGCCCTCACGCGGCGGCGAAGCCGACGGCACGCGGCGTCGGGGCGCTGTTGTCCTGGGGCTGGTCCTGCGGGTCGCGCCAGACCTCCCAGGGGGCAGGACCGGGGGACAGGGCCGCTTCCAGCGTCTGAAGATCCTTGAAGGTGTCGCAGCCGCGCCAGAAGCCGGTATGTTCATGCACCAGCAGCCGGCGGGCGTCGATCAGGCGCTGGAAGGGCTCCTCCACCAGTTCCTCGCCGGGCACGATGTAGTCGAAGATCTCCTGTCGGAACGCGAAGTAGCCCGCATTCACCCAGAGATCCGCGTCCTCCACATTGTCCACCCGTGTCACCCGTCCCGCCGTGTCATGGCGGACGAAGTGGAAGCTGGTGTTCGGCCGCGCCGCCATGAAGGCGGCCGTCGCGTTGCTGGCCGCCAGCCTGTCCGTGATCTCCGGCAACGGGCAGTCGGTCAGCCCGTCGCTGTAGTTGGCCAGGAACATCTCCTCGTCGCGCAGGAAGCGGCGGACGGCCAGCAGGCGCTGGCCGATGTTGCTGGCGGTGCCCGTGTCCACGAAGGTGATACGCCAGTCGTCGATGTCGCGGCGCAGCAGTTCCAGCCGCTTCGCCCCTTCCGACAGCACGAAGTCGTTGGACACGCACTCATCGTACTTCAGGAAGAAGTCCTTGATGACGTGTCCCTTGTGGCCCAGGCACAGAATGAAGTCCTTGTGCCCGTAATGGGCGTAGTAGCGCATCAGGTGCCACAGGATCGGCCGGGTGCCGATCGGCACCATCGGCTTCGGCAAGGCGTCGGAATAATCGCGCATGCGGAGTCCGAGGCCGCCGCAGAACAGGACCACTTTCATGGCGCGGTTCCCTTCGAGAGATCGGCGGGGTCGATGATGACGGGTTCGGGGATCGGCACGATGAAGCGGCCGCCCCAGTCGGCGATGGGGGCGAGCTGACGCATGATCTCGTCCTTCAGGTTCCAGGGCAGGATCAGCACGCAGTCCGGCCGCGTCCGGTCGATCCGATCGGGCGGGTGGATCGGGATGCGGGTACCGGGCAGCAGGCGCCCGTGCTTGTAGGGGTTGCGGTCCACCGTGTAGTCCAGCAGGTCGGTGCGGATGCCGCAGTAGTTCAACAGCGTGTTGCCCTTGCCCGGGGCGCCGTAGCCGACGACGCTCAGCCCCTGGTCACGCAGGTCCGACAGCAGCCGGAGCAGCCGCCGCTTGGTCCGGCGCACCCGGGCGTCGAAGGCGCGATAGGTCGCCATGTCCTCCAGCCCCCGCTCGCGCTCGGTGGCGCAGAGCGCCTCCACCGCCGGCATCGTCGGGTGCGCGGCTCCCTCATGGCAGGCGTAGATGCGCAGGGAGCCGCCATGGGTCCACAGCTCCTCCACATCGAACACCCGCAGCCCGTGTCCCGCCAGCAGGCGGCGCACCGTGCCCAGGGAGAAGTAGGAGAAATGCTCGTGGTAGATCGTGTCGAACTGGTTCTCCTCGATCAGCCGCAGCAGATGGGGGAATTCCAGGGTCAGCACGCCTTCCGGCTTCAGCAGCACCGGGAAGCCGCCGACAAAGGCGTGCAGGTCCGGCACCTGTGCCAGCACATTGTTGCCGGCGATCAGGTCGGCCTGTCTGCCCTCGGCCGCCAGTTCCCGTGCCAGAGCGGCATCGAAGAAGCGGACCAGGGTCGGCACACCCGCTTCCTCTGCCACGCGCGCGACATTTGCGGCGGGCTCGATGCCCAGGCAGGGGATGCCGCGCTCGACCGCGTTGCGCAGCAGGTAGCCGTCATTGCTCGCCACCTCGACGACGAAGCTGTTCCGGCCCAGGCCGAAGCGTGCCGTCATCGCCGCCACATAGTCGGCGGCATGCGCCAGCCATGCCCGGGAGAAGGAGGAGAAGTAGGCGTACTCGCCGAAGATGTCGTCCGGCGGCACATATTCGCCGAGCTGCACCAGCCAGCAGTGCGGGCAGACCTTGACGTCCAGCGGGTAGAACATCTCCCCTTCGTCGGCCCGCTCCGGCGGGACGAAGCTCTCGCACAGGGGGGAGAGGCCCAGATCGACGAAGGGCTCCAGGCCGTGGCTGCAGGCGCGGCAGGTCGTATGCCCGCGGCTGCGGGCGGCGGTGTCGCCCTGGGGGGCGCCGTGGGTCAGGACGGAGGCGTCCATGGTGGCTCCGGGTCGGGTCAGAGAAGCTCCCGGGGAAGAACCCGTGGCCGCGGCACTCGGCCCGGGGTTTCTGGTGGCGCCCCGCCTGGGGAGGCCCCTACGGCGGAGGGGGCATCAAGTGTCCAGGCGGAGGATCGCCGGGCCTTCCGGGGGAGGGGAGAGCCGAAGGGCGGAGCGCCCCTCATTCCTGGTCGGCGGGGGGCCCCAGCCGGGCCGCCAGCGCGAAGAGGACACGGGGGCGGTCGGGGTGGATGAACAGGAAGTTGTGGATGTAGGCGTCGCTGTAGGAGGCGCCGACCCGCTTGGCGTTCTCCGGCCGCTGCAGGATTTCCGGGCGGAAACGTCCGAGCGGATGCAGGCGCCCCTCATGCAGGAAGAAGCCCCGGTAGCCCAGACCCGCCAGCATCGTCTCGATCCGCTGGCGGGCTCCGGGGACGTGCCTGTCCTCGCTGCCGACCAGGATCGTGGGGCGGTCGCGGGCAATGCACTGCCGCCCGCCCTCCAGGATCGGGTATTCGTGCCCTTCGGCATGCACCTTGAGAAAGCCGAGATCGCGCAGACCCAGCCCGTCCAGGGTGCGGAGAGGAACCTCAAGGGTGCGGCGCTCGAACTCCCGGTTCACCGCCTCCTCGATGGTGGCGCGGGAGGCCAGCTCCCCTGCCGCCGTCAGGGGGATGGCGAGGCGGGCGGTGCCCTCCTGATCCGACAGGGCGCAGGCCAGCACCTCGACATTGCGGCCGGTTCCGCGCCGCAGCTTCGCAGCCAGCGCCGGGTTCGGTTCCACCGCCACGGTCCGGGCGGAGGCACGGGCGATGTGCCAGGTGTAGACCCCGACATTGGCCCCGACATCGACCGACGTTCCGTCGGGGTCGCAGAGCAGGGGAACCAGGGGCAGCTCCATCTCGCCGGCTGTCAGTCCGCGACGGGCGCGCAGCCGCAGCTTCGCACTCTCCGGCACGACCTGTCGCAACAGGGTCCCAAGCATGTGATCGAACTCCGCAGTCGGTTCCGAGGGGCAGGCGCGGGATGGCAACCGTTCCGGTCCATGCCGTCCACAGGCGCGTTACCTTGCTAAACAGAGTTCCTGCCTGGCCGGACAGCGGTAACAGGTGTCTTCCCCAATTCCCGCCGCCTCTACCGAAGGAAGGAATCGGCAGCATGCAGACGCCCTACCTCGGAAGAGGGCGGGAGCTTTTGCCGCGTGTGCGCTTTCTTCGCCGTGTGACACAGACGGGGACAGTAATGGGTAACGAGAACGTCCGGAGGGAAGCGGTTCCGTTGGTGGAAGTCTTGACCTCCGACGCGGACACCATGACGGCGACACTGCTTCCGGGGGCCGTCCATCATGCCGCGCTGGGCGGCATGGTTTCCCTTGCCAAGTCGCTGGAGGCCGAAATCCGGGCGATCCGCGACCCCGTGGCCCGGGCCGCCCTGGACGGGGCCCGCTCGCGGGTCGTGGCGCTGGCCCAGGCGCAGCGTGTCCTGGCCGACCTGGGGGAGACCTGTGCCGCCGATCTCGGGACGGCCTTGCGCGAACTGGGATCGGCGCTGCTCCTGGCGCACCAGGTCGATGGACGGAGCCTCCGGTTCGAGGTGCGCTGCTGGGGAGTGCCGCTGCTGCCCCGCTCCCTGGCGTTTCCCCTGGGGCTTGCTGCCAACGAGCTGATCGGCAATGCCCTGCGCTATGCCTTCCGCCGCCGCAGCAGCGGCCGCATCGAGGTGGATCTCCGCTGCGCCGGAGGCCGGCTCGTCCTGTGTGTCGCCGACGACGGGGAGGGGATCTCCGACCGGACCCTGTCCAGCGGCAGCACCGGCCTGTGGCTGGTCCGCGCCATCGCCGGGCAGCTCGGCGGCCATGTCGATGTGGACCGGCGTGAGGGCACCGCGATCAGCCTCGTCCTTCCCCATCTCCCCTGAGCCCCCGCCGCAGCGGATCGGCCGGACGGGCGAAGGGTGGGGCCCTGTCTATGCCCAAGGCCCCATGGGCAACCCTTCCGATCGCGTGCTTGATCGGGGCCGCAGCGCGCCGCCGTCCGCCGGTCCGGCCGCATCCCCGATCCCCCGTGCAAGGTCCGCATCCCCATGAATCTGCGCCGGCTCGCCCTGGAAGGCGCGTTCTGGTCCTCCGCGGAGGGCTGGAGCCGCCAGCTCGCATCGCTCGTCATCTTCGTCGCCGTCGCGCGCCTGCTGTCGCCGGCGGAGATCGGCCTGTTCGCCATGGTCGTGATCGTTCTGGCGGCGGTCCAGACGGTTCTCGACGAAGGACTGAACGAGGTGCTGATCCAGCGGGAGCCGCTGGACGATCTCCACCTGGATTCTGCCTTCTGGTGCAATGTCCTCCTCACCGGCGGCGTCTGTGGCGCGCTTGTGCTGGCGGCACCGCTGCTGGCCCGTCTCTTCGACGAGCCTGGCCTCGCACCGCTGCTCCAGGTCGTGGCGCTGGCGCCGCTGCTGGTCGGTCTCTGCGGTGTGCAGCAGGCGCTGCTGCGCCGGCAGCTCCGCTACAGACTGCTGGTCGTCCGCTCGCTGGCGGGCATCGCGGCCGGCGGGGTCGTCGGTATCCTGCTGGCCGTGCAGGGGTACGGCGCCTGGGCCCTGGTGGCGCAGCAGGTGGTGGACCGGGCGGTCGGGGCGGCCGTGCTGTGGGCCGGCGCCGGCTGGACGCCGCGGGCACGCTTCTCCCTGTCCCACGCCCGCGACCTGATGCCGTACAGCGCCTTCCTCACAGCCACCCGGATCGTCAATTTCTGTAGCAAGCATGTCGACCGCTATCTGGTCGGGCTGCTGATGGGGCCGGCGGCGCTGGGTGTCTATACCCTGGCCTACCGTGTGCACGATACGCTGAGCTTCCTGATCGTTCAGGGCGTCGCCAATGTCGGCATGAGCACCTTCGCCCGGCTTCAGGCCGAACGCGAGCGCATGCGGCGGGCGCTCTATGCCGCGGTCGAGCTTGGCGGCCTGCTGGCCACGCCCGTCTTCCTCGGCGTTTCCGCGGTGGCGTCCAATCTGGTCGTCACCTTCTTCGGCGAGGGCTGGCGGGAGAGCGGCACCATCCTGGCCGTCATCGCCCTGCTGGGCGTGCCGGGTCTGGTCAGCAACTTCGCCGGTGCCGTGATCCGCGCCACCGGCAGCGCCGGTCTGCTGCTGGCCCTGCTGACCGCCAGCGCCGTCGCCAACGTGGCCGTGGTGCTGGTCAGTGTGCAGTACGGGCTGGTCGTCATCTCCATCGCCATCCTGCTGCGCAATCTCGCCTTCGTGCCGGTCTATCTCTGGATCATGCGCCGGCTGATCGGTGTCCGTCCGGGCGATTACCTTGCCTGCTTCATGCCCGGTTTCCTCGCGGCAGCGGGCATGGCCGTGATCGTTCATGGTGTCGGGCTCGTGCTGGCACCCTCTCTGACCGCCCCCGCGGCGCTGGGGGTACAGGTGGCGGTGGGGCTTGTCGCCTATGCGGTCCTGCTGCGGCTGTTCGCGCCGACGGCGCTGGCCCGCGCGCTGGCCGTCCTGCGGCACTACCGCCAGCTCCGCTCGGTGGAGGCATGATCCAGGCTGCCTTTTCCCGTGCCTGGAAACTGTTTCCTTCCCTTTTGAGCGATTCTATAAATTAACAAGCTCTGACCATATCGGCATGCCGGTTGCCGGATCGATCAGGTTGATCCGAGTTGCCTGGATTTTAATGTCGTGAATTTCTGGGAAGAATCGGGAAAGGACGCGATGTCGGTCTCCAGCGTTTCTGTCAGCCTGACGGGTGATGGCAATGTCGATACTCTGCTCTATGGCAGGAAGTGGGGTTCAAACTCAATCACTTACAGCTTCCCGGCCGACGCGTCTGACCTTTCTGATTACCCGGCCGGCACTGCGATCGATTCTTCTTATTTTTCTGCCCTTACCGCAGCCCAGCAGACGGCCGTCCGGGCCGCCCTGAATGCCTGGTCGGAGGTCAGCGGGCTGAGCTTCACCCAGGCCGCGACACCGGCGCAGGGCGACATCCGCCTCTACTGGTATCTCAGCCCGGACAATCTGACGGCCCGTATCGTCGATTACCCGTCCGACCAGCCCGAAGGCGGGGATCTGCAGCTTGGCAGTGCCGCCGGCGTGGCCAGTTGGGACCCCGGCAGTTACGCCTATTTCCTGCTGCTGCACGAACTGGGGCATGCCCTCGGGCTGAAGCATCCGCACGATTCGGTCAACGGTTTCCCGGCCGCGGATTCATCGCAGGACTGGGTCGGCCTCTCCGTGATGAGCTACCGCAGCCAGGCCGGCGGCCCGGTTGAAGGCTATTCACTCGCGGCGGGTAGCTATCCGTTCAGGCCGATGCTGAACGACATCGCCGCCATCCAGGCCCTGTATGGCCCGAACTGGAGCACCAACGCGGGCGATACGACGTACTCCTTCGATCCGACCGCTCCGGTCATCTTCATGACGCTCTGGGACGGCGGCGGCGACGATACGTACAATTTCGCGAGCTACGCCACGGACCTGACGGTATCGCTGTTGCCGGGCGAATGGATCAGCCTGGGCGGGCAACAGGCCATCCTGGACACGGGCAGCGGTGTGCGGGCACCGGGCAACATCGCCAACCCTTATCTGTACCAGGGCGACCAGCGGTCCCTGATCGAGAATGCGATCGGCGGTTCGGGGCATGACCGCATCACCGGCAACGTCGCCGACAACAGGCTGGAGGGCCGTGACGGGAACGACACGCTGACCGGCGGTGACGGCAACGACACGCTCATCGGCGGGAACGGCAACGACAGCCTTCTCGGCGGGAACGGCTCCGATTCCCTCAGCGGGGGCGCCGACAACGACACGCTGGAGGGCGGGGCCGGCGACGACACCCTGGAAGGCGGGAGCGGTGCCGATGTCTTCGTCTTCCAGTCGGGAGTCGACGCCGGCATCGACCGGATCGCGGATTTCTCGGCCGACGACAGTATTCTCGTGCCCGTCACACTCTCGGGCACGGTCACGGCCGGTAACGGGGCCGGGCTCGGTGCGGGCGATGTCCAGGTGGAGGGGGCGGCGGGCGTCTCACGCCTCCATATCGGGCTGGACGGCATCCCGGGGGCTGATCTGGTGATCGACCTCACGGGCCCCTTCTCCAAGGACAATTTCGTCCTGACGGGCCAGGAGATCGCATATACGTCCGATACCGTCCTGCCGGCCGTCGCAGGCATCGTGCTCATGGGCTCTCCCGGGGCCAACGCCACCTCCGTCACGTACCGGGTCAGCTTCGACGAAAGCGTCCTGGGCGTCACGGCGGGGGATTTCCTCCTGACGACGACGGGAACGGCTTCGGGCAGCATCAGTGGCGTGACGGCGGTCTCCGGCTTCCAGTACGATGTCACGGTGACCGGGATCACGGGGGCGGGCACGCTGCGCCTGGATCTGGCCGGCGCCAGCGATATCACCGACCTTGCCGGCAATGGAAACGGCACCAACGGCAGTGTCCCCCTCTTCGCTGGCGGCGATGTCCACACGATCGACGCCACCGCGCCGCTGGTCACCAGCATCGTGCGGCAGTCGCCGTCCGCCGCCACCACGAACGCCGACAGTCTGACCTTCCGCATCACCTTCAACGAGGCGGTGAGCAACCTCGACGCCGCCGACTTCGCTGTCGCCGGGACGACGGGCACGGTGACGGCCGTGACTTCCGCCGGGAGCAACGCCTTCGATGTGACGGTCAGCGGCGGAGACCTCGCGTCCCTGAACGGAACCGTGACGCTGTCCTTCGCCGGCGGTCAGAACATCACGGACACGGCCGGCAACGCCCTGGTCTCGACGACGCCCACGGGGACGAACGAGAACAGCTATATCCTGGACAACACCGGGGTCACCCCCGTCATTACCGGCATCGCGTCCGATACCGGCCTGTCGGACAGCGACGGGATCACCAGTGAGACCCGGCTGGTCTTCGGCGGGACGGCCGAGGCCGGCAACACGGTGACGCTCCGGCTCGACGGTTCGGAGATCGGGACGGTGACGGCCGACGGGAGCGGGCACTGGAGCATCGACCATCGCGGCACGCTCCTTGCGGATGGCAACCACACGGCCGTCGCCACCGCGATCGACGACGCCGGAAACGAAACCACCTCGACCGCTTTCTCCCTGCGCGTGGACAGTGCGGCCCCGACCTTCACTTCAGGACCCGGCAGCATCGCGGAAGGGGCCGCCGCCGGGACACTGGCGCTCCAGCTTGCCGTGACGGATGCCAGCCCGGTCAGCTACAGCCTGCTCGGCGGCACCGGCGTGGAACTCTTCGATCTCGATCCGGCGACCGGACGGATCACGCTCGCCCAGGATGTCGGGCTCGATCATGACGGGACGAGCAGCTACACCCTCACGGTGCGGGCAAGCGACGTTGCCGGCAACAGCCGCGACCAGAGTTTCACGATTGCCGTGACGAACGTGGCGCCCACGGTGCCCGTCGATACGAACACGGCGCCGGACAGGGTTGTCGAAGGGGCGTCGGCAGGGACGCGGGTGGGGATCACGGCGATGGCCACCGACCCGGGCGGCGGGACGGTAAGCTGGAGCCTGACGGACGATGCCGGCGGGCGGTTCCGGATCGACGCGGCGACAGGTGTCGTGATGGTGCGGGACGGCGGCCTGATCAACTACGGGGCAGCGACCAGCCACACCATCGTCGTGACCGCGACGGACGCCGGCGGGCTGACCGCCTCGCAGAACTTCACGATCGCGGTGACCCAGGCCCCCGATCCGGAGCCGCCGCCTCCACCACCACCACCACCGCCTGTGGTGGTGATCCCGCCGTCGCCGCCAGGGCCGCCGCTGCCGCCGGCGCCGCCGGGACCACCGGCCGCCCCGCCGCCGCCGCCGGTGGTTCCGACGACGGTGACGGCGACGGAGGACGGGGTGTCGGTGGGGCGCGGCAGCGGCAGCGACAGCCTGACCGGGCGGCCGGTGGAGCAGGTCGTGGTGGCGCCGGTTCCGACCAGCCGCCAGGATGCCGGCGGCACGCCGACGGCGAACGCGGACATCCGGCTGGGCGGCAGCAGCAGTGTGCCTGTCCTGGTGGCGACGCTGCCGGTGGGGGTCGGGCTGCAGGCCTCGGGGGCGACGACGCTGACCCTGGCGGAACTCTCCGCAGCGGCGGGGGTGGAGGCCGGGCGCATCCAGGCGGCCGGCACGGTATCGACCGGCACGGTCGATCTGGCGGGCCTGTCGACGCTGCTGCCCGGGAGCACGCCGGTGACGCTGCGGACGGTGACGCCGACGCTGACGGCGGGCAGCACGACACCGCCCGGTCAGCCGATCCTCCTCTCGGTGCCGACCTCGACCGACACGTCGGGGATGGTCACGGCGGTGGTGATCGACGGCCGCTCGCTGCCGTCGGGGACGAACATCGAACTGCGCGACGTTGACTATGCGGTTGTGACGGGCAGCGTGTTCGTGACCGGGGGCACCGGGTCGAACGTGGTGATCGGGGACGATGCGCGGCAGTACATCCGGCTCGGCCCGGACGACGACACGCTGCGCGGCGGCGGCGGCGACGACACGGTGGGGTCGGGGGAGGGCCGCGACCTGCTCTACGGCGACGAGGGCAATGACAGCGTGTTCGGCGGGGAGGGGTATGACCGTCTCTCCGGCGGGGCGGGGGACGACACGATCGACGGCGGCTCGGGGGTCGATGTCGTCCGCATCGAGGCGGCGCGCTCGGCGGTGACGCTGGAGGCGACGGGCCCCTGGGGCGTGCGGCTGAGCGGGGCGGCGACGGGCACGGACGTGGCCAGCGGGGTCGAACTGATCCGGTTCGACGACCAGGTGGTCTATGTCACCCTGCCGGTGCGCTTCGAGGCGGTGCAGCCGGACGGCGGCGGGGCGTTCGACGAGGCCTTCTACCTCGCCCAGTGGGCGGACGTGCGGGCCGCGGTGGCGGACGGCCGGTTCCAGAGCGGCCTGGAGCACTATCTGGCGTTCGGTCAGGCCGAGGGGCGCGACCCGACCCCGCTGTTCGACGAGGAGGCGTACCTGGCCCGCTGGGCCGACGTGCGCGTCGCGGTGGAGGCCGGGCAGTTCCACTCGGGCTACGAGCACTATCTTGCGTTCGGCTGGCGCGAGGACCGCGATCCCTCCGCCTGGTTCGACCTGTCGGCCTATCTGCAGCGCAACTCCGATGTCGCCGACGCCGGCATCGATCCCCTGCGCCACTGGCTCGTCTGGGGCATCGGCGAAGACCGCATCGCCACCGCCGCAGACACCGGCCTCTGGCTCGCCTGACGGGCTCGCCCGACCCGAGGCCAAGGGGCGCCCCGCACGCCGGGGCGCCCCCGTCAGAACTACCCCCCGTCAGAGGCGGGGGCAGTCGGAGCCTTCCTGGGCTATGGCAAGGAGAGGATCAGGGGGATCGTCCGGGCGCAGGTCGCAGGCCTTTCCCATGGCGGTGCATCGTCAGGGATCCCCGTAGATCTGTCCGCTGGAGATATCCCCAGGAACGGGGCTGTCTGCCCCGTCAGTACACGTCCCGCCCTGCCAGCTTGATCGCGGTGAGGACCAGGATCTTGATGTCCAGGGCCAGCGACCAGTTCTCGACATAGTACAGATCCTGCTCGATGCGGCGCTGCAGTGTCTCGACATCCGGGACCTCGCCGCGCAGGCCGGTCACCTGGGCCAGCCCCGTCATGCCCGGCTTGACCCGGTGGCGCGCCATGTAGCTCTCGACCTGCTCGCTGAATGCGGTGTCGTGCACCAGCGCGTGCGGCCGCGGACCGACCAGCGACATCTCTCCCCGCAGCACGTTGATGAGCTGCGGCAGTTCATCCAGGCTGCTGGCGCGCAGGAACCGTCCCATCCGGGTGACGCGCGGGTCGCGCCGGGTCACCTGTTGCAGCGGCCCGGTCCCGTCCTCCGTGACATGCAGGGTCCGGAACTTCAGCACGGTGAAGCTGGCCTTTCCGAAGCCGCCGCGCCGCTGCCGGAACAGGGCCGGGCCGGGGCTGTCCAGCCGGATCAGCGCCGCCAGCAGCAGCAGCAGGGGGGACAGCACCACCAGCAGAGCGCTCCCCACCACGATGTCGAAGAGGCGCTTGACCGTCCGGTCCATCTCCGCCAGGGGCGGTCGCGCGACCGTGATGACCGCCGGATCGTCGGTCAGGCCGAAGTCGCTGCGCCGCCGCAACACCCCGGGCGGCGGCAGGATCTTCACCGCGACGGGCAGGAAGCGGGTCGCCCCGACATAGGCTTCAAGGGCCGCGTCGTCGTCCAGCGGCGGAGCCAGCAGGACCTGGTCGATCCGGTAGCGGGTGCAGAGAACCGCGATCTCGCGCACGGCATCGCGCAGATCGGGTGCCGCCGGGGCCGCTCCGTCCCCGCCATCGCCGCTGCCCCGGGGCGCAACGGCGACCGTGGCCAGGACGGCGTTCTCCCGGTCCGACAGGTAGGGCAGCAGGGCTTCAATCCGGTCGGTCGGCCCGACGAGCACGGAATGGCCGCAGAGCCGCCCGGTTTCGCGCAGCCAGGTCAGCACATAGCGGTAGAACAGCCGGACCGAACCGAGGGCGACGAAGCCGAGCAGCGCCCAGGAGCCCAGCCAGATGCGTGAATACTGACCACTCGTCTTGGCGGCGAAGCTGAGCGCGATCACCAGCAGGACGGCCAGCCCCCAGCTGCTGGCGACGCGCCGCACGGCGGTCACCGGATCGCTCATGCTCTCCGGCCGGTGGGTCCGGAACATGGGGCCGAGGAAAAGAAAGGCAAAGGCCCCGAGGGCAACCAGGACGGCATAATCGTCCGGTAGCTCGGACTGACCGAAGCGAAGGCTGACCGCCGCAAGGGCAGCCGCAATGATGATCGTCAGGTCAGAACTCTGGAAAACCACCTGAACGGCCCGCTTGCTCCAGCGGGAGGGGCGCCGGACAGCAGAATGTGAGCTCTTTTCCGGGGCAGCCGTCGTCACGGTGGGCTCAACACTGTTAACCCCGTCTTAACGCCGCATATCCGGGAGAGGTACATCACCATGACAAATGAAGCAAGGAGCTTTCCTAAAAATTCATTAAATCCCATTTGTCCTATATGGAATTATCGCATGAGAATTCCGAATGAGTATTGATCGTTCCATGCAAAAATCGAGCGCTGATTTGTGACGCTTAGAAATTGAAAGCATCATTCAGCGCATCAAGATTTTTGGTTAATGAAAATCAAGGCAATGTAATGTCATCGGATATTCTAGCAGCAATATAATCTCAATATAATCATGGCTGGCTCTTTTGCTGAAGATTCCGGGTCGGGATTGATGGTCGTTTTCTTGGCGCAACTCTTCATTGGGGGTCCGGCCCGCCGATCATCGAAGGTCTCGCACGCCTTCGCCGCGGCCTGATCCGCTCGCTGCGCTCAAATGTGCAGGCCGGACCGTTTCCGGGGCGGTGGGGGCGGTCAGTTCGGGAACGCAATCGAAGTTGATCCGACGGTTCCGGTCGCCAGCGACATGGGAGCTCCCGAGTCGGGCTTGCGGAACGATGTCCTTTTCGCCCTGTGACAGTTTCCCTTCCTGCAATGGAGGCGGAACGATCAGGTGGTTTGAGTTTTCCGCGCCGGCGTCTTCCGCCGTCTTTCGCCTGATGGTCGGGATGGAAAACAACATCCCTGCCGGAAGTGTGGCCAGGAAGAGTCGGGTCATATCTCTAGTCTTGAGAATTCGGGCGGCTGATGCTACGGATGGGGTAAGTCCTGAACGGTGCTGCCCATTTCGGACAGTATCTCATACCCGAACACTCCACGACATGGGTGGGCCCGATGCGCAATGCAGTCAAACTCGCTGCCGCGGCAACCGTTCTGGTCAGCGCGCTTCCGCTGGTCGCAGTCGCTCAGGAGGATGCGCGGGGCGTTCCGGTGCTCAACCGGGGGCGGCCGGACTACGATGCCGCGGGCGTCCGTGCCGGCGGCTTCATGGTGATGCCGTCGCTGAAGCTCGCCGGGCAGTATGACGACAATATCTTCGCCTCGGAGAACGAGGTCGATGACTACATCCTGGTCGCTTCGCCGTCCCTCAGGGTGCGGTCGAACTGGAACAATCATGCCCTGAATTTCCAGGCCGGCGCCGATGTCGGGCGCTACCAGGACAACGACCAGGAGGATTACGAGGACTATCTGGTCGGTCTGGACGGTCGGATCGACATCGCCCGTGGCACCACGGCGCGCGCTGACGGCAGCTATGCCCGCAAGCATGAGGAGCGGGGCTCGCCCAACGATGCCGGCGGGCGCGAACCGACCGAGTATGATCTTGTGACGCTGGGGGCGGGGTTCGACCGCTCGCTGGCCCGCCTGGGCTTCCGGCTTGGCGGCGACTACCAGAGCTTCAACTTCGACGATGTCGCCGGCGTCGGCTCCCAGATCATCGACCAGGACAACCGTGACCGTGAGGAATACGGCGTCACAGCCCGGGTCAGCTACGAGACCACGCCCAATGCCCGCGGTTTCGTGCAGGCGGCCTACAACTGGCGCCGCTACGATACCAATCCGGTGCGCGATTCCGATGGCTACCGCCTGACGGCCGGTGTCGAGCTCGACCTCGGCGGCATCACCACCGGCGAGCTGTTCGCCGGCTACCGTAGCCAGTCCTACGACGATCCGCTGTTCGATGATGCCAGCGGCTTCACCTACGGCGCCAACCTGACCTGGAACGCTACGGCTCTCACCACGCTGATCTTCACCGTCTCCAACACGACCGAGGAGACGACGCAGGCCGGCAGTTCGTCCTACATCGCCAGCCTCTACCGGGTGCAGGTCGATCACGAACTGATGCGCAACGTCATCCTGTCCGGTTTCGCCTCCTACATCGACAACGACTACAAGGGCATCACCCGTCAGGAGGATGTGATCGGTCTCGGCGCAAGCGCCAAGTACCTGATCAACCGCAACTTCTCTGCCGAACTCGGCTATCGGATGACCGACCGGGACGTCAACGTGGCCGGTTCCGATTACACCCGCAACATCTTCTTCCTGAATCTTACGGCGGCTCTCTGACCCGTTGATGACGGGCTGACCTGCTGCGCGAACGGAACGGTGCAGGAGCGAGGCAGGCGGAGTCCTGCCCGCGTCCTCGCTCTCTGCGTCCGGCGGGTCCTGCGCCCGGTTCATCCGGGGCGGGCCGGAGTGCTGCGGTGCTTACTGGATGACAGGCCTGGATGCCGTATCGGTCGGTTCCCCGTAAATCAAGCACGCCTGAACCGATGATCTTTTTGTTTTCGGATCCTGAGCCGGTTCTGCATCAGCTCCGATGGAGATTCGCCGGGAATCCGTGGTAAAGTGATCAGGTCTTGTGGAGCCTTGGTCGGGGACAATGCTGGAAATCCTGCTGCAGTCGGGGAGGAGGCGGTCGGATCTGTTCCGCTGCATCCTGATGCTGTTCTTCCTGCCGGTCCTGTTCCTGGGGGCGACCATACCTGTGGCATCAGCCGCGGAGTACCGCCTGGGCTCCGGTGATAAGCTGCGCGTTGCCGTCTTCGCCGAGCCCGACCTGTCGGGCGAGTTCGAGGTCGAAGGGGCCGGTATCATCTCGCTGCCCCTGATCGGCCAGCTCAAGGCGGGCGGCCTGACCCCGCGGGAACTGGAACGGGCCATCGCCGAGAAGCTGGCCGACGGCTATCTCGTGAACCCGCGCGTCAGCGTCGAGGTCATGAACTACCGGCCCTTCTTCATTCTGGGCGAGGTCAATTCGCCGGGAAGCTACGCCTATGTCAACGGCATGACGGTCCTGAACGCCGTGGCCCTGGCCGGGGGCTACACCTACCGGGCCCGCAAGGACCGCATCGTGATCCTGCGCGGGGGCCGGAGCAACGATGAGGAACTGGCGTCGGAAGCCACCGAGGTCCTGCCCGGCGACATCATCCGCATTCCGGAGCGACTGTTCTAGACAGGCCCCGGTCCCCCCCTTGCGCCGGTCGCCGTCGATGTTCGGACCCCGGTGCCGCCCGACATCTGGAACAGGAACGCCGTAAATGTCGCCAGAGGCAGTTGACCGACCCGATCCGGCCGGACCGGCCGCCAGGACCAATGCGGATGAGGAACTCCGTCTCATCATCCGCATCCTGATGCGGCGGTGGCTGGTCATCCTCTGCGCGCTCCTGTTCTCCTTCCTTGTCTCCGTCGTCATCGCTTACATGCTTCCCGCCCGCTATACGGCGGAAGCGGTCGTCATGCTCGACATGCGCCGCACCCAGGTGGTGGATGTCGAGGCAGTCGTCTCGGGGCTCCGTCCGGAGGCTGCCGTCGTGCGCAGCGAGATGGACGTGATCTCCTCCCGCGTCATGGCGGCCAAGGTCACGGACCGCCTGGATCTGCTGAACGCTCCGGACTTCAACGGCACAGCCCCGCTGCCGCACTCCCTGTTCAGCTATGTCGATCCCGTCGGTTGGCTCCGCTCTCTCGTCCGAATGATCACCGCGGGCGGCGAGGGGCCGAAGGAACCACAGACGGAGGAGGAGCGTCGGGCGGATCTGCGCGAACGCATCATAACGGAGGTGCGGGCGGGCCTGCGCACCAGCAATGACGGGCGCTCCTTCTCCATCCGGATCAGCTATACGGCGCGCGATCCCCTCAGGGCGGCACAGCTGGCCAACGCCTATGCCGACACCTATCTGGTCGACCAGCTGGAAGCGAAGTATGAGGCGACCCGGCGCGCCAACGAATGGCTCAGTTCCCGCCTGGGTGAACTCCGCGACCAGGTCAGGGTCGCCGAGGAGGCGGTCACCCGCTACCGCGAGGAGCAGAACCTCGTGGAGGCGCGGGGCGGCACCGTCACGGCGCAGCAGCTTGCCGAGATCAATTCCCAGCTTGTCATCGCCCGCACGGAGCGCACCCAGGCGGAGGCCCGCCTGCGCGGTGCCCAGACCCTGCTCCAGGCGGATGCGCGCGGCTCCGCGACCTCCGAGGCTCTGACCTCCGCGCTCATCCAGCGGCTCCGGGAGGAGGAGAGCCAACTGCGTCGCCGGGAGGCGGAACTGGCCACCCGGTACGGGCCGCGGCACCCGACGATGATCAATCTCCAGGCCGAAATCCGCAACATCCAGGAGAAGCTGCGGGACGAGGCCCGGCGCATCGTCCAGAGCCTTGCCAATGATCTCCAGGTCGCCAGGGCGAAGGAGGCCAGCCTTCAGCAGAGCCTGAACCAGCTTCAGTCGCAGTCCGGGGTCAGTCTCCAGGCGGAGGTGAAACTGCGTGAACTGGAACGCGAGGCGCAGGCCAACCGCCTGCTCTATGAGAACTTCCTGGGCCGCTTCAAGGAGACGACCGAGCAGAAGGATCTCCAGACCTCCGATGCGCGTCTGATCTCCAACGCCGTCGTGCCGACGGCCCCCTCCTATCCGAACAAGAGCCTGATCGCCATGTTCGGGCTTGGCTTCGGCCTGCTGCTCGGCATGGCTCTCGCCTTCGCCATCGAGCGTCTCGACCGGGGTTTCCGTCTGGCAGAGGATGTCGAGGCGCAGACGGGTACATCGGTGCTCGCCGTGGTGCCGGCCTTGAAACGGGGATCCCCGCCGCCGGAAGAATTCCTCCTGAACAAACCGCTGTCCAGCTTCGCGGAAGCGATGCGGACCGTCCGGACGGCGATCCACTTCTCGAACGTGGACCGCCCGCCGAAGGTCATCATGGTGACCTCGGCCGTGCCCGGCGAAGGCAAGAGCACCCTGTGCCTGTCCCTGGCCCGTTCCCTCGCCTCGTCGGGGAACAAGGTCCTGCTCATCGATGCCGACCTGCGCCGTCCCCGCATCGGCTCCGCCCTCGCCGGCAACGGCCACTCCGGCGACCTCTCGGAACTGCTGATCGGGGACCGCGCCCCGGAGGATGTCATCCGGGTGGATACCCGCACCGACCTGCACTATGTCGTGGCCCAGAGCAAGGCGCCGAACCCTCAGGATCTGCTGGCCTCCCGGCAGATGGAGCGGTTCGTCCGCGGATGCGCCGATGTCTACGACTACGTCGTCATCGACACGCCGCCGGTCATGGCCGTGGCCGATGCCATCTCGGTTTCGCGCTATGTCGATGCCTGCCTGTTCGTGTTGCGCTGGGCAGAAACCCCGCGCGATTTCGCCCTTACCGCCATCCGGACCCTGCGGAAGTACAATGTGCCGGTGATCGGTACGGTGCTGAGCATGGTCAATGTGCGGCAACAGGCGAAATACGGCTATGGAGATCACGGCTACTATTACAGCCGCTACAGCCAGTACTATAAAGACTGAGCCGGTTTCCTGCCGGCGGACCGCAGCAGAACGTCCTCGAACCGGCCCAGCACGGCTTCCTTCGACCAATATTCCACTGCAGTACGCCGGGCCGCGTCCCCCAGGCTCCGGCGCAGACCGGCATCGTCCGCCAGGGTCGCCAGGGCGTCCGCCATCCGGGCCGCGTCCCCCGGCGGCACGGCGATCCCGCAGCCGGCGATGGCGTCATGCACCTGCGTCCCCGGGGCGCAGCCGCAGATGCCGGGTCGCCCGCTGGCCAGCATTCCGGTGAGCTTGGACGGCATTACGAGATCGGCGGCGTCCGCCCGCTGCGGCAGCAGATGGATGTCCGCCAGGTTCAACAGATCGTTCAGCCGTTCCACGGGTTGCAGCGGCAGGAAACGGAGGTTCGTCAGCCCGCGGGCCGCCTCGCGCAGGACGGGCAGGGCAGGACCTTCGCCAGCGATGCAGACCACGATGCGGGGCCTGTCCGCCAGCAGCCGGGCGACCTCGATCAGCATCTCCAGCCCCTGCTTGCGGCCGAGAGTGCCGGCGTAGAGGGCGACCACGTCGTCGTCGCCCAGCCCCACCTCGCGCCGCAGCGGGCTGGGACCGTCCAGCGGCCGGATCGCCGCCGTGTCCACCCAGTTCGGGAACAGGTGCAGCCTCTCCGCGGGTACGCCCTTGCCGGCCAGACGCTCGGCCATGCGGGGGGCGATGGTGCTGACGACCGCGAACCGCCGCAGCAGGGTGCGCTCCACCGCAAGGGCGAAGCGGCGGAGCCCTCCGTGCCCGAGCAGGCCCAGGTCGAAGGCGGCATCGACCTCCAGGTCCTGGACATGCAGCCACCCCACCGCCCGCGCCAGGAAGGCGGCCACCAGCGCCGCGGGCGCTCCCGCCAGGGGTGGTTCGATCGCCATGACGACGTCCGGCCGGAACGCGACGGATCTTGCGACCATCACGGGAAACGAGGAGACGGCGAAGGACAGCAGATGGAGCAGGCGTCGGACGCCGCCGGGGGTGCGCGGCACCCACAGGGGACAGCGCACGACCGCCGCTCCGTCCAGCCTCTCGCTGTGATAGGTCCAGGCCCGGTAGCCAGGCTGCACCCGCCAGAAGGGATAGTAGGGCGGCGCACAGACGATGGTCACCTCATGCCCGCGGGCGGACAGCCACGCCACCATCTCGCCGTTGTACTTGCCGATGCCGGTCGGCTCGGGGTGGTGGTTCAGGGTCAGCAGCAGCAGTCGCATGGATCCCCCGATCGGGCACCCCCGGAAGGTACACCCGTCCGCCGGTCCGGACCAGGGCGGGCCGTGGTCTTGACAGGGGACTAAAAATAGGAATAAAAACCACATATAGGACCGATGACCGGGAGAGAAATCATGGACACGCTCATGCCCCTCGATGCGGACGGCAGGCCCCTCAATGTCCTGCGCCTCCGTTCCGGTGGGGCGCACACGCTCATGGTCGGGGCGACCAGCACCCGCAACGCCGTCGCCTTCGATCCGGGGACCCGGGTCGTCAGCCTCTATGCCACGGGTCCCTGCTTCATCAGCTTCGGCGCTGCCGACGTGGTGGCGGGCAGCGCCGACCATTACTTCCCCTTCGGCATCTGCTGCGACCTCGCCATCGCCGATGCCCACGGCCAGGGGGCGACGCACATCGCGGCGGTGCGCGCCGACACCGACTGCCGGCTCTACGTTTCGGAGAAGGTCTGATGCTGGCCGGTCTGCGCCTCGGGGCGGTCCCGTCGGCGGTCCTGCGTCCGGCCTGCGACTGGGATCTGGCCGGCGGCCTGCCGGCCGGGATCTCCTTCCTGCGCGGGAGCGCGGCAACCTGCGTGGATGCTGCCGTCCGGATCGTGCCGATCCCTGCGAACGGCCCCCGTTTCGACCACGATCCGGCCACCGGGAAGCCCCTGGGGCTGCTGATCGAGGGGCCCCGCACGAACTTCCTGCCCGACAGTTTCGCACCGGCGACCCGCACGGTATCGCTCCCCGCGGGCAGCTACACCCTGTCGGTCGGTTCCGGGGGGAGTCTCGCGGTGACGGGGGCCGCCGCCGGGACCGCAGCGCCTGGCGTGCCGCTGACGCTGACGCTCTCCGCTCCGGGCTCCCTGACCGTCACCGTGCAGGGGCAGCCGCACTGGTACCAGTGTGAGGATGGCCCCTTCGCGTCATCCCCCATCGCCACGCCACCCGGGGCGTCCGCGCGCCGGGAGGCGGACGAGGTCCGCGTCCTGCTCGGTTCCTGGCACCGGCAGGAGGCCGGGACCTGGATCGTGGACTTCCGCCCGGGCGCGGGCTTCGTACCGGCGCAGTATCTGATGACCGTATCGGACGGAACGGCATCGGAGCGACACAGCGTCTATCGCTGGGCGGCCGGGCTGATCGCCTATGACATGAATGCCGGCGGCGTTCAGCGCAGCAGCCTGGTCCCGGCCAACGCCCTGGTGGCCCTGACCCCTTCCCGGGTGGCCGCGGCCTGGTCGCGGCAGGGCGTGGCCTTCTGCCTGAACGGCGGTCCGGTAGTGACCGCCGCCGTCCCCGCGCTGGCCGCCGGGATCTCCCGCATGACCCTGGGGGCGCAGACGTCGGGCCTTGCCCAGTCGCTTTTCGGCCACATCCGGCGGGTGCGGTACTTTCCCGACCGTCTGCCGGCATCGCTGCTCCGTTCGATGACGGCCACGCCCTGAAGCGGCATACCATTGGTGCGGCGACCATGGCATGATCCTACCTCTTCCGTGCCCAGCGAGGTGCGATGACGACCGCCCGGCGCCCCGGACTGCTGGACCAGCTCGACCTTCTCCTGTTGCGCCTGGCAAAGCGCAGGCGAGAGCGTTTCAGCACCGAGCAGGCGTTCTACGACACCTTCTTCACGGAGGCGGACGTGGAGAAGTACCGGAGCGATGTGCGGAATGTCTGGCGGTTCCGGACCGTGGCGGACATCCAGGCCCGGCTCTTCGACGACCGCCCGGCGACGGTCGTCGATGTGGGCTGCGGTCTGGCGGCCGTCGCCACGCATCTGCCCGCTGCCGCCACCTACCGGGGGGTCGAGTTCAGCCCGGCGACCCTGGCCCTGGCGGCGCGGCTGCATGCCGGGCGCCCAGGCATCCGGCTGGAGCAGGGCGGGTTTCCGGACCTGCCGGTGGGCGATGGCGAGGCCGATCTCGCCCTCTGCTTCGAGGTGGTGGAGCATGTCCGCGACGACGGGGCGGCGGTGCGGGAACTGGCCCGGATCGTCAGGCCGGGCGGCTATCTCCTGTTCAGTGTTCCCGGCACCCACTACTGGCCGGAATACGAATCGCTGATCGGTCATTTCCGCCACTACACGGGAGATGCGGCGCGCGATCTGCTGCGGGACGCCGGCTTCGACATCGTCCGGGGCGTTCCGCAGCACCGCGGATTCTGGCGCCTCTACCATTACGGCTACGTGGCCGCGCTGGCGGGTGCCGCGCTGCTGACACGGGTGACGGGGCGGCCCGTGTCCCTGTTCTCCAGCGGTATCTACCGGGCGCTGTCGCGCCGTGTTCTGTCGACCCTGGCCGACGACGGCGTGCGGGACGACCCCGGTTCCACTTTCCTCCTCGCGCGCAGGCGCGGCCCGTGAGCGGCCCCCGGGTGCTGCGTGTGATCGGCGGGCTCGATCCCGATTTCGGTGGTCCGTCCGTTTCCGCCGTGACCTCTGCCATCGCCGCTGTCCGGGCGGGTGTTCCCACCGATCTTCTTTTCCCGGCCGGGGATCCGGATGCGGCCCTGGGCTTCCCGGCCGTCAGGGCGCTGGCGCAGGGCGGGGTCGGCGTCCGCTGTGTGCCGCTGCTGCGGCTGGCCCCGGCCCTGTCGCGCAGCCTGGGTATCAGCCCCGACCTCTCCCGGAATCTGCGCCGGCAGGTATCCGGGTACGACATTCTGCACGCCCACGGCGCCTGGACCCATGCCACCCTGGCGGCGATGGCGGCGGCGGGGGCTGCCGGCCTGCCCTTCGTCCTCAGCCCGCACGAAGGACTGACCCGCTACGACCTGTCCCATGCCCGTGCCGCCCCCCTCCGGATCGCCAAGCATCTGCTGAAGCGGCGGTTCGAGGCGCGTTGTGCTGCCATCGTCTACTCCTCCGGGCTGGAGCGGCGGGACAGTGCGTCCCCGTCGGCGCGGGCACGGGCGGCCGTGATCCATCATGCCGTGGTGGACGACCGGGACGTGCCGTCGGCGGCCCGGCGGAAGGGCAGCATGCTGCGGCTGGGTTTTCTCGGGCGCCTGCATCCCAAGAAGAATCTGGACGTGCTCATCCGGGCTCTGGCCCTGCTGCCGCCTGAGGTGACCCTGACCGTCGCAGGCAGCGGCGAGGACGCTGCGGTGCGGGACCTACGGGGGCTGGCCGAGGCCGAAAACGTGGCCGGCCGCATCGACTGGCGCGGATTCGTGACCGGCGGGGCGAAGGACCGCTTTCTGGCGGAGATCGACCTGCTCTGCATGCCGTCCACCTATGAATGCTTCGGCATGGCAGCGGTGGAGGCGCTGGCCCGAGGCGTGCCGGTGCTGCTGTCGCCGGACTGCGGGGTGACGGCCCCCCTGGCCGACGCCGGCGCGGCACTGGTGGCCGACCCCCGGCCCGGTCCTGTGGCGGCGGCGGTCGGCACCCTGCTGGCGGATGCCGGCCGGTGGAAGGACCTGTCGGTGCGTGGCCAGGAGGCGGCACGCACCCGCTTCTCCTTCTCCGCCCACGGGGCGGCACTGCGCGCACTCTATTCGTCCCTGCCGGCAGCGGGAGCTTCCGCCGACGATGCGGGGTGTCCGTCGGCCCGCGATCATGGGTAGAATGGCGTCGCTCCGGGCCGGCCGAAGCCGATACCGGCTCTCTCGATCCGTGCCGATGCGCATCACCGTCTCCACCATCGCCCGCTTCCACAGTTTCGACCTCGCGGCGCAGCTTCAGGCGCGCGGGCACCTCGCGGCCGTCTTCACGGGCTATCCGCGCCGCAAGCTCCTGGACACGGGCGTCGATCCGGCGCTGATCCGGAGCTTTCCCTGGGTCCAGACGCCCTACATGGCGCTGCTCCGGTACGGCCTGCTGCCGTCCCGGGCGGAGCGGGAGATGGCCCATCTCGCCCACCGGACGCTGGACGGGCATGTCGCGCGGACCCTGCCGGACTGCGACCTTGTCAGCGTGCTGTCGGGGGCCGGCGTGGCGACCGGCAAGGCGGCGCGGCGGCGCGGCATCGCCTATGTCTGCGACCGTGGATCGGCCCATATCCGGACCCAGGACCGTCTTCTGGCGGAGGAGTTCGACCGGGTGGGCCTGCCCTGGCGCGGCATCGACCCCCGGGTGATCGAGCGGGAGCTGGAAGAGTACGATCTCGCGGACCGGATCACCGTTCCGTCCGGTGCCGTGCGGGACAGCTTCGTGGCCCAGGGCGTGGCGCCCGGGAAGCTGGCCGTCGTTCCCTATGGTGTGGATCTCGGTCTTTTCCGCCGGGTGGCTCCGCGGGCGCCGGAATTCCGCATCCTGTTCGTCGGCGGCCTTTCGGTGCGCAAGGGGCTGCACGACCTGTTCGCCGCTGTCCGGCTGGCCGGGATCCCCGGGGCCAGACTGGTGCTGGCCGGTGGCGGACTTCCCGAGACCGCCCGTCTTCTGGCCGCTGCCGGCGTACCGTTCGACTGGCTCGGTTCCCTGTCCTGGTCCGACCTGGTCCGCGAGTTCTCCGCGGCTGCCGCCTTCGTCCTGCCGTCGATCGAAGACGGGTTCGGGCTGGTCGTCTCCCAGGCGATGGCGTGTGGCTGTCCCGTCATCGTCTCCCGGAACGTGGGAGCGGCCGATCTGGTGCAGGAGGGGGTGACCGGGTTCGTCGTGCCGATCCGCAGTCCGGAGGTCATCGCGGACCGTCTTGTCAGGCTGCACCGTGACACGGACCTCTGGGCCGGCCTCTCGGCCGCTGCGGTCGGTCGGGTGCGGCACATCGGCGGCTGGCGCGACTACGGCGACCGGAGCTGCGCCGTCTTCCGGGAAACCATCGAGGCGCCGGGCCACCGGCTCCCTGGCCCTGCGGGGGGAGCGGAGCGATGCGGAGCGGAGTGACGGGCCTGCCCGGCCGTGCCGCGAAGCTGCTGCGCCTGCTCTCCCGCCCGGGATACCGGCGGGGGCTGGCAGTCGGCGTCGCCGCGGCGGTGGAGCATGAGGCGGCGATCCGTGCTCTGCCCGTCGGCATGCTGATCGACGTGGGCGCCAATGTGGGGCAGTTCTCCCTGCTGGTGCGGACGTTGCACCCCGCCGCCCGGATCGTGGCGTTCGAGCCGCTGGCGGAGCCTGCCGCTCGCTACGGGCGCCTTTTCGCCGACGCCCCGGGCGTAGACCTGCACCGGCATGCGCTCGGCTCTGCCGAGGGGAACGCGACGATCCACCTGTCCCGGCGGCTGGACAGTTCGAGCCTGCTGCCCATTTCCCCCGTACAGGAGCAGACCTTCGCCGGCACGGGCGAGGTCGGCGTCCGGACCGTTCCGGTCCGCCGCCTGGATGCCGTGCTCTCCCCGGCGTCGCTGACCGGCCAGGTCCTGCTGAAGCTGGACGTCCAGGGATTCGAGCTGGAGGTGATCCGCGGTTTCTCCGTGGGACTGGCGGCGGTGGAGCATGTCTATGCCGAGGTCTCCTTCCTGCCCCTCTACGAAGGGCAGCCGCTGGCGCCGGCCATCATCGCGGACCTGCACGCCCGGGGGTTCGACCTCGCCGGCGTCTACAATCTCTCGACCGACCGCGAGGGGCGGAGCGTGCAGGCCGACATGCTGTTCGCCAACCGGCGGCGCCGATCCGTCACCGCCGCTCCCAGTCCGGCGGGCATCGGCCCAGACGCTCCAGGATGAGATCGCGGTAGGCCTGCGCGACGGGGCTGGCGCCGTTCCTCAGCTCGGCCAGGAACAGGTCCACCTTGAACTCGTAGAAGGCCCGCAGCAGGCAGTATTTCAGCCCCGTGCGCCCCATCAGAAGGCCCAGCCGCGCCACGTAGACATAGGCGAAGACCCACAGGAAACGCAGCGGCAGGTGCCGGTACGACCAGTGTTTCAGCCTCCGGCGCCGCGCCATGGGGCCGGGCAGGGCACAGGCCCCGTGGTCCGCAGCGGGCCTGTGCAGGTCGATGAAGGCCTCCACCGCCTCCATCTCCGCATAGGCGACATGGCGCTCCAGATAGCGGCGGATGCCCTTGCCGTCCTCATGCAGCAGCGGACTGGCGAGAAAGCCCACGGGACCGTCGGCCAGCATGTGCTCATGGACCAGCCGCCGTTCGTAGCGGGCGCGGCCCCGGCGGATCAGGCGGATCTGATAGTCCGGGTACATCCCGGCCCGGCGCAGGAAGACCCCGTCCACCACGTTCCTGCGCGGGATGGCGAAGGCCACCTCCGGCCGGTCACCGTGCAGGATGGCGGCGATCTCCGCCAGCAGGTCCGGCCCGATGCGCTCGTCGGCATCCAGCAGCAGAACCCAGTCGGTCCGGAACTCCAGATTGTCCAGGGCCCAGTTCTTGTGATCGGCGAAATTGTCGAAGACCCGCTGATGGAAGCGGGCGCCCCATGCCCGGGCGATCCGTTCCGTGCCGTCCGTGCTGTGGCTGTCGAAGACGACGACCTCGGCGAAGGCGCCCAGGGTGCCGAGAGTGGCGGGCAGGGCGCGTTCCTCGTTCCGGGTCGGGATCACCACCGTGACCGGCAGCCTGCCCGTGGACGGGACAACCGGAAGCTCGGAGGCGGGGAGCCCGTCGTCCATCGGATGTCCTGTTCCCGGTCGCCGCCCGGCGGGCGTCATGCTAAAGAAAGAACAAAGGTATCAGGAGGATGGAGGCCGTCTCAAGCAAGGACTGCCTCAAGCGAAGACTGCCTCGAATAAGAGCGGCCTCGAATAAGGACGGCATCAGGCAAGGGGCTCCTGAAGCGGGGACTGACCGGGGGCGATACGGGAAGGGACAGGCGGTGCCAGGTATGGACGCGATCATCGATACCCCGGTCGAGGCCAAGAAGGCCCCCGTCGTGGTCGAACGGATTCTGACGACACTGGGCGGCATCCGGTCGGTGCTGGACATCGGCTGCGGGGACGGGATCGTGCGCCTGCATCTGCCGGCGGGGGTCCGCTATCTTGGCATCGACGCCGATGCCGGTCTGCGGGTCCCGGTCAGGGCCGCCAACGTCATCTACATGAAGCCCGGGGAGTCAGCCTTCGACCATGTGCCGGACGAACCGTTCGACGCCGTCCTGCTGCTGGATGTGCTGGAGCATACCCAGGATTTCACCGGCCTGTTCATCCAGGCCTGCGCAAAGTCCCCGCGCTATGTGGTCGTCACCCTGCCGAACGAGATGAACGGGGTCCGGCGGCTCGCCTTCCTGCGGGGCCGCTGCCCGCCGGAGCAGAGCATCGCCCAGGTCGGCAAACCCGACGGACACCGGCACATGTGGCTGGTTGACCCCGATGTTGCGACCGAGGTGCTGCTCCGGACGGCCGGGCCGCTGGGGTACCGGCTGCGTCAGCGGCACGACTGGCGGCTCTGGCCGCGCTCGCCGGTCAAGCGGCTGGCGTACCGGCTGCTGTGCGCGGTGGCTTCGGCCCGGGTCTGGAGTTTTCACACCGTGCTGGTCTTCGAGCGGGTGCCGTCGGCCGGATAGATCGCGTCGGCCAGCAGCAGCAGCGACTCCATCATCGTCGGGCCGATCTCCTCCAGCGCGAAGGGGGACGGCGCTGTGGCGGACGCGCCGGCGGTCCGGCGCAGATGGTCGGCCAGGATTCTGGCGTGGGGCAGGGCGCGCCGCGCCGTCCCGCCGCGGCGTGGTAACAGCCTCTGCCATGCCATGCCGGCCAGCCTCCCGGCCGCGGACCAGCCATCGTCCACGGGATTGCCGCGGCGTGGCAGGATGCGGAACCCCTCGGGGAAGAAGTCCAGCACCACCGCGGCGCGCTCGAACTCGATCTCGATCCGGGTGCGGGTCGCGGTCCCCGTCGCATCCAGCTCGAAGCCCAGCGTGGCCCCCGATGCGGTGGCGCACAGCCCGACGGCGGAAACGACGGCCGACCCGTCCCGGCGCAGCACCCGGTCCACGGCGCGCACCTCCGTGACCGGGCCGGTGACCTGCAGCGCGATGTCCAGGAAATGCAGCCCCAGTTCCAGCAGCAGTACCCGGTGGGTCACCTCCCGGTGGGCCCAGCGTGCCGGTTCGTTCAGGATGCGGCCGGTGTGGAACACCACCCGCGCGCGCACGGGCGCGCCGGGATCGTGCGCCGCCAGGAAGCGCCAGAGCCGCAGCGTGTTGGGACGCAGCCGGTAGTTCTGGACGATGCTGACCGCCCGGCCGGTGTCCGCCGCCGCGGCCCGCAGCATCGCCAGCCCCGGACGGTCCAGGCTGGCCGGTTTCTCCAGCACGACGTCGCAGCCCGCCCGGAGCAGCCGGGTCCCCAGGGTCGGGTGGGTGATGCCGGGCGTGGCGACGATCGCCGTGGCGCCCTCCAGCAGGGATGCCGGAACCGCGTCCAGGTCCGCGAACGCCGTCGCGCCCGGCAGCCTTGCGGCGACCGATCCGGCCAGGGACGGGATCGGGTCCACCACGCCGACGACCCTGACCGGCAGGGCGGCCAGGGCGGGCAGATGCATCTCCTCCACGATCCGGCCGGCGCCGATCAGAATCACCGGCCGCCGGTCCCGTCCGGCCCCCGCCAGCGGGGTCGCGGCGACGGCCAGCAGCCGCTCCGCCCGGAGGCGCGCGGCAGCGTCGGCCCCGGTGGCGGGGGCGGGATCCCGGTCGAGGGTCAGGGCCTGCCGCAGGCAGGTCTCCGCCGTTCCCGTCGGCCTGACGCCCGTCTTCCGCCAGAAGGAGGCGCTGTCGAGCATCGCCGGGTCGAAGGCGTAGAGACGGCGCACCTTGTGCGGCAGGTCCTTCCGTCGGCCGCCGAGGCGGAACAGCCCCTCCAGAACCCAGGCAGCCGCCATGACCAGGAAGGCGGGAAGGGCGATGCGGAACCGGGGCCGTCCGGTCATGCGGGCATAGGAGGCCAGGAACCGCCGTCTGGTCGGCAGGGGCGGGGACAGGATGTCGATACTGTGGAACCGGCCGGGCTCCGCGGCCTGGGCGCAGAGGGCGGTGAGTCCGGCCGAGAGATCGTCCATGGCCAGAAGCGGCACGGCCGCGGCGCCCTGCCCGGTGATGACACCGATGCCCAGCGGCAGTTCCACGGCCGTGCCCGCCAGGGCGCCGGCCATGTCGGTCCCGAAGACCAGCCCCGGACGCACCAGCACGACCTCCATGCTGCCGTGCCGGCCGGCCTGGACGGCCTCCTGCACGGCGATGTCCGCCAGGGTCTTCGATTCGGCATAGACTCCGCGCCGCTCCGGGAAGGGTTCCAGCGCCCTGCCGTCCAGCCGGGAGGGATCGGCCGCCGGGATGCCCGGATAGACGCTCAGGGAGCTGACATGGACGAACCGCGTCACCCCCGCCGCGCGGCAGGCATCGAGCAGGGCGAGCGTTCCCTCCACGGACGTCCGGTTGATCTGCGCACGGTCGCCGGAACTGCCCGTCGCCAGATGGATGACGGCATCCGTGCCGGGGGGGATGTCGGCCGCCGTCACGGCCAGGATGTCCTTCACCACCGCCCCGGCAAGGACGGGCGCAAGCTCCGGCACCGTGCGGCGGCCGAGCGCATGGACCTGATGCCCGGCATCGGCGGCCTGGCGGACGAGGCTACGGCCGATGAAGCCGCTGGCACCGGAGATCAGAAGGCGCATGGTCTCAGAGTCCGCGATGGTCGAGGAGGGAAGGGGACCCGGCCGGGGGCGACACCCCGTCCGACAGCCGGCGGATCAGGTCGCGCCGCTGGCGCCCGAGGCCGAGCGGATCCGCCCGCCCGCCGAGCCGGACCAGATAGCGCCAGAGCACGGGGAACAGCCCCCAGCTCCGGCGCAGCAGGGCGATCCCGCCCAGCGCCGCCGCCCAGTCGCCATGGCGGGCGGCGTGGGCGATCCAGGACACGTACTGCACTCCCCTGTGAGAGAGCAGCAGCGAGCGCGCCGGACCGGGCCGTGCGGAACGGTCGATCAGCGTCTCCAGGACCGGCCTGTCCTCGCGGATCATCCGCAGGTCGCGGCCCAGGACAAAGGTCGCCCGGCCGGCATGGGCGCGGAGATCGACCAGGCTCTCGTCCAGGAACAGGAAGGGACGGCGGGCCACCAGATCCAGCCACATCATGAAGTCGGCCGTCATGCTGAGCGTGTCGCGGAAGGGCAGGTCGCGCGCCAGTGCCCCGTCCACCGCGACGGTCGAGAGATTGCCGGGCAGGCAGCCGAAATGGATGAACAGTTCGTTCGCCGCCTCGCCGTCGTAGAACCCGCTCGGCAGCCCGTCATAGTGGCGCGGCCGGTCGATGGCCCTGCCACCGTCGTCGATGGTGCAGCCCCGGAAGAAGCAGAAGGAGAACCGGCCCAGCGCAGGGCCGGCCACGGCCTCCAGCCGGGCCAGCAGGCCGGGCCGCATGATGTCGTCCTGGCAGAAGATCTGCACCAGATCGCCGTCGGTGTGGCGGATCGCGTTGTTCAGGTTCGTGAAGATGCCGGGACGGTCCGGGTTGCGCACCACCCGCACCCACGGATGGCGCGCGGCGAAGCCGGTCACGGTCTCCCATGTGGCGTCCTGGGACGGATCGTAGCTGATCACCAGCTCATCCGGCGGGCGGGTCTGGGCGGCGATGCCGTCCAGGCAGGCCCCGAGATGCCGGGCGCCCTCGTAGACCGGCATGGCAACCGAGATGCGGAGGGGATGCGGCATCTGGGCGTTCCGGCGTCCGGCAGAGCGTCAGCGGCACGCCGATTGACGCGCCGGAGCAGTCTTCATACTCTTTATCTACTTCGGCAGGATGTTTTCCGCAACGTGGATATTCTGCCTGGACCGCCATCCGAAGACTGGGGCGACCCCCGGGGACCGTTTTTGCTGAACGATGCGGAGGGGAAGGAGGGTTTTCCCTGCGCCCCGCCCGGCGCAACTCTGCGCGTGCTGCCGGCCGGGCGGGTGGATATTCTATCCCCGCCCGGAACCGTCCCGTGCACGGCAGAGCCCACCCCGCCTGCCCCCACACCGCTCCGTCCCAGTTCCCGCCCTGCCCGGACACGTCCATGCCCCGCCTCATCGACTGCTTCATCTTCTTCAATGAACTGGACGTGCTGGAGATCCGCCTGCGCGAACTGGCCGGGGTGGTCGATCGCTTCGTGCTGGTCGAGGCCACGCACAGCTTCCGGGGCCACCCCAAGGATCTGGTCTTCGCCGCCAACCGGGCGCGGTTCGCTCCCTACCTCGACAGGATCACCCATGTCGTCGTTGACGACATGCCCTGCGATCCCGACCCCTGGGTGAACGAGAGATTCCAGCGCAACGCCATCGCCCGGGGTCTTCACGGCGCAGCCCCCGACGACATCGTCGTCGTTTCCGACGTGGACGAAATCCCGCGCGCCTCCGTTATGGCGGAGCTGCGCGGCACTCCCTTCAAGGCCGCCGGGCTGCGCATGCGCCTCTACTATGTCAGGCTCAATTATCAGAATCTGGTCGGCAGCGCGTCGCACGCGGTCTGGTCGGTGGCCCAGCCCTTCGCCCGCTTCCGGTCGGCCCAGGCGGCCCGGGACCTCCGTCCCGCCCTGGACGCGGCCGACGGCGCGCTGCCGCCGGGCCATCTCGTCCTGCCCGACGCGGGCTGGCATTTCTCCTACCTGGGGGACAAGGAGCGCATTCTGAACAAGGTGCGCAACTTCTCCCATGCGGAGATCGATACGGCCGCGCTCGAAGCCCTGGACATCGACGGGCTCATGCGGTCCGGGACGGATCTTCTCGGGCGCGGCGGGATGGTCTGGGGGGTCGTTCCCGGCGGTCATGGCCTGCCCGACGCCGTGCTCGCCGATCCCGACCGCTATGCCGCCCTGCTGGCGCCCTGCGATCCCGCAGACCTCGACCGCACCCTCATGCGTGTGGTCGCCGGGGGGGAGGCGCTGCGGCGGGCGGAACAGGACGCGCCTGTCCTCACCATGATGCGGCGCCGGTTCAGGCGGTGGCGGAGTCTGGCCGGGCTGCCCGCTCTCGGCTGAGGCGGCCGGTCCGTCAGATCCGGGCGGGATGCCTGCCGAAGCGCCGGGCGAGGGCCGCGGCCGCCACCCGGGGCAGGGCCGCCAGCATCAGCTTCAGCGAGAAACTGTCCAGGCTGGTGGCGCCCAGGGTGGCGTCGTTCTCCGGATGCACGAGATTCCGCGGTGCGCCCGCCGCATGACCTGCGGCCAGCAGCCTCGCATGGACACTGTCCGGGCCGGTGTTCCTGCAGAAGAGCAGCAGGTTCTGCCGGTAGAAATACTCGACCGTGCCGTCGCTCCAGATCCGGTCTCGCAGGATGTCGAAGCACTCGAATCCATTTCTGCGGAAGTGATGATCCCAGTAGAGCGGCCACTGCTCGTTGACATGCCCGTTCCCCCCCTGGAACGGGATGGCGGCGGAGAAGAGAACCGTGTCCGACAGCAGGCAGAGGAACGAGATCAACCTTCCGGCAGCCGTCTCCGGAACATGCTCCGCCACCTCAAGGCAGACGGCCAGATCGAACCGCCGGTCCGGAACCGGCGGGTTCTGAAGATCAATGTCCCGGAAACTCTCCACGGGGATGCGAAGCTGATCCAGTGGCACCCAGGGGCCGTCCATGCCGGACACATCGGCGCCGGAGCGGCGGAATTCCGACGCCCATGTGCCCACCCCGCAGCCGATGTCCACCACACTCCGGGCCCCGACGAAGGACTGGACAAGCGGAACCACGGTCTGCGCCGATGCCAGCGAACCGCCGGACTGGGAACGGTAGAAACTGCCTGCATAGATCGGGTGCGATGGCATCGGGGTAACTCCATCAGCCCGCAGACCGGTGCGGATGGACAGAGTGGCAGGAGCAGCCGCGGCGGGACAGCGTAAAATGAAGACCTCACGCGCGCTTGCGCGCTTCGACGAAGAGAAGCCCGTTCTCCCGGCAGTATCGGGCCGTTTCCGGATCAGTTCCGATCAGGTCGGCACCGCGCCGGAGCCATGCGCCGATCTCCGGCCCGTAGGTCTGGTGGACCGCGTCCACATCGATCTGGAACGGGTCGCTGAACAGCCTGGGGGCGAGGTTGATCATGAACCGGGCGCTCACCTTGGCGGCATCGCGCAGTCGGGCGGCATGCCGCCTGAGGCGGATGCGCGTGTCATAGGCGGTGACGAGTGCATCCAGAATCCGCCCCCGGCGCAGCTTCTCACGCCCCGTCCCGGGGCTGAAGCCCAGCCGTTGAGAGGATGACAGGCCTCTGCCGAGGAAATCGGGACAGAGCACGATGACAAGGCCGCCGGGCGCACAGACGCGCAGGCATTCATCCAGGAAGAGGTGCGGGAAGACGACGTGTTCCAGGACAAAGACGCTGAAGACAAGATCGAAGGCGGCGTCCGCGAAGGGCAGCCTGCGGGGAACCTTCAGGGGAACGAACCGGGCGTCCGGGAAGCGTCGTGAATTCTCCGCCATGAGATCGGCCGGGAAGTCGCAGCCTGTGTACCCGGCCGCACTCACCCCGGGGTTGCGCAGAATTCCGGCAAGACCGCAGCCCACCTCCAGCACCCGCCGCCCGGCCGTCAGGGAGACGATCCGGCCGAACGGGCCACGGGCTTCCGTCCAGTTCGTGAAATCTCCGTTCTCCAGGGTGAAGTAGTCCAGATTGCCGGCGTAGAACGCCGCAAGCTGCTGTTCCAGCCGGCCCAGGGCAGGGCCGTTCACAGGGTCGGTGGCGGCGACCCAGCGGAACCGCCGGTCCGGAACGGGCAGCCCCGGGCCGGTCGTGATCCAGGTCGGGTCGCCCATGCCTGCCTCCCCGGTGATGCTGCCATCCGGGTGGCACGGATAAGCCAAAGTTGGTACGCTGCCAATGCGGAAGATCGGAACAGTCCGTTTCCGGCCGTTTCCCGGCCGGGCGGGCCGATGCGCCTTCTCCGGCCAGCACGGTAACGGGTCGGCGCGGGAACGGGCCGGCACGGTAACGGAATCACAGGCGGACCTGGACCATGACGACAGCCGTGCCGGGTCCCGTGACCGACGCCCGGATCGCCAAGACATCGCTGCTGCTGCGGATCGCACTGACCGTTCTGGGCCTTCTGGCCCTGTTCGTCGGCGCCGGCCTGCAATCGGCGGCCATCATGGTCCTGGGTTTTCTCTGTCTGACGGCGCCCGCCCTCTTCGCCTTCGCGGAAATCGTCTGGAGTCCGCGGGAGAACTGGTCGGCCTGCCGTCTTCTCGCGGCTGCGCTCCAGTTCTTCCATTTCTTCGGCGGGGCGCTCAGCCTGTTCCTGGCTCCGGGCGAGGATACGCTGCGCGCCGTCTACTATCCGCGTTTCGACGGGGAGCAGGCCATCGTCGGCGCCCTGTATGTCGTGCTGTTCTGCGCGGCGCTGTCATTCCTTGGCCGGTACGAGCGTGCGTCCTGGGCGCCGACCTTCGACCTGCTGGGCCGCGGGGGCGGGTCCGGGTCGCGGATCGGCGGCTTCTTCGTCGTTCTCATCGTGGCCGAGGTCTATGTCCTGTCCATCGGCGACTGGGGTTTCCGCGGGCTGACCTCCAGCATCGAGGGGGAGGCTCCCATCCTCGCCAACGTGATCGGCGCACTGCTGCTGCCGGTCGTCGCCTGCTGCGGCTGGATTCTGGGGCAGGGTCTCCGCCGCCATTCCCTTGTCTTTATCGTGACCACACTGGTGACGCTGGCGGTCCAGATCTTCCTCTGCGCCCTCTGGGGACGGTTGAGCTTCGCAAGTGCCCTCATCATCGGCACGGTCTTCCATCTCTGGGCCCGGTATCTCGCGTGCGGTCGCCGGGTCCGTCCGGGCTGGCTGGTCGCCGCCGGCCTCGTTCTGCTGGGCACCATCACGACGGCCACCCAGCTTCAGTACATGCTCCGCATCGGCATGAACCGGGTCGCCGATGTCGGCGTCGAGGGCGGCATGCTCGACGGTCTGAGCGTGGCCTACAGCGTCGTCCAGGCGGAGCGCGAACTGGCGGCCGCCTCCAGTTTCGAGAATCTGAGCTACCGCGCCTTCATGTTCGGCTATGCGGCGGATGTCGTTCACCAGTATCCGGCGTCGGACATGCTGGGGGGGCTGCATCTTGCGATGTCGGCGATCGTCACCGTTCCGCGCTTCGTCATTCCGGGCAAGGCCGAACTGGTGCGGACCGTCCCCTTCACCGAGGACATCGTGAACGAGGTGATCGGCCGGCCGCCGTCGGACGAGGCGTTCAGTCCTGTGATCGGCTCCTTCGCGGATTTCTGGTTCGCCGGGCTGATCGTGTACCCTGTCGTGATATTTCTGATCATCCGCGTCTGCGCCCATGTCATGGGCTGGTTCCAGGACTCCTATGTCGCGGTGATGGGGCTGGGGCTGATGTTCCAGTTCTTCCTCGCGGCAGAGGGCACCATGACGCTGTACTTCTCAGCCCTGCGCTACGCTCTGGTCTTCCTGCTCCTCGATCTGGTCTTCCGCCTGTTCCGGTCCTTCAGCGCGCGGCCCGCCCTGTCGGCCGGCCGGCCCGCGCTGCGCTGATCCGGGCGGACCCGCATTGGACGGCGGTGACGATCGGTCGGTGAAAGGGTCCCTGACCCGGGGATTCGGCGCCCGCTTCGTTCTGTTCGGGCTCACCTTCGGGCAGCAGTTCCTGCTGGTTCCGGCCTATCTGCATGCCTGGGGGGCGGGCGTCTACCAGGACTGGCTGGTGATCGGGGCCGTCGCGGCCATGGCCGGCCTGCTCGACCTCGGCATGCAGTTCTATTTCGGCAACAGGCTGACCATGCAGTGGGCTGCCCGTGAGGAGGCGGCCTACGCGAAGACCCTGAAGATCGCGCTGGGGTGCTACGCGGTGGTCACCGCCTCGGCCATAGCCGGCATCGGTGCCCTGCTGCTGCTGACCGATCCCGTGGCGCTGCTGAAGCTCGGGACGATGGCGCCGGACGACGCCTTCCTGGCCCTGGCCGGCTGCACCCTGGTGAACATCCTGGCCGTCGGCATGGGTATTCTCGGGGTCCTCTACAGGACCCGCGGGCGCTACGAACGGTCGGTCTACATGGGTATCCTGCATTCGCTCTACACGGTGCTGGCGACCCTTGTCTGTCTTCTCCTGGGGGCGGGGCCGTCGCAGATCGCCCTCGTCACGCTGGGCGGGGTCGTCCTCTTCCTCGTCGTCCTTCCCTGGGATCTCCGCCGTCAGTTCGGCTCCCTGCCCTGGGGGCTCGCCCTGCCGGACCGGGCGGAGCTGCGCGACATCGCGGGCCGCGGCGGGCTCTATGCCGTCGGACCGCTCTACCAGATGTCGGTGACGCAGCTCCCGATCCTGGTGCTCAACCATCTCGCCCCGGCGGGCAACGCGGTGATCCTGTTCAGCATCGCCCGCACGCTGGCCGGCATGGTCCGGCAGCTTCCGGCGCAGCTCGCTCCCGGGATCGGCGTGGAGATGTCGATCAAGTACGCGCGGGAGGATCTCGCCGGCGTCCGCAGCATGTTTCTCAGGACCAGCCGCTTCCTGGGCGGCGTCGCCGGCTTCGCCGCCGGTGTCTCCCTCGCCGCGGCGGAGCCGTTCGTCCGGATCTGGACCGGGGGCGCCGTGGCCCTGGATCTGCCTGTCTTCGCCGTCCTGCTGGCCGGCATCCTTGCCGTCAGCCCCGCGATTCCCAGCCAGACGTTCCTGAGCTTCACCAACCGTCCCCAGGCGCTGACCCTCAGCTATCTGCTGCATGCCGGCCTGTCGTTGCTGCTCATGCTCCTGCTGATCCCCGGGCAGGGGGCCGTCGGTGCCGCCGTCGCGCTGGCGGTGGGGGAGACCGTGGCCATCGGTCTGTTCCTGCCGGCTCTCTGCCATCCGCGGCTGGGGCTGCCGCTGTTTGCCTTTCTGGCGGAAAGTGGGCTCCGGATCGCCGGCGCGGCCCTGGTCTCCTGGGGCCTGGCGGGGGCGGCCGGGGCGCTCGTGGCGCCTGTGTCGCCCCTGACGCTCGGCCTGTTCGGCGCGCTCTGGCTGGCTGGGGCCGTGCCGGCGGCCTACCGGATGGTGCTTTCGGCGGATCAGCGCGACTGGCTGCGGCAGGGCGCGCGCCACCGCCTCGCCCGCTTCGCCGGCGGCGGGATCGGGCGCGCCGGGCGATCACAGCCCCAGCCGGCGGGCGACCGAGCGGAGAAGGCTGCCGCCGAGGTGCGGTCGCCGGATGGCTGCCGGGATGAAGCTGCTGCCCAGCCGCCGTCCCAGGTGGGCTGACAGGTTGTGCCAGCCCGTCCAGCCGGGGGGTGTCGGCGGGGCCGTGTCGCCGGCCTCCTGCTCCGCCTCCAGATCCAGCCGGTTGAAGGCGGGGTCCGTCAGGTAGCGGTTGTCCTCCGGGTTCCGCCCCTTCTCGATGAAGATCAGGTAGCGGTAGAAGGAGATGCCGACGATCTGCCGGACGAAGGGGTTCGCCACCCCCTCCAGCGTCGTCAGCGCATGCCAGTCGGCGCTCCCGTCCGGTACATGGTTGATGCCGTAGATCAGTTCGGAGAAGGCGTCCAGCGCATCCACCCGGTCGTAGCGGCTGAACTGCGCCACGTCCTCCACGACATAGACGCCGCCCTCGGCCAGATGGGGGAACCAGGTGCGGAAGGTCTCGATCTGTGCCTGGGGATGATGGGCGCCGTCGTCGATGATGATGTCGAAGGATGTCCGCCCGAACCGCTCCAGTGCGGTGCGGGCCACCGCCGGGCTCTGGCTGTCCCCGATCTGGATGGCAAAGCCGTCCGCCTCCAGCCGGGCGCATCCCGGATCGCAGTCCAGCCCGCAGACGGTGGCTTTCGGGAAGAACTCACGCCAGACCTTGAGCGAACGACCGCCCTGCACACCGATTTCCAGCAGCGAACGGACGGCGTGACGGCGGTGGCCGAAATGTATCCAGTAGTAACGGAAATAATCATGTGTGATCTTGGTCGGCCGGACGCGTTCGGCGATGTGATCCAGGTCGGTTTTTTCGGTCATGGCGTTTCCCTCCCCGTGATCGGCATGTGTCCGTCGGTCAGTCTGTGACTTATCAGAACTGGATTCGATGTGTTCGCCGTGATATGTCAGAGCGATCCATTGACGAAAGGCGGCCGATGACCGGATCAGTCCCGTCGTCTGCGCTCCTGTCCCTGATGAAGCATGACCCGGATACTCTATGTCGGTAGCCTGAGTCCAACGGGCACCTGCTGGCACCGCCATATGGCGCTTGGCCGGCTGGGATTCCGGCTCCGGTCGATGGACACGGACATCTATACCGAGGCCGGCAGCCGCGCTGCCCGCTATCTCCGGCTCCGGCTGGGCAGGGGGGAGCTGATCGACAGTTTCAACCGCGCCCTGCTGGATCAGGTCGCCTGCGCCCGTCCGGACATCGTCTGGTGCGACAAGGCCCTGCTGCTGCGCCCCGGGACGGTGCGCGAGATCCGCCGCCTCGGGGCCTGCGTCCTCCACTACAACCCGGACAACCCCTTCGGCCTGCGCCGGGACCCGGGCTGGCGGCATTTCCTTGCGGCCCTGCCGGAGTACGACGCGCATCTGGTCCCCCGCCGCAGCAATCTGGAGGACTATCCACGCCACGGGGCGCGGCGGGTGGTGGTGATGCCCTTCGCCTTCGAACCGACGGTGCATTATCCTCCGCCGGAGGGCTGGACGGAGGCGGACAGGCCGTATGAAGTCAGTTTCATCGGCTCTCCCTATGACGACAGGCCGCAGTTCATCTCTGCCCTGGCCGCGCGTCTCGGGCGGGAGGTGACGGTCCATGGTAGCCGGTGGCCCCGGCGGAACCGGCAACCTTCGGATCCACTGGTCCGGCACCGGGGGCCGGCGCCCGGGGAGCGCTACCGCGAGGCGATCTGGCGGTCCCGCATCTGCCTGGGCTTCGTCACCCGGTCCAACATCGACGATCTGGCGACGCGGACCTTCGAGCTGGCGGCGGCGGGGGCGGCGATCGTCGCCTACCGGACGCCGGACCAGCTTGCCGCTCTGCAGGATGGCGGGGAGGCCCTGTTCTTCTCCGATCTCGCGGAATGCGCCCGGCAGGTCGGGCTCCTTCTGGATGATCCGGACCGGCGGACGGAAATGGGCAAGGCGGCAGCCCGGCGGGCCTGGCGGTCCGGCTACGACAATGACAGCCGCATCGCCGCTGCGCTGGACGAACTGGGCATTCCGGTCCCGGAACGGCCGATCCGGCCTGAGAGGCCGATGCCCCCGATGCCCCCGATGATGACGGCATGACCATGGTGCAGCGCCGCATCCTCTATGCCGGAGAGATGTCCGGCATCTCGAACACCCGGCACCGCATCGCCGCCTTGCGGCGGCTGGGCCATGCGGTGATCGAATTCGACATGACCCCCTACCTGACCGCGGGCTCCCGGCTTGCGCGCCAGATCCGGTATCGCTTGCAGCGGGGACGCTCGGCGGAGCGGTGCAACCAGGATCTCCGCCTCGCGGTTGAGCATGTCCGGCCGGATATCGTCTGGGCGGACAAGGCTGTCCTGGTCCGCCGGGAAACCGTGGCGGCCCTGCGGACGGCGGGGCGGCGCGTCGTCCACTACAATCCCGACAATCCATTCGGGCCGAGGCGGGACGGCTGCTGGGGCGCGTTCCTGACGGCCCTGCCGGAATACGACGTCCACATCGTCCCCCGCCCTTCGAACCTGGAGGAGTACAGGCGGGCCGGAGCCCGGGAGGTCCGCCTGATGCCTTTCGGCTACGAACCCACCGTGCATTTCCCTCCGCCTGCCGGCTGGTCGGACAGGGACCGGCCCTTCGCTGTCTCCTTCATCGGTGCCCCCTACGACGACCGGGCGCCCTTCATCGATGCGCTGCGCGTGGAGTACGGCATCAATGTGCATGTCCACAGCGGCGCATGGCCGGCCCGCTGGCGGTCGCGCCTGGGGGCGAGCCACCATCCTTCCACCTACGGTTCCGGCTACCGCGAGACGATCTGGAAGAGCCGCATCTGTCTCAGCTTCGTGACCCGCTCCAACGTGGACACGCTGGCCCGGCGGACCTTCGAGATCGCGGGCTGCGGCGGGTTCCTGCTGGCGCAGCGCACCGGGGACCATATGAAGAGCTTCGAGGAGGGACGGGAGGCGCTGTTCTTCGACGATGTGCGGGACTGCGCGGGGCTGATCCACCGTTTCATGCACGATGAGGAGGCCCGGTCCCTGATCGCCGCCGCCGGGCGCTGCCGGGCGGAGATGTCGGGCTACGGCAACGATGCCCGTCTGGCCGCCGTGCTGGAGGGGTTGTGACGGGTCCGCGCGCCCGCTGCCGGTCCCGCGCTCCCGTGGCGGGCCGTCATGACGGGTCCCGGGAGCTGCGGGACTGGGCATGGCCCATCCCGAGCAGGGCCGCGCAGGTGGCCGCGACCGCGGGCATCTGAAGGCTGAAATCCACCAGGGAGTGGACGGCGACCACCGTCACGGCGGCCGCGGCGGCACCAGGGCAGGCCCAGTCGCGTCGGCGCGTCACGCTGCCCCGGACGCAGCGGATCGCCACCGCCGCGATGCTGCCCCACAGCACCAGGGCCGCTGGTATCCCCAGACCCAGCATGCCTTCCAGATAGTCGTTGTGCCCCCGGTCAACGCTCAGCAGGGGGGCGTTGCCGGACAGCGCCAGGGCCGCCTGCCGGTCAAGGAACAGACTGAAGGTCTGCTCGAAGGCGCCCATGCCGTACCCGACCAGGGGCGAGCTGGCGATCGCCCGCAGCATCACCGTGTTGTAGATCTCGCGTGCCTGGACCGCTCCTTCGTTGACGATCCGGAAGATCGTGCCCTCTCCGCCGATCTGGAGCATGACCGTCAGGCCGACGAGCCCGCAGAGCAGCAGCAGGGCACGCAGCAGTCCCGTCCGGCGCCGGGCCCGGGCGCAGAGCAGGATGGCGACGGCCGAACCTGCCGCCGCCGCCGCCAGACCGCCGCGGGAATGGCTCATCAGAATCCCCGACAGCAGAACGACGGCAGCGGCCAGAAGGATCAGTCCGTAGGTGCCGGCGCGCTCCACCATGCCCAGGAGCGCCAGCCGCCGGGTGTCCGGGTCGGTCCAGGCTTCGCTCAGCTTGCCGACCAGCAGCGCCAGGGTGCTGACCAGCCCCAGCGCAGCGAAGCAGGCGAAGGAGTTGCGGTTGACGAAGGTCGATGCGACGTCGTCGTGGTAGGCCCAGCGTTCCATCCAGAGGATGCGGTTGTCCAGGAACAGATAGGTAGCGATTCCGTAGACGGCATAGAAAAGGCAGCCGGCCACCACGGCCGCCAGCAGCCTGTGGGCGTTGCGGCGGTTGCGGCAGAGCTGGGCGGAGACGAAGAAGATCGCGGCGCAGGCCGCGAGCATGCCCGCCGACCGGATCGTCGCATCCGGGGCCAGCGAGATGCGGTGGCCGATATCCCGTCCCAGAATCGCTCCCGTTTCCGCCCAGAGCGGGTGCGCGATCGCCTCCGGCCAGACGGGAAGCGCCTGGAGCACCGCCCACAGGGCGACAGCCGCCACGGCCAGGGCCGGTCCGGTGCCATGCGGCCACAGCCCTCCCTCTCTTCCGGAGCCCCTTAGGGACAGGAGCGTCCAGCCCGCCAGAAGCGCGCCTGCCGCCATGACGAACAGGTTCGCGGCCCAGGGGCGCGCCCCGCCGAACGGCAGGGGCAGCGTGAGCAGCAGCAGAAGCAGCAGGGCCAGCAGAATCCTGCCGCCTGGCGGCGGGACGGTCCGGTCCGGCGAGGGAAGCGAGGAGGTGCTGGTCATGGCGACCCGGTCCGTCCGGAGAGGGGGCTGTCCGGGCCGGGGGCAACCCGGCCGCGGTCGATGATAAGACTTGCCAAGTGTCGGGGGCGCAGTCAAACAGACAGAACAGACAAAGGAACGGGCCGGCTGCGCCTGTCAGGGGCGGACCGCCTGAATCCTGAAGGAAAGATCCTGAAGGAAAGACGCGGCATGACGACCGCTCAGGGGGTTCCCCCTCTTCGGACCCGCGCCGGGCGGCCGGTTCGTCTTGCCTATGTCGTCACGCATCCGATCCAGTATCAGGCCCCCCTGCTGCGGCGGGTCGCCGCCCGTCCGGACATCGACCTGACGGTCTTCTTCCAGAGCGACCTGTCCGTCAGGGGCTGTGTCGATCCCGGCTTCGGACGCCCCGTCACCTGGGACGTGCCGCTGCTGGAGGGATACCGCCACGAATTCCTGCCGGCCCTCGGCGGCACCGACCGGGTGGATGTGCTGCGCCCCTGGAGCTACGGCCTCTGGCGGCGCCTCCTGCGGGGGCGGTTCGACGTGCTCTGGGTCCATGGCTATGGCCGGCCCTACAACATCGGCGCCATCGCTGCCGCGAGGGTGCTGGGCCTGAAGGTTCTGCTGCGGGATGAGGCGACCTCCCTCAGCCGTGCCCGCTCTCCGGCCCGGCAGGCGGCGAAAAGGCTCTTCTTCGCCCTGCTGTCCCGGGCGGTGACGGCCTTTCTCGCCATCGGCAGCCTGAACCGCGACTATTACCGGGAGCACGGCATCGCTGCGGACCGGATCTTTCCGGTTCCCTATGCCGTCGACAACGAGTTCTTCCGACAGCGGGTCGCGGCCGCGCGGCCGGACCGGGAGGTGCTGCGGGCGCGGCTCGGGCTGCCGCCGGACCGGCCCGTCATCCTCTTCGCCTCCAAGTTCGAGCCCCGCAAGCGGGCGCGCGACCTGCTGGAGGCAGTCCGGCGCCTGCCGGCCCTGCTGCCGCCGGACCGTCTGCCGGTCCTGCTCTACATCGGGGACGGTGAGGAGCGCGCGGCCCTTGAGCACGGCGCGGCCGGGCTCCCCCATGTCCATTTCCTCGGCTTCCGGAACCAGTCCGAACTGCCTGCCTTCTTCGATCTCTGCGATGTCTTCGTGCTGCCCTCGGTGGACGAACCCTGGGGGCTGGTCGTCAACGAGGCCATGAACGCTGGCCGCGCCATCGTCGTCTCCGACAGGGTCGGTTGCGGTCCGGACCTGGTGCGCGACGGGGAGAACGGGCGGGTCTTCCCGGCCGGCGATCCGGACGCCCTTGCCCGGGCGCTGGCCGGAATCCTGCACGATCCGGCGCGCATGGCCGCCATGGGGGCGGCCGGTCTCCGCATCATCGAGGACTGGGGGTTCGAGCAGGATCTGCGGGGTCTGCTGGCTGCCCTGGAATACGCCCTCGGACGCCGCTGACCGGATGTGCCGCCCCGCTGCCGCCGGGAGCCAGGGCCTCCAGCAGGGCATGGACCCGGACGGCATAGGCGGGGAAGCCGAACCGCTCCAGGTCCTGCGGCACGGCTCCCTTCGGTCGGGTGAGGCCGGCCAGGACAGCGCGGCGGAGGTCCGCCGGGTTCCGGGGATCGGCAAGCTCGCCTGGCATCCCGTCCGCGACCACTTCCTGCGACCCGTCCAGCCGGCTGGCGACGACCGGGAGGCCACAGGCCATGGCCTCCACCAGAACCAGCCCGAATCCCTCCCCGGAGCCGCACAGGACGAACAGGTCGGCCAGACGGTAATGGTCGGCCTTCTCCGCCTCCGGTACGAAGCCCGTGAACACGACCCTGTCCCCCAGGCCCAGCCCGCGGGCCTTGCCCTCCAGCCGGGGCCTGTCATCGCCGTCGCCGACGATCAGGTAGGCGAGATCCGGCCTCTCCCGCAGCAGGGTCGGCAGCAGGTCCAGCAGCTCGTCGATGCCCTTGTAGCGTTCCAGCGCGGACAGCCGCGCCAGCGTCATCAGGACCGTCCTGCCGCGCAGACCGTAGCGGTCCAGCAGTTCCGGCCGGGGCGGCCCCGGCGCGAAACGGGACAGATCCAGGGCGTTCGGCAGCACATGCAGTCTTCCGTCCGCCAGCCCTGACCAGGACTGGAGCCTGCGCGCCGTGAAGGCGCTGACCGCGACGGCATGGTCCACCCGGCGCACCAGCCCGTCCACCGGCCACCGGCCGGTCGGCTGCCAGGCATCCACCCCATGCACCATCAGGACCGTCGGGATGCGCCGGCCGCGGCGCAGGAGGGCGGCCGCGGGCAGCAGGTTGACATGGCCGCAGAGGATCAGGTCCGGACGCGGGGCGGTCAGGGTCTCCCGCAGCACCGCGCCCAGATAGGCCGCGGCACCGCTGCCGCGGACGGGCCGGTGCCGGACCCGCTCCGGCACCGGGGCTTCCGGTGGCGGGGCGCGGCGCGGCAGGACGACGATCTCCGCGACGCCGGGATGCCGGGCCAGGGCCGAGAGCAGCAGCCGGTTCACCGCGGCGATGCCGCCGATCCCGCCGAAGGCTTCGTGGAGCAGGACATGCAGTCTCATCCGTCCGACCATTCCGCCAGCACCCGCCGGGCCCAGCCGCGCAGCCCCCTGTCCGGCTGCCTTCTGTCCGTCGCTTCCCCCGGCCGCATCCCGCGCAGCCAGTCGTGCAGCGGAACGAAGAAGCCGGACTTGGGTCTGTCCAGGATCGGGCGGGGCAGCGGGAGCGGGGCGGACTCCGCCATCGCGCGTTTGGATGGCCGTGCCGGCCGTACCAGGACGGGGGCCAGCCGCCCGAGCAGTGCCGTGTCCACCAACGGAACCCGGAGTTCGAGCCCGTGCGCCATGCTGGCCCAGTCCGCATCGCGCAGGAGCTGGTTGCGCATGTACCAGGTCGCCTCCAGCGCCGCGACCTGCACCCAGGGGTCCCGCAGCCCGGCGACGGTCCGGCGCAGGGCTGTCCGCGCCTCCAGCTCCGCCCACCCGTCCCGCGCCGCTTCGGGTCCCAGGATGTCCGGCAGTTCCCAGGGCATGTAGAGCGCCCGGCGCAGCAGGTAGGCATCGCTGACGGAGGTGCCGTATTCCAGCAGTCCCGCATATTTGGGGGAGGTGAAGCGGCGGAGGAGCGGGGCCGCCAGCCGCCGGAAGCCGATCCCCGCGGGCCGCAGGCCAGCGAGCGGCCCCAGCCGTGCGGCAAGGCGGGGAACGTCCCGGAAACTCGGATAGGTGCCGAACAGCTCGTCCCCGCCCAGGCCGGAGAGCGCCACCTTGATCCCGGCCCGGGCCGCGGCGCGGCTGACGTAATAGACGTTCACCCCGTCCGTGCTGGGCTGGTCCATGGCCCGGAGCAGCCCCTCCAGATCGCCCGCGAAGTCGTTGGCGGAAACCCGCAGATGATGGTGGCGGGTGCCCAGGGCGCGTGCCGCCTCGGCCGCCAGGGGGGCTTCGTCGGCCGGCGTTCCCTCCAGCCGGTCGAAGGACACGGTGACCGTGTCCACGACGGCGCCGGCCGCTGCTGCCCTGCCCGCTGCTGCGGCGTAGGAGGCGAGGGTGCAGGAATCGAGTCCGGCGGAGAGGAAGACCGCCACCGGCACGTCGGCGACCAGATGGTGGCGGACCGTGTCCTCCAGGGCTTCCCGCAGTGCCCCCGGCCCCGCAGCATCCCCTGGCGGCCTTTCCGCCTCTGCCTCCGCCAGGACCGTCTCCAGCGACCAGAAGCGCCGGGGCGGGCCGACCCCGGAGCGGTCGATCCAGAGACTCGATCCAGGCGGAACGGGAACGATGTCACGGACGATGGTGAACGGTTCCGGCACGGCCCCCCAGAGCAGGAAGCCGGCGGCGCCGGCCGGGTGGATCCGCCGGGGCACCGCTCCGCCGGCCAGGATCGCCTTCACCTGGGAGGCGAGACGGACGGTGCCGCCGCGGTCGCACAGATAGAGCGGCTTGATGCCATGGCCGTCCCGGGCCACGAGCATGCCCTGGCGCGCCTCGTCCCACAGGGCGAACGCGAACATCCCCCGCAGCCGGGGCAGCATGGCCGCACCATGGCGGGCATAGAGGTGCAGCAGCACCTCCGTGTCGCTCCGGCTGCGCAGGACGACGCCGGCGTCGATCAGCTCGGCACGGAGGTCCTGATGGTTGTAAATCTCCCCGTTGAAGACGAGGTGCAGCCGTCCGTCGGCGGAAGCCATGGGCTGCCGCCCGGCATCGGACAGGTCGATGATGGCAAGGCGGCGGTGGCCCATTCCGATCCGGCCGTCCGGGTGGCGCCATACGCCCTGCCCGTCCGGCCCCCGGGCCGCCATGGCATCCGTAATGGCCTCCAGCTCCACCTCCGACACCCGTGAGGCGGCGGGATCGTAGGCGAAGACGGCGGCTATTCCGCACATGGCTGGCCGATGCGCCCCCTGCCGATGCGCCCCCTGCCGATACGCCCCCTGCCCGGTCCGCCGCTCATCCCGGCTCGGCCTCGGCCAGCAGGGTGGCGAAGTAGCGGATCGTCCGCTCCAGCCCCTCCCGCAGCGGTACCCGCGGTTCCCAGCCGAGAAGGGTGCGCGCCCGCGTGATGTCGGGGCAGCGCTGCATCGGGTCGTCCACCGGCAGCGGCCGGTAGACCAGTTCCGAGCGGGAGCCTGTCAGCCCGATCACCTGGTCCGCCAGCTCCCGGATCGTGAATTCGCCGGGATTGCCGAGATTGACCGGCCCCGTGGTGCCCTCCGGCGCCTGCATCAGCCGGACGATGGCGTCGATCAGGTCATCGACATAGCAGAAGGAGCGCGTCTGGCGGCCATCGCCCTGGATCGTGATCGGTGCGTTCCGCAGGGCCTGGACGATGAAGTTCGACACCACCCGCCCGTCGTTCGGATGCATCCGGGGACCGTAGGTGTTGAAGATGCGCGCCACGCGGATATCGACTCCGTGCTGGCGGTGGTAGTCGAAGAACAGCGTCTCCGCGCAGCGTTTGCCCTCGTCGTAGCAGGCGCGCGGGCCGATCGGGTTCACATTGCCCCGGTAATCCTCCGACTGCGGATGCTGGTCGGGGTCGCCATAGACCTCCGACGTGGACGCCTGGAAGATCCGTGCGCGCAACCGCTTGGCGAGGCCCAGCATGTTGATGGCGCCATGCACGGAGGTCTTCGTCGTCTGCACCGGATCGTTCTGGTAATGCACCGGGGACGCCGGACAGGCGAGATTGTAGATCTCATCCACCTCGACGTAGAGCGGAAAGGTAACGTCGTGGCGGAGCAGTTCGAAGCGCGGGTGGCCCAGCAGATGCGCGATGTTGTCCTTGGTGCCCGTGAAGAAGTTATCGACACAGATCACATCGTTGCCGTCCGCGATCAGGCGGTCGCAGAGATGCGAGCCGAGGAAGCCCGCTCCCCCCGTCACCAGAACCCGTGCCCGCGCCCGTTTCATCGACCATGTCCTCGTTGCCAGCAGTTCCTGGGGGGAAATTACCACTTCGGAGCGGGGGGCGTGAACCCTCGATCAGATGCCGTCAGGCCCGCCGCTTGTCTTTGCCTATGAAGTCATCGGTTTGACTGTCCCTTCCGGATAGCGCATATTTTACACATTGTGGGTCGGTGGCGATTCACAGATGGAGTGTTCGTGATGGGGCCGAAGACGTCTGGCGGACCGAAGAAGGCTCTGATCTTCGGCGTTACCGGCCAGGACGGCTCCTACCTTGCGGAATTCCTGCTGGAGAAGGGGTACACGGTCCATGGCGTGAAGCGCCGGTCCTCGTCCTTCAATACGGGGCGGGTGGACCATCTCTACCGCGACCCGCATGAAGGTCCGACGCGCTTCTTCCTGCACCATGGCGACCTGACCGACGCGACCAACCTGATCCGGCTGGTCCAGGAGATCCGGCCGGACGAGATCTACAATCTCGGCGCCCAGTCGCACGTCCAGGTCAGTTTCGAGGTGCCGGAATACACCGCCAACGCCGATGCGGTCGGCGTGCTGCGGCTGCTGGAGGCCATCCGCATCCTGGGCATGGCCGACACGGTGCGCTTCTACCAGGCCTCCACGTCGGAGCTGTACGGCAAGGTGCAGGAGACGCCGCAGCGGGAGACGACGCCCTTCTACCCGCGCAGTCCCTACGGTGCGGCCAAGCTCTACGCCTACTGGATCACGGTGAACTACCGTGAGGCTTACGGCATGCACGCCTCCAACGGCATCCTGTTCAACCATGAGAGCCCGCGCCGGGGCGAGACCTTCGTCACCCGCAAGATCACCCGCGCCGTGGCGGCGATCGAGCACGGCCTGCAGGAACGCCTCTATCTCGGCAACCTGGACGCCCGGCGCGACTGGGGCCATGCGCGCGACTATGTCGAGGGCATGTGGCTGATGCTCCAGCAGGACCGGCCCGACGACTATGTGCTGGCGACCGGCCAGACCCGGTCGGTGCGCGAGTTCGTGGAGCGCGCCTTCGCCATCGTCGGGCGGCAGATCGTCTGGCGCGGTGCGGGCGTGGAAGAGATCGGCGTCGATGCCCGGACCGGACAGGCGCTGGTCGGCATCGACCCGCGCTACTTCCGGCCGACGGAGGTGGAGCAGTTGCTGGGCGATCCGGCCAAGGCGCGGGAGCGGCTGGGCTGGACATACCGGACCGGCTTCGACGAACTGGTCCGGGAGATGGTCGAGGCTGACCTCGCCGCCGTCCGCCAGGGTGCCGCGCCGGAACTGGAGCCGACATGACGGTGCCGGCCATGCAGGGCGTGGATTTCCGTCTCCAGGGCCGCCGGGTCTGGGTGGCCGGCCACCGCGGCATGGTCGGCTCCGCCGTGGTGCGCCGTCTGGCGGCGGAGGACTGCGAGACCCTCACCGTCGGGCGCGACCGGCTGGACCTGCGCGACGGGGCGGCGGTGGAGCGCTGGCTGGCGGAGACCCGGCCCGAGGTGGTGGTGCTGGCGGCCGCCCGGGTCGGCGGCATCCTCGCCAATGCCCGCCAGCCGGCCGATTTCCTCTACGACAACCTCGCCATCGCCGGCAGCGTGATCCATGCCGCCTTCCGCCAGGGGGTGGCGAAGCTGCTGTTCCTGGGCTCCTCCTGCATCTACCCCAAGCTGGCGCCGCAGCCGATCCCGGAGACGGCCCTGCTGACCGGGCCGCTGGAGCCGACCAACGAGGGATACGCCATCGCCAAGATCGCCGGCATCAGGCTGTGCGAGGCCTACCGGCGGCAGCACGGCTGCGACTTCATCTCGGCGATGCCGACCAACCTCTACGGCCCGAACGACAATTTCCACCCGGAGAACAGCCACGTCCTGCCGGCCCTGCTGCGCAAGGTGCATGAGGCGAAGGCCGCGGGGCGGGAGACGGTGGAACTCTGGGGCAGCGGCCGGCCGCGGCGGGAGTTCCTGCATGTGGACGATCTGGCAGATGCCTGCGTGCATCTGCTGCGGCACTGGTCGGATGAGCGGACGGTCAATGTCGGCACCGGCACGGACATCGCCATCGCCGAACTGGCGGCGCTGATTGCCGAGGTGGTCGGCTGGCACGGGCGCTTCGTCTACGACCCGACGAAGCCGGACGGCACGCCGCGAAAGCTGCTGGACGTGTCCCGCCTGACCGCACTGGGCTGGACCGCCCGCATCCCCCTGCGCGACGGCATCGCCGCCACCAGCCGCTGGTATCTGGAGAATGCCGGGGAGTTGCGCCATGGTTAGGACGGACGGTGCCGGGGGACTGTCCCCGACCGGGCACGGGGCCGGGCTCCGCCGCTCCCCCCTCAGGCGCTGGCGCCGGTATCTGCTGCCGGCGGTGCTGCTGCTGCTCGCCCTGCCACCGGCACTGGACGCCGGCCGGCGGCTGCCCGCTTCGCTCGCCGGGGTGCAGGCGGAGGCGCTGACCGCGACCTGGAAGGCGACCGGAGCCGACGCCGACTGGGAGGCGGCACTGGCAGCCCGGGAGCGGCAGCTCACATGGTTCCCGGACCCGGTGGCGCAGCAGCGCACTGCCCGGCTGCTGCTGGACCGGGCCATGCAGACCGGGGGACGGACCGGCATGGCGGCCCCGTTGCTGGAGCGGGCCCGGCTTCTGGCGGAGGCCAGCCTCTCCCGAGGACCCGCCGACGGCCGGGTCTGGGCCCTGCTGGCTCATCTTTCTTTCCTGCGGGAGGACGATCCGTTCCGGACCGTGGATCTGCTCAGGCTCTCGATCCTCACCAGTCCCGCCGACCCCGGTCTTGCATTCTGGCGGGTCGATCTGGCGCTGCGCCTGCGCCCCTACTGGGGCGAGACGGTGGAGGAGCTGCTGCAGGAGCAGTTCCGGCTGGCCTTCGCCTGGGCGGAGCGGGATTTCGTCACCCTGGTCCTGGACCGGGATGCGCTGCTGGCGGTGCAGCAGGCATTCCCGCCCGGAGAGGCGTTGGGTCGCCGGTTCAACGAGGTCGCGGGCGATGCGGTCGTGCGCCGGCTGGCGTCCCCCTGACAGGGCGGGACCACCGCCAGGGCGGCTCTCGGTCCGCGCAAGCAAGTTTGGGGGGGCTGGTGCGCAACCTGTCGGGCGAGGTCGTGCTGGTGACCGGCGGGGCGGGATACATCGGCTCGCACACGGTCCTGGCGCTGCGGGATGCGGGTGCGGAGGCGGTGGTTCTGGACGATCTCTCGACGGGGGTGCGGGAGGCGGTTCCGGCGGGCGTGGCGTTCGAGCCGGGCTCGACCCTGGATCGGGAGGGGCTGCTGCGGCTGCTGCGCCGGTACGGGGTGACGTCGGTGATGCACTTCGCGGCGAGCCTCATTGTCCCGGACTCGGTGGCGCGCCCGCTGGCCTATTACCGCAACAACGTGGCGGGCTGCCTCGCGCTGGCGGAGGCCTGCGCCGAAGCCGGGATCGGACGGCTGATCTTCTCGTCCACCGCGGCGGTCTATGGCGAGCCCGCGGCGGTGCCGGTGGCGGAGACGGCGCCGGCCCTGCCGCTGACACCCTATGGTGCCTCCAAGCTGATGGCCGAGCGCATCCTGGCGGACGCGGCGGCGGCGCACGGGCTGGATCTGGCGGTGCTGCGCTATTTCAACGTGGCCGGGGCCGACCCGCGGGGCCGGGCCGGGCAGCGCACGCGGTCCGCCACGCATCTGGTCAAGGTGGCGGCCGAGGTCGCGGCGGGGCGGCGGCCCGTCCTGGAGATCTACGGCACCGACTACCCGACGCCGGACGGGACCTGCGTGCGCGACTACATCCATGTCGCGGATCTGGTGGAAGCGCACCTGCTCCTGCTGGGGCATCTGCGCCGCGATGGCGGCCGGCATCTGGTGAATGTGGGCTATGGGCGAGGTTTCTCGGTGCGCGAGGTGGTGCGGGCCGTGGAACGGGCGGCGGGGCGGCCGTTGCCCCTGCGGGAGGCCGGCCGGCGGCCGGGCGATGCCGCCCGCCTCGTGGCCGATGCCACCCTGCTGCGCGACCGCTACGGCTGGCGTCCCTCTTACGACGACATCGACACCATCGTCCGCTCTGCCCTCGACTGGGAGCGCACCCTCGATGCCGCGCCGTCAGATGGCCGCCCCCGGCCTGCTGCCGGCCCCGGCTGACGCCTTTGCGCCGATGTCAGTCGCGGTCGCAGGAGATACGATCCGGGGTGTTCCAGCACGGTTCCGTCACGGGAAGGATGTCCATGAGCCCCGCCGCCCCATCGCTCCGCGACCGCCTGATCCGCAATCTGGACGAGATTCCCAAGGCGCACCGGATCCGCGGAACGCGGGTCGAGAGCCTGTGGGCCCGGCTGGCGGAGGGCACGGCGGCTCGCAAGCTCGGCGCCACGGTGGACATCGTGCCGCCGGGCAAGCTCTCCTGCCCCTACCATCTCCACCACGCGCAGGAGGAGATGTTCGTGATCCTGGCCGGCAGCGGCACCCTGCGGGTGGCGGGTGAGATGATCCCCGTGAAGGCGGGGGACGTGATCTTCATTCCGCCCGGTGCGGAGTATCCGCACCAGATCCTCAACACCTCCGACGCGCCGTTGAAATACCTCTCCGTCAGCACCCAGGAGGACCCGGAGATCTGCGAGTATCCGGATTCCGGCAAGTTCATGGCGGAAGCCGGCCTCGCCACCTCCCGCCCGTTCGAGGCCATCCACCGCCAGGGCACCGGCGTCGATTACTGGGACGGGGAGGCGTAGCCGGCGGCGTCCGTCCTCCCCGTCCTTCTCTGTTCCTCCGTGCTTGTCGGCTTCCGACCCGCCCTAGAAAGCGTCCGGGTCGGGCTGGCCGCGGGCGGCGTCCTCCCGCAGTTCGAACCAGAGCCCGTTCAGCACGGCGAAGACGACGGCCAGGGGCAGGCCGAGGAGCCAGGCGAAATACCACATCGTTTCCTCCATCCGTTCCGGGGCCGCGGGCGCGCGGCTCAGTAGTGGTGCCCGTCCTCGCGCAGGATCGCGGCTTCGTCCACCTTGCCGCGGAGCACCCGGTAGACCCAGGCGGTGTAGGCCAGGATCAGCGGCAGGAAGATCGCCGTCGCCACCAGCATGATGAACAGGGTCCGGTGCGAGGACGAACTGTCCCAGATCGTCAGGCTGGAGCGCGGGTCCAGCGAGGAGGGCAGCACGAACGGGAACAGCGTGATGCCGACCGTCGTGATGATGGCGAAGATCGAGAGGCCGGAGGCCAGCAGGGTCAGCCGCTCCAGCCGGGCCCGCAGCCCCGCCGCCGCGGCCAGCGCCCCCGCGATCCCCAGGGCCGGCACCAGGACCAGCCAGGGGCGGGCGGCGTAGTTGGCGAACCAGGCCCCGGCATCGTGCGCCACCTCCTTCAACAGCGGGTTCGACGGTCCGTCGGTGACCGCCGTGCCGACAAGGCGGTAGCCGTCGATCCAGAGCCACAGCGCCAGCCCGCCCAGCGCGAACAGGACCGCCGTGGCAAGGGCGGCGGCGGTGCCGTAGTCGCGGGCGCGGCGGGCGACGCAGCCGTCCGTCTTGAGCGCCAGCCAGGCGGCGCCGTGCATGGCGAGCATCGCCACGGAGACGAGGCCGCAGAGCAGGGCGAAGGGGTTCAGCAGGCCGAAGAAGCCGCCCTCGTAGAACGCCCGCAGGTCGGCATCCAGCCGGAACGGCACGCCCTGGAGCACATTGCCCACGGCCACCCCGAACACCAGCACCGGCACGAAGCCGCCGATGAACAGGGCCCAGTCCCAGCCCTCCCGCCAGCGCGGCTCCGGGCGCTTGGAACGGTACTTGAACCCGACCGGCCGCAGGATCAGCGCCGCCAGCACCACGTACATGGCGAGATAGAAGCCGGAGAAGGACACGGCATAGAGCGGCGGCCACGCGGCGAAGATGGCGCCGCCGCCCAGGATGAACCAGACCTGATTGCCTTCCCAGACGGGGCCGACGGAATTGATGGCGACACGCCGTTCCAGGTCGTTGCGGGCGACGAAGGGCAGCAGCATGCCGACGCCCATGTCGAACCCGTCGGTCGCGGCGAAGCCGATCAGCAGGATACCCAGCAGCACCCACCAGATCAGGCGCAGGGTCGTGTAGTCGATGAGGGTGTAGAGTTCCATGGCCGTCACTCCCCCGCCGGCGCCGACTGCCAGGACCCGGCTCGCGGCGGTTCCTCCGCCGGGCCGGAGCGGATGGCGCGCAGCATCAACGCGATCTCGATCACGAACAGGGTGCCGTAGAGCAGGGTGAAGCCGGCCAGCGTCAGCATAACCTCGCCGACGCCCAGCGAGGACACGGCCACGGCCGTCGGCAGCACGCCCTCGATGATCCAGGGCTGGCGGCCCACCTCGGCGACGATCCAGCCCAGCTCCGCCGCGATCCAGGGCAGCGGGATGGCGAAGACGGCGACCCACAGCAGCCAGCGCGGGGACCCCAGCCGGTTGCGCACCATCTGCCAGAAGAAGGCCGTCATCAGGACGATGAAGAAGAAGCCGAGCCCGACCATGATGCGGAAGCTCCAGAACAGCGTGGCGACCGGCGGCACCAGATCCCAGGCCGCCGCCTCGATCTGCTCGGGCGTCGCCTGCCGCGGATCGTCCACATACTGGAGCAGCAGCAGCGCGTGGCCGAGATTGGCGACGTTGGCGGCGAAGGCCTCGCGCACCGCCGGATCGGCGGCGTCCGGCCCGCCGGCAGCGCGGATCGACTGGAGCGCGTCATAGGCCAGGATGCCGTTCTCGATCCGGGTCCGGCCGTGCGCCACCAGATCGGCGATGCCCGGCACCTCGGTATCCAGCGAGCGCGTGGCGATCAGCCCCAGCGCGGCCGGCACCTCCACCAGATGGTCGGTCGTCCGCGACTCCTGGTCGGGGAACCCGATGATGGTCAGGGGGGCCGGCGGCGTCTCCGTCTCCCAGATACCCTCGATCGCCGCCAGCTTCATCCGCTGGTGCTCGGTGGCGACATAGCCGCTCTCATCCCCCAGCACGACGACGGAGAAGGAGGAGAGCAGGCCGAAGGACGCGGCCACGGCCATCGAGCGGCGGGCCAGGGCGACATGGCGGCCCTGCAGGAGATACCACGCCGAGACGCCCAGGACGAAGACCGAGGCGGTGACGTAGCCGGCAGAGACGGTGTGGACGAACTTCGCCTGGGCCACCGGGTTGAACAGCACGGCGGCGAAGCTCTCCACCTCCATGCGCATGGTCTCGGGGTTGAACACGGCCCCCACCGGGTTCTGCATCCAGCCGTTGGCGATCAGGATCCAGAGTGCCGACAGGTTGGAACCGATCGCCACCGCCCAGGTGGCGGCCAGATGCTGGACCCGCGTCATCCGGTCCCAGCCGAAGAAGAACAGGCCGACGAAGGTTGCTTCCAGGAAGAAGGCCATCAGGCCTTCGATCGCCAGCGGCGCCCCGAAAATGTCGCCCACATAGTGGCTGTAGTAGCTCCAGTTCATGCCGAACTGGAATTCCATGGTGATTCCCGTCGCCACCCCGACTACGAAGTTGATCCCGAACAGCGTGCCCCAGAACTGCGTCATCCGGCGCCAGATGGGGCGCCCGGTGAGGACGTATACCGTCTCCATGACGGCGAGCAGGACCGACAGACCAAGTGTCAGCGGAACGAACAGGAAGTGATAGAGTGCGGTCGCGGCGAACTGCAGCCGGGACAGGGAGACGATGTCGAATTCCATGGCGATGCCGCCGGAGAAGCCCGGCCTCCCTGAAAGCGTGGGGTCCCGTCGCCTGGACGGGGCCGGCGCACCGCTGGCCGTTCCCTGGACGCCGTTCCGCAGGCATAGTGCCGGCGGTGAACGGCGGCCGGGCACCCGGTGCCCCGGCAGAATGGACCGGGAGATCGGGCATCGGTTCCTTGCGGATTGTCAATGCGCCGCAATGCAGCACGGGCCAGGGGTCTGAAGACAGGGGCGGGAAACCTTGCTAACTCTGAAGATACGAAACTACCGCATGGCTGCCCTGACGGGGCGGTGTAAATCCCGTTGTCCGTGAGCGCCGACATGCCCCGCTCCCATATTCCGCGTGACGGCGGTCCGCGGCAGCCCGAGTCGTCGCCGCTCTCCGGCGGACCCGGCACCGAAGATGCCGCTGCTCCGGCCGCGGCCTCCGCAAAGGCGTCCAGGCGGACCCGCCGTCCGGCCTGGGCCGCCGAACCCGCCCTGCGCCGGGCCGCCTGGCTCCAGGCCGGGGCAGCGCTGCTCTGGCTGCCGCAGGCCTGGCTGCTGGCGCGCGCGCTCGGCACCCTGGTCGCCGGCGGCACGGGCGTGGCGGCCGTGGCCACGGAGGCGGGCCTGGTCCTGCTGCTCGGCCTCGTGCGGGCCGTGCTCGACATCTATGGCGGGCGGCTGGCCTTCCGCTCGGCGCGCGACCGGCTGGGCCGCGACCGTGCCCGCGCCGTCGCCGCCCTGGCCGGGTTGCCGCCGCTGGACCCCGGCCGCCCGGCCGCCGGTGCGGCCGCCGCGCTGGTGACCGAACAGGCCGAGGCCGTTCTGGCCTACTGGCACCGCTTCCGGCCGGCCAAGCTGCGCGTCGTCCTGGTCGGGCCCTTCATCCTGCTGGCGGTGGGCTGGGTCTCCTGGCTCGCGGCCCTGCTGCTGCTGCTGACGGCGCCGCTGATCTTCCTGTTCATGGCCCTGATCGGCTGGCGGGCGAAGGCGGCCAGCGAGGCCCGGCTGGCCGAGGTCGCGGACATGCACGGCCTGCTGCTGGACCGGCTGCGCGGCCTGCCGACGATCCGTGCCCTGGGGGCGGTGGAGGCGGCGGCCCTGCGCCTGCGCTCCCTGTCCGATACGGTGCGCCGGCGCACCATGGCGGTGCGCATCGCCTTCCTCTCCTCCACGGTGCTGGAGCTGTTCTCCGCCCTGGGGGTGGCGATGGTGGCCGTCTATGTCGGCTTCCACCTGCTGGGCGAGCTGACTTCGGCACCTGGGGCGGGACGCTCGGGCTGGAGCAGGGGCTGTTCATCCTGCTGCTGGCCCCGGCCTGGTTCGAGCCGCTGCGCGAACTGGCGACGCTCTGGCACGACCGCGCCTCGGGCGAGGCCGCCCTGGCGGCCCTGCAGAAGCTGGGGGACGGGACCGTCGCCGGACCGGCGGCCGCGTCCGACGCCGCCGGTCCGGCGTCGCCCGCCGGCGTGGCCGGCCAGCCGCCGGCGCTGGAGGTCCGCGCGCTGCGCTTCGCCCATCCCGGTGGCGTCGGCCCCGTCTTCGACGGGTTCGACCTTGCCCTGGCGCCCGGCGAGCGGGTCGCCCTGCTGGGGCCGAGCGGCAGCGGCAAGTCCACCCTGTTGGCCCTGATCGCGGGGCTGCTGCGCCCTGAGGCGGGGGAGATCCGGATCGACGGTCTGCCGATGACACCGGCCAGCGCCCCGGCGCTGCGCCACCACATCGCCTGGGTCGGGCACCGGCCGCATTTCCGCGCCGTCAGCCTGCATGCCAACGCCGCCTTCGGCCGGTCGGGGACGCTGGCGGATGCGGCCATCGCCCGGCTGCTGCCGGGGGTCGATCCGGCCCGCCGGGTGGGCGAGGGCGGGGTCGGCCTGTCGGGCGGCGAGGCGCTGCGGCTGGCGCTGGCGCGCGCCGTCGCCGATCCGGATGCCGGCCTGATCCTGGCCGACGAGCCGACGGCGCATCTGGACGCCGGCACCGCCGACGACGTGGCCGACGCCCTGCTGGCCGCGGCCGAGGGCCGGACCCTGCTTGTCGCCACCCATGACCCGCGCCTTGCCGCGCGGCTCGACCGTATCGTCAGGATCGTGCCATGACGCGCCCCGGACCGCTTGCCGCCCTGATCGCCCTCTACTGGCGCGAACGGCGCGGCACCCTGCTGGCGGCGGCGCTGCTGGCCGGACTGACCGTGCTGGCCGGGGTCGCCCTGCTGGGCCTGTCGGGCTGGTTCATCACCGCGACGGCGCTGGCCGGGGCGGCGGGGCTCGGTCTGGCCGGCCTGGACGTCTTCCGGCCGGCCGCGGCGATCCGTTTCCTGGCCGTGCTGCGGACCGGCGGGCGCTATGGCGAGCGCGTGGTCGGGCACGAGGCGACGCTGGCCCTGCTGGCGGCGCTGCGGGAACGGCTGTTCCGTGGTCTCGCCCGGCCGGAGGCGGCGCGCGCGCTGATGGCCCGGCCGGCCCGGCTCCTGTTCCGCCTGACCGTGGACGTGGACGCGCTGGACAGCCTCTATCTGCGCCTGCTGGCGCCGGCCGCGGCGGCGCTGCTGACCGTCGTGGTCGTGGGCGGCGGGCTGGCGCTGCTGGACGGGCGCCTGGGCCTCGGGCTGGTGCTGGCTTGTCTCGTCGTCGGGGTCGGCGTGCCGCTGGCCCTGCGCGGGGCGGCGGAGCGGGCGGCCCGGTCGCGGGCGGCGGCGCTGGAACTCCTGCGCCTGAGGGCCATCGACCTGATGGCCGGCCAGACCGACCTGCTGATGACCGGCCGGCTGGACGCCCAGCGGCAGTCGGTGCTGGCGGCGGAGGCGGCGCTGGCCGCGGCCGACGACCGGCTGGACCGGCTGGACCTGCGCGCGGCCCTGGCCGTCGGCGCCATCGGCGCCCTGCTGCCCGCCGCGGCCCTGGTCGCGGTCGCGGCCCTGCTGGCGCAGGAGGCTCTGACGGTGCCGCAGGCGGCGATGGTCGTGCTGCTCGCCCTGGCCGTGCTGGAGCCCTTCGGCGCCCTGCGCCGCGGCGTGCTGGAGCTGGGCCGGACCCGCTGGGCCGCCCGCCGCCTGCGCGACTGGTGGTCGCCGCCGCCCCCGGCGTCCGACCTTCCCTCTCCGCCGGAGGGATCGGCGCTGGTCCTGCGCGATGTCGGGTTCCGCCATGCCGGGGCGCCCGCACCGCTGTTCCGCGGCGTCTCGCTGACGGTGGCGGCGGGCGAGCGGGTGGCCGTCGTCGGTCCCAGCGGGGCGGGCAAGTCCACCCTGCTGGACCTGATGGCCGGGGAGCGGATACCGCAGGACGGCTATGTCCTGGCCCTGCCGCGCACCGTGCTGGGCCAGCGCACCGACCTGTTCCGCGACAGCCTGCGCGGCAACCTGCTGCTGGCCGCCCCGGACGCGGACGAGGAGACGCTCTGGCATGCCCTGGCCCAGGCCGGGCTGGACGGCTGGGTCCGTGCCCTGCCGGCCGGGCTGGACACGATGCTGGGCGAGGGCGGCACCGGCCTGTCCCAGGGGCAGGGGCGCCGGCTGGCGCTGGCCCGGCTGATCCTGCGCGGGGCGCCGCTATGGCTCCTGGACGAACCGACCGAGGGGTTGGACGGCGGCACGGCGCGCGCGGTCCTGGCCCGGCTGGCGGATGCCGCCGCCGGTCGGGCGCTGGTGCTGGTGACGCATCTCCGGCGCGAGGCGGAACTGGCCGACCGCCTGCTCCTGCTGGATGCCGACGGCCGGCTGGACGAGGTCCGCCGCGGCGATCCCGGCTTCGCCGCCGCCCTGGACCGGCTGCGCCCGGACTGAGGCGTCAGCGGGCCGGGGGCGGGGCGAGCAGCGCCAGCCGCTGCCATGCCCGGTGTGCCAACGCTTCCCGGCGCTCTGATGGTGCCAGCAGCCGGATTTCGCTCAGGGCGGCAATGCCGCAGACCGTCAGCAGGAAGCCGTCCATGCGCCGGAGCCCCTCCGGCGCATCGTCCAGCGACCGCAGCAGGTGGAAGGAGTGTGCGCCGCGGCCCAGCACCAGCGGCCCGGCCAGACCCGACAGGCTGGGATCGTGTCGGGCTGCCGCCAGCAGCTCGTCTACGGCGACGATCTCCGGGCGCAGCCCCCCGGACCCGTCCAGCAGGGTATCGACATAGCTGTCCACGGCGGCGGCGCGGGGGATCGTCCCGCCCCGCGCGCACGTGATCCAGCAGGTCATTGCGGGCGAGCAGGGCATGCTGCGCATGCTCGAACGTGGCGCGCAGGATATCGGCGCGGGTGCCGAAGCGGTTGACGGCCACCGACGTGGCCGTGCCCAGCTCCGCCGCCAGACTGCGGTGGGTGAAGCGGGCGGCGCCGTCGCGCGCGACCAGGGACACCGCCGCGGTCAGGATGCGCGCCTCCGTTGCCGTGCGGGGTGTCGGCGCCAGCGAGGCGGGGTCCGGCGTGCGCAGCGTGCGCCAGTCGCTCGCCGGCTCGGGCGGCGGCAGTCCCGCCAGCCGGCGGGCGAAGTGCCGCGCGGCCGACGCCGCGGTGGCGCCGGCGATGATCGTGCCGTTCTCCACAAGGAAGATGTCGCCCAGCGCCTGGACCGCTTCCAGGACCAGGCCGGACTGTGCGGCCGGCAGGCGGAACCGCTCCAGGACGGTGCGGACGAAGCGCCGGTCGCTCTCGTACCAGGTCCGGGCGGCCGCCTGAAGGCGCTCGTCCCGGTCGGCCTGGAGGAACAGTTCCCGCCGGATCAGGCAGGACCGGCGCTGGCGCTCCCCCCGGTGCAGGACCCAGACGGCGAACCAGTCCTCGAAATCCGCCGGGCCGGGCGCCAGCCCCGCCAGGGCCTCGGTCTCCGCCACCAGCCCTGCGTCGGCGTCGGCGGCGGCCTGCTCGAAGGCGGCCAGCACCAGCCCGTCCCGCCCCCCGAAATGGTAGCAGAGCAGCGCGGCGCTCACATCGGCGGCCCCGGAGACGGCGCGGGCGGTGGTGCCCCGCAGGCCGACCCGGGCGATCAGGTCGCCCGCCGTCTCCAGGAGCTGGGCGCGCAGGCTGGGGGCAGGGCGGCCCGCATCGGGCAGGGGATCGGTCATGGCGTCTTTCTACCCGCTCCCGAGGGCAGCGGGAATCTGAAAACGACTGTTCAGGACGCTTTCCGGGCCTCCGCCGCCCTGGTCGTCCCGATAGAGGGGGATCAAGGAAAGGCGAGGAATTGTTGTGATGTTTGTGGCGGCTTAAAGAAAAATTTCATGACTCCAACACGAAAAACATACGTTCGAAGTCTATGCAGGGGCAGTCCCGTCTCCGGCCGCATGAGGGGGTTCCCATGTCCCGTTCCCGTTACCCGGCATCCGTGTCCACCCTGGCGCTGCTGCTGGCGCTGGCAGCACCCGCCGCCGCCCAGCCGACCGCCCCCCAGTCGACAACCTCGGGTCCGACAACCTCAGGGCCGACAACCTCAGGGCCGACATCCTCGGGGCCGGGTGCTGCCGGCGACCGGGAGATCGAGGAGATCGTGGTCACGGCCCAGCTCCGTGCCCAGCCCCTGCAGGACGTGCCGATGCCGATCAACGCCTTCACCGGCAGCTTCCTCAGGGATGTCCGGATCGATGATTTCGAGGGGCTGGCCGATCTGGCCCCGGGCCTGGAGGTGCTGGAGCAGACGGTGCAGAACCCGACCATCGTCGTGCGCGGGGTCAGTTCCGGCGGCAGTGCCGCGAACATCGAGAACCGCATCTCCGTCTTCCAGGACGGCATCTCCATCAGCCGGGCGCAGGGCGCGCTCCAGGAGCTTTTCGATGTCGGCCAGGTGGAGGTGCTGAAGGGGCCCCAGGGCACGCTGTACGGGCGCGGCTCCACCGCCGGCGCCATCGCCGTCGCCTCCGCCCGCCCGGACTTCGACGGGACCTACGGGTCGGTCTCGGCCGGGATCGAGGAGTTCGACGGCTGGACGGGCGGCGCCATGCTCAACGTCCCGGTCAATGACCGGGCGGCGCTCCGGGTGGCCGCGACGCGCCACTACCGCGATGGCTTCATCAAGAATCTTGAGAACGGCGAACCGACCGGCGGTACGGACATGATGGCCGGCCGCATCAGCGGCACGGTGCGCCTCAGCGATGCGGTCGAGGCGACGCTGATCCTCAACGGCCAGCGCGACCGCGGCAATTCCAACGTCTTCAAGGCGGTCACCATCCCGACCCGGGGCGGCGGCTTCAGCGGTTCGGGCGACAACACGCCGTGGAACCGGCTGCCCTTCCGCACCGATCCGTTCGCCCCGATGCAGTCCGACCTGGGCGATGCGTCCTACCTGCGCCGCGACGTGGCGGGGGCGACGCTGCTGGTCGACGCGCAGCTCGGCGACATCACCCTCAGCTCCATCTCCGGTTACCGCTATCTCAAGAGCGACGACTATTTCGACGTCGACGGCTCCTACCTCTACATCGTCAACGGGCTGGAGGACACGGACCTCGACCAGTATTCGACCGAGCTGCGCGCCGCCTATGACGGCGGCGGCCGGCTGACCGGCGTGGCCGGCCTCAGCCTGTTCCGGGAATCCACCGACTACCGCATCGCGCTCGACTACGATCCCAACCGCGTGGCGACGCTGGTGCTCGCCAGCTCGCCCTTCTACCGGCTGCCGGTGGCGGCGAACGGCGCGCTCAACCCCGTCCTGCCGCTGGGCTTCCCCGCGCGGGTCGGGGAGGAGGGCCTGACCGAGAGCGACACGACCAGCTACTCCGTCTATCTCGACGGTTCCTACCGGATCACCGACAGCCTCGGCCTCTCCGCGGGTCTGCGCTACACCTTCGACGACAAGTCGCTGGCGACGACCCGCCCGATCAGCAATCTCGGCCTCTTCATCCCCACCTCCACCGGCGACCGGCGCACCCGCTCCGCCGATTTCGACGCCTTCCAGCCGCGCGTCGTCCTCGATTACCGGATCGACGAGGATGCGAAGGTGTATGCCAGCGTCACCACCGGCTACCGCTCGGGCGTCATCCCCGAGGCCGGGCGGACGAACAGCGATCCGGTCACCGATCCGGAATATGTCATCAGCTACGAGGCCGGGGCCCGCACCACCTGGCTGGACGGCCGCCTGCGCCTCAACGGCTCGCTCTACTATTACGACTGGACGGACTTCCAGACCCAGGTGACGGACCCGGAAACCAACCTTCCCGTCAGCGCCGCGGCGGGGGAGGCCAGCGCGTTCGGCTTCGAGCTGGAGGGGGATTTCGACCTGACGAAGGCCCTGCGCCTGTTCGGCAACCTGAACCTGATGCAGGCCGAATACGACAGCTTCGTCTCCGGCGGCCAGGACTTCACGGGCAACACCATGACCCGCTCGCCGAAGGTCCGGTTCACGCTGGGCGCCCAGGCCGACATCGAGCTTCCCGCCGGCTGGACGCTGACGGCGAACGGCTACGCCAGCTACCGCAGCCGGCAGTACTACTCGGACGAGAACACCGCGCTGGAGAGCCAGGACGCCTTCACCCTGGTCAATGCCAACCTGGTCCTGGCGACGCCGGAGGAGGGCATGACCGTCACGCTCTACGCCGAGAACCTGTTCGACGTGGAGTATCTGGCAGACGTCGGCAACACCGGCCGCTCCTTCGGTATCCCCACCTGGGTGCCGGGCCATCCGCGGGTGATCGGCGTCGAACTCGGCGCCCGGTTCTGACCGCTGTCCGCCGACCTTCCCCGCCCATCCCCTGATCTCCCTTCAGCCGCGGAGCGCCGCCATGCCGCAGACCACCCGCCGCGCCTTCCTCTCGTTCGGGGCCGCCGGCCTCGGCCTCACCCTGGTTTCCTCCCTGTCCCCGCTGGCGCCGCGGGCGTCGGCATCGGGACCCGTGGTCCGCTTCCCCCAGGGCGTCGCCTCGGGCGACCCGACGCCGACCACGGTCGCGCTCTGGACCCGGGCTGAACCGGCCGAGGGTCATCAGGGGCCGGTCGCCCTCCAGGTGGAGGTTGCCCGCGATGCCCGCTTCAAGGACATCGTCCTGCGCGCCGCCACGGAGGCGCGCCCGGAGGCGGACTATACGGTGCGTGTCATCGCCACCGACCTCGCGCCCGACCGGACCTACTTCTACCGCTTCATCGCGGGCGGTACGGTGTCGGAACCGCTCGGCCGGACGCGCACCGCCCCGGCGCCGGACTCCGACCGGCCGGTGCGGATCGCTGCCGTCTCCTGCCAGAACTATGAACAGGGGACCTACGAATCCTGGCGGGTTCTGGTGGAGGAGGACGAGGCCGCCGCGCCCGAGGCGCGGATCGACGTCGTGCTGCACCTGGGCGACTTCATCTACGAAGCGATCGGCTACGGCACGGCGCGCCGGGTGCCGCCGTTCCCGAGCGGCGGGCATGCCTATGACGGGGGCCTGCGCCACCATGCCGTGACGCTGGACGACTACCGCCACCTCTACCGGACCTATCTGTCGGACCCCGACCTGATCGCGGCGCGGGCGCGCTTCCCCTTCGTCTGCACCTGGGACGACCACGAATTCTCCAACGACTGCTGGCAGAGTCAGGCGACCTACGAGATCGGCGGAAGCCCGGCGCAGACCCGCCGGCTGGCCGCCAACCGGGCCTGGTTCGAGTACATTCCGGCCCTGCTGTCGGACGCGCCGGCCGTGCCCGGTGCGGAGCGGCATGCCACCGATTTCGCGCCCGCCACGGTGGCGGACGTCCCGTTCGAGCAGGCGCCGCTGGGCTCGGCGGAGCCCGAGCCGAACAACGCCCGCGCCATCGGCTCGCTGACGATCTACCGTGCCTTCCAGTGGGGCCGGATGCTGGACCTGATCGTCACCGATACCCGCTCCTACCGCTCGGCGCACGCGGTGCCCGATCAGCTCGCCATCGCCTACGGTGCCGTGCCGCGCGGGTTGCAGCCGCTCGGCCTCGTCTCCCTGATGGATGCGGGCCGCACGGCCATGGGCGGGCAGCCACCGGCCGAGCTGCCGCTGCCCGACGGCCGCCGCGTGCCCAACCCCCGCGCCGCGGCGGAGCCGGGCAGCATGCTGGGCACGGTCCAGCGCGACTGGTTCCTCTCCGCACTGAAGACCTCGCGCGCCGTCTGGAAGGTCTGGGGCAACTCCGTGCCGCTGACGCCCCTGCGCTTCGACCTGGACGCGGTGGGGCGCACGCCGGAACCGTTGGCCCTCAGCCTGGACGCCTGGGACGGCTACCCGTCCGAGCGCGACCGTATCCTGGCGCAGCTTGTCGCCGACGGCGTGACGAACGTGGTGTCGCTCACGGGCGACCACCACATGCACTTCGCCGGTCTGGCGCTGGCCGACAACTACCGCGGCGACCCGGTGATGGTGGAATTCGCGGTGGCCGGCATCAGCTCCCAGCCGGCCCAGGTCTCGTTCCACAAGGTGGTGCCGACCGACAGCCCGTTCCGGCCCCTGATCGCCTTCGACCGGCCGGTCGCCTCGCCGGCACCGCGCACGGACGCGTTCAACATGGCCATGATGTACGGCGTCGCCTCGGTGGCGGCGACAGCCGCCGCCGGATCGGAGGAGGCCGGCCTCAAGGTCCGCAATCCCGCGCAGAACCGGCATCTGCGCTTCATCGATTCAGCGGCAAACGGCTTCGCGGTCTTCACCTTCGCGGCCGACGGGGTCGAGGCCCGCTATGTCACGGTGACGCCGGGCGTGCCCTCGCCGGATGCCCGGGTGCGCCGCCGCATGGCCCTGCGGGCGGATGCCTGGCGGCCGGGCGGGATGCCGCAGATCCGGGTCACCGCCCTGGAGGGCGAGGCCCTGTTTCCGGCCTCTGCCTACCGGGACCTCTGAGAGAGCGGGGCGGCGGGAGCGGGCGGCCCGCCGCCCCGCCGTTTCCCGGACCGGGCTGCGCCCGTGCTCCGCTCCTGCCTCAGCCGTTCGCGGCCAGCGGGGCGGCCGTGGTGTCCTTCAGGCGGCGGGCCAGCATCTCCGCCACGCCCATGGCGCCCAGGGCGAGGGCGACGTGGGCCACCTGGATCGGCCAGCGGACCTCTCCCACCGACCAGTGGAGCTGCCCCAGGCCGATCACCGGGACCGCGGCACCGACCGCCAGCGCGACCAGGGCGAGGGTCCGCGCCTTTCCCCAGGCGACCAGGGCCAGGGCCCAGAGGCCCAGCACCATCAGTCCGCCCACGCCCATGTGGGCATGCAGCGGCACGGCCCAGCCCCAGAAGTAGCCCAACCCCAGGACCAGGGCCGCAAGCCCCAGGAGACGGACGCTGAAAAGGGGAATCTTGACGCTCATCGGCATAATCCTCGGTTCGGATCGTCAGGGAAATTCAAAGGGGTGCGCCACCACTAAGCGGGGGATGGCGGGCGATCAAGTCTCCAGGTGCCCCAGCAGCTCGTCGAGAAGCTGCGTCAGTGCCGCGATCTTCTCCGGCGGCACGCCGCTCCGCTTCGCCAGTTCCGCGGGGATGCAGCGGCAGCGGGATTTCAGCCCGACCCCGGTCTCGGTCAGGGCGATCTCCACGACCCGCTCGTCCGCCGCACCGCGGCTGCGCCGGACGAAGCCGAGCTGCTCCAGCCGTTTCAGCAGCGGGGTCAGGGTGTTGCTGTTCAGCCGGGCGCGTGTGCCGATATGGCCCACCGTGCAGGGCGCGTCCTCCCACAGGATCATCAGGACGATGTACTGCGGATAGGTCAGACCCAGCGGTTCCAGGACCGGCTGGTAGAGCCGCGTCACCAGCCGGGAGGCGGCGTAGAGCCGGAAGCAGAGCTGCCGGTCCAGGCGCAGCAGATCATCCTCCCCGGGATGCTCCTCCCCGGGGGGCGGCCCGGCTTCGGCCGTTCCGGCCATGTCACTGTCCCAGGGCGGCGCGGACATGCGCCTCGATGCCCTCCGGCTTCGTCATCGGGGCGAAGCGGCGCAGCGGGCGCCCGTCGCGGCCGATCAGGAACTTCGTGAAGTTCCACCTGATCCCCTGTCCGAACAGGCCGGGCAGCCGGGTGGTCAGCCAGCGGAACACCGGATGCGCCTGCGGGCCGTTCACGTCCACCTTCTCGAACATGGGGAAGCTGACCCCGTAATTGACAAGGCAGCTTCCCTCGATGGTGGCCGCGTCGCCCGGCTCCTGGTTGCCGAACTGGTTGCAGGGGAAGCCCAGCACGACGAAGCCCTGGTCGGCGTATTTCCGGTAGAGCGCCTCCAGCCCCGCATACTGGGGGGTGAAGCCGCACTTGCTGGCGGTGTTCACGACCAGCGCGACCTGGCCCGCGAACCGGGACAGCGGGACATCCTGCCCGCGCAGCGAGCGGGCGTGCAGGGAATGGAATTCGCTCATGGCCGGGTTCCCTTCCGTTTCCGTCGGCCGCATGCAGGGTCGGCGGGGTGGTCAGCATTAATCGCAGGCGATAGAATAGCGCACGATCGATATGTCCGAGGGGCGAGCGGCTGTCAATCCTGTTCCCGACTGTCCGGGCGTTCACCGCCATGCGGACGCCGGGGCCGGCGGGGTGGTGGCGGGGGCTTTCTCCTGCGGCAGGCCGGCGAGGGCGGATGCTAGGATCGGCTCCCACCGTCACGGGACCCCAGGCATGGCTTCAGAGATCCGCGCTTCAGAGATCGGCGCCCCCCTCGACGACCGCACGGTCCGGCGCGTGCAGGACAGTTTCGCCCGGCAGGGGCTGATGGCCCATCTGGGCGCGGTGCTGCACGAGGTACGCAGCGGCCTGGTCGTCGTCCGTCTGCCCTTCCGGCCCGAGCTGACGCAGCAGCACGGCTATTTCCACGCCGGCGCCACCGGCGCCATCGCGGACACCGCCGGCGGCTTCGCGGCCTTCACCCTGTTCCCGGAGGACAGCGCGGTGCTGTCCGTCGAATACAAGATCAACCTGCTGAATCCGGGCCGGGGGGAGTTCCTGGAGGCGGTCGGCCGGGTGGTCAAGAGCGGGCGGACCCTGACCGTCTGCCAGCTGGAGGTCAATGCGCACCACGGCGACAGCGTCAGCCCCGTCGCCGTGGGACAGCAGACCCTGATCTGCCTGCGCGGCCGGCCCGACTGATCGGCCCCGCCGGCCGGTACTCAGAAACCAGAAGACCGGAACGCCCGGGAGGGAGACTTCATGACCGTTTATGCCATCGCCCAGGTCAGCATCCACGACCGTGCCCGCTATGACCGCTACGCCCAGGCCTTCATGCCCGTGCTGATGCAGTATGGCGGCCGGCTGCTCGCGGCCGACGAGGCGCCGGAGACGGTGGAAGGCGACTGGCCGCACCAGAAGGCGGTGCTGCTCGCCTTCCCGGATGCGGCGGCCTTCCATGCCTGGGCCGGGTCGCCGGAATACCGCCGCATCTCCGAGGACAGGCTCGCCGGCAGCCGCGCCACGGTGCTGCTGGTCCGCGGGATCGACGCGGGCTGAGGCAGGCCCTGCGGCCGCGGCGGTTGCTATGCCGTCTCCGGGGCCGCCGTCTCCAGGGCCGCCGTCTCCGGACAGATCAGATAGGCGCGCAGAAAGGTATCCAGCGCCGTCTCCACGTCGGCGTCGATCTCCTCCGCCCGCGGCGGCGTGCCCACGTTCCAGAGGCAGCGCATGTGGCTGCGGGCCTGGCACAGGGAGGTGAGCTGCTGTGCCGCCAGCAGCGGGTCCGCCTTCCGCAGCTGACCGCGCTCCATCGCGCTGTGGAGATATTCCGACAGGCGCTGGCCGGTCTCCTTGGGGCCGTGTTCGAAGAAGATGCGGCCGACCTCCGGGAAGCGTTCGACTTCCGAGATGACCAGCCGGTTCAGGCGCAGGATGTCCGGCGACAGCAGCTTGCGCAGGAAGGCACGGCAGAAGCGGCGCAGCGAATCGACCAGCGGGCCGTCCTGGTCCAGCGCCTCCAGCACGCCCATGCGGAACCGGCCGGTCTCCCCCTCCAGCACGGCGGCGAACAGGTCCTCCTTGGACGGGAAACACGACCAGAGGGTCGTCTTCGATCCGCCCAGGCTGGCCGCGATCGAGGACATCGAGGTGCCGGCGTAGCCATGCTCGAAGAAGGAGGTCCGGGCGATTTCAAGGATCGCCTCCCGGCGGTGGCGCCGCCGGGCTTCATGGGTGCTCTGCGTCATGAGCGTACTATACAGTATCGTTCCTGATTGACAAGGAAGGGTGGGCGGCGCAATGGTGCAACGTACCAAGCAGTACGGTTCCCCATGCGCCCTTTCCCCCTCCGCGCCGCGCCCCTGTGGCTGCCGGCTCTGTGCTCTTTCGCGCTCGCCGGATGCGCGGCCGTGCCCGATCTCGGCGCGCCGCCCGCCCCGCGTGACGCCGCCACGCTGGACAGCGCGCGCAGTCTGTCCGCCCCCGCGGCGGACTGGCCCGGCCGCGTCTGGTGGGCGCAGTACGGCGACCCGCAGCTCTCCCGGCTGATGGAGGAGGCGGTTGCCGCCGCCCCCGATCTGGCCGCCGCCGCGGCCCGGCTCCGCTCAGCCGAGGCGCTGGCGGAGCAGGCGGGTGCGGCCCTGCTGCCCTCCGCCACGGCGGATGCCAGTGTCAGCGAGGCGAAGCAGAGCTACAACACCGGCGCTCCGCCGCAGGCCATTCCGCGCGGCTGGAACGACAGTGGCAAGGCCGGGCTCAGCGTCGGCATCGACCTGGACTTCTGGGGTCGCAACCGGGCCGCGCTGGCGGCCGCCACCTCGGAGGCCGAGGCCGCGCGCGTCGAGCTGGAGGCCGCCCGCCTCGCCCTGACGACGGAGATCGCCGCCGCCTATGCCGATCTGGCGCAGCTCCATGCCGACCGCGACGTGGCCGCGTCCGCGGTGCGCATCCGCAGCGACAGCCTGCGGCTGGTCGAGGACCGGCTGAGCAACGGGCTGGAGAACCGGGCCGCCGCCCGGCAGGCCGCGTCCGCGGTGCCCGCCGCGCGGGCCGAGCTGGCCGCCATCGACGAATCCATCGCCCTGACCCGCAACCGGATCGCCGCCCTGCTGGGGGCCGGGCCCGACCGCGGCCTCGCCATCGAGCGACCGGAGATCGCCCGGCTGCACGCCGTCGGGCTGCCGGGCCGCCTGCCACTGGATCTGGTCGGGCGCCGGCCGGACATCGTGGCGGCCCGGCTGCGGGCCGAGGCCGCGGCCTCGCGCATCGCGGTCGCGCGCGCCGCCTTCTATCCGGACGTCAACCTGACCGCCCTGATCGGCGTGCAGTCGCTCGGGCTCTCCAACCTGACGGAGAGCGGCTCCTCCTACGGCAGCGTCGGCCCGGCGCTGAGCCTGCCGGTGTTCGAGGGCGGCCGGCTCAGCGGCGGCTACCGGCAGGCACGGGCGGGCTACGACGCGGCCGTGGCGGAGTACGATGCCACCCTGACCCGGGCCCTGCGCGAGGTGGCGGACGCCGCCACCAGCCAGACCGCCCTGGCGACGCGGCTGCGCGAGGCCCGCGCCGCCCTTGAGGAGTCCGAGGCCGCCTACGCCATCGCCCGGCAGCGGTACGAAGGCGGGCTTTCCACCTATCTCGACGTGCTTTCCACCGAAGAAGGGCTGATCAGCCGGCGCCGTCTCGTCGCCGACCTGGAGGCCCGTGCCTTCACGCTCGACGTGGCGCTGGTGCGCGCACTCGGCGGCGGCTTCTCCCCGAGCTGAGCGACCTTCCGCAGGACGACCCGATCATGACGAACGCCCAACCCCTCCGCCCCGTGCCGGTCGAGCCGCCGCGGTCCGCACCCGACCGCCATCTTCTGCGCAGGCGCCTTCTCGCCGGCATCGCCGCCATCGTGCTGGCCGCTGCCGTCGGCTATGGCGGCTGGTACATGCTGGTCGGCGCCACCCATGTCAGCACCGACAACGCCTATGTCGGCGCGGATTCGGCCCAGATCACGCCCCTGATCAGCGCCCCGGTGAAGGCCGTCCCTGTCAGCGACACCCAGCGCGTGGTCCGCGGCGACGTGCTGGTGGAACTGGACGATGCCGACACCCGGATCGCCCTGGCCCGGGCCGAGGCCGAGTGGCAGCAGGCCCGCCGGCAGTTCGAGCGCACCGTCGCCACCAGCGCCGCCCTGGCCGGGCAGGTGGCCGCCCGCGAGGCGGAGATCGAACGCGCCCGCGCCCAGCTCGTCGTGGCACAGGCGAACTTCGACAAGGCGAAGATCGACCTGGAGCGGCGGCGCAACCTTGCGAAGGGCGGCGCCGTGTCGGCGGAGGAGCTGACGACGGCGACGAACGCCTTCACCGCGGCACAGGCGAACCTGACCCTGGCGCGGGCCGGCGTGACCCAGGCGGAGGCGGCTCTTGCCGCCGCGAAGGGGGAACTGTCCGCCAACGAGGCCCTGGTCGCCGGGTCCACGGTGGACACCGATCCGGCCGTGGCGGCGGCCCGGGCGCGGCTTGACCAGGCCCGCCTGGACCAGGAGCGCACCCTGATCCGCGCGCCGGTGGACGGCATCGTCACCCGTCGGCAGGTGCAGGTCGGCCAGCGCGTGGCGGCCGGCGCGCCGGTCATGACGATCGTGCCCGTGGACCAGCTCTATGTGGACGCCAACTTCAAGGAAGGCCAGCTCACGAAGGTCCGGGTCGGCCAGAAGGTGACGCTCGTCTCCGACCTCTACGGCCCGGACGTGGTCTATCACGGGCGCGTCACCGGGCTTGCCGGCGGCACCGGCGCCGCCTTCGCCCTGATCCCGGCGCAGAACGCGACGGGCAACTGGATCAAGGTGGTGCAGCGCCTGCCGGTGCGCGTCACCCTGGATCCTGACGAGCTGAAGGCGCACCCGCTGCGCGTCGGCCTGTCGATGGATGCCGAGATCGACCTCTCGGACGCCGACTCCCTTTCGGACGCGGACTGAGGCTCCCGTCATGGCCAGCGACAGCGCCGTCCCGATGAGCGGTCCCCGGCTCCTGTTCGCCGGGATGATCCTCGCCGTCAGCAATTTCATGGTGGTGCTGGACACCACCATCGCCAACGTGTCGGTGCCCCACATCGCCGGCAGCCTGGGCATCTCCTCCAGCCAGGGGACCTGGGTCATCACCTCCTACGCCGTGGCCGAGGCGATCACGGTGCCGCTGACCGGGTGGCTGGCGCAGCGGTTCGGCGCGGTGCGCAGCTTCGTGATGGCGATGATCGGCTTCGCCGCCTTCTCGATGCTCTGCGGCCTTGCCGACAGCCTCGGGATGCTGGTGCTGTTCCGCGTCGGCCAGGGGCTCTGCGGCGGGCCGCTGATGCCCCTGTCGCAGACGCTCCTGCTGCGCATCTTCCCGCGGGAGAAGCATGCCGCCGCCATGGGCCTGTGGGCCATGACCACGGTGGTGGCGCCCATCGCCGGGCCGATCCTGGGCGGCGTCATCAGCGACAACTGGTCGTGGCCGTGGGTGTTCTTCATCAACCTGCCGATCGCCGCGGTCTGCGTCGTCGCCGGGATCGGGCTGCTGCGGCCGGCGGAGACACCGACCGAGAATCGCGGCATCGACAAGGTCGGGCTGGCGCTGCTGGTCCTCTCGGTCGGTGCCTTGCAGATCATGCTCGACATCGGCCGCGAGCACGACTGGTTCGCCTCCACCGAGGTGGTGGTGCTCGCCGTCGTGGCCGCCATCGGCTTCGCCGTCTTCATCGCCTGGGAGCTGACGGAGGAGCATCCGGCCGTCGATCTCCGGATCATGCGCCACCGCGGTTTCGCGGTGGCGGTGACGGCGCTGTCGCTGGCCTTCGGCGCCTTCTTCGCCACCGTCGTCATCATCCCGCAGTGGCTCCAGGGCTATCTCGGCTACACGGCGACGGACGCCGGCCATGTCACCGCCTTCACCGGCGTGCTGGCCGTGATCATGTCGCCCATCGTGGCGCAGCTCACGACACGGGTCGATCCGCGCGCCCTGATCTGCTTCGGCATCTTCTGGCTGGGCTGCACCTCGCTGCTGCGCGCTTTCTGGAACACCGGGGCGGACTTCTGGACGCTGGCCCTGCCGCAGCTCATGCAGGGCTTCGGCATGCCCTTCTTCTTCGTGCCGCTGACGACGCTCGCCCTGGGGGCGGTGCTGCCGCAGGAGATGGCCTCGGCCGCCGGCCTGATGAACTTCCTGCGCACCATGGCCGGCGCCGTCGGCACCTCCATCGCCACGACCGCCTGGGACGACCAGGCACGGGTCGCCCGTTCCGATCTGGTGGGGGTGCTGAACCAGCCCGACCAGGCGATGCAGACCCTGCAGGGGGCCGGCTTCACGCTGGAGCAGGCGCGCGGTCAGATCGAGCGGCTGGTGCAGCAGGAGAGCGTGACGCTCTCCACCAACGACATCTTCCTGTCGGCTGCCATGCTGTTCGCCTTCTCGGCCCTGGTGATCTGGCTGGCGCCGCGCCCGCGCAAGGTGCAGGCCGGGCCGGCGCACTGAGCGGGTCCGCCCGTTCCCGTCAGCCGAGGTCGCGGATGATGGTCCGCGCCACCCGCGCCGCCTGCACCCGGATGTCGGGAATGGCCGTCGTCTCCCAGAAGGCGCCGCGGGTCGGCGGACCCACGGCGTAGAAGCGACCGGCCACCCCGTCCGCCCCGACCAGCCGCCCGTCCGCATCGATGTCCAGGCCCAGGGTCAGCGGATCGGCCCGGGCCAGCCCCTGGTCCAGCAGATCGCGGATGATCGGCGGGCCACTGTGCGACAGGTCGCCGCCGGGGCCGGTGCAGTTGATCACCCGCGCCACCCGTGCGCAGTGCAGGCCGTCGCCGCCGCGGGGTTGCCAGTAGGCGGCGACCGTGCGGCCGGAGCCGTCCGTCTCCAGCACGAAGGAGCGCAGCCGGCCGGCCACCACCCGCAGCTTGCCCCGGTCGCAGAGGGACAGGATGCGGTCGGCCACCTGCGGGGCCAGCCGGTGCCGGTGGATGTCCCACCAGGGCCGCAGGTGACGCAGGAAGCGCCGTTTCGTCTCCAGGTCCATCGCCTGCCAGAATCCGGTGGTGACCGGCCGCAGTGCGTCGATCACGCTGCGCCAGTCGCCGCCGCGGCCGAAGGCGTCCTTGGGGCCGCGGGCCAGCCGCCGCACCAGATGCAGCGCCTCGGACAGCCGCGCCGGCAGCGGTGGCAGCGGGCCGGGCGGGATCGGCGGCGGCGGGGCGTGCCGGTGCGGCAGCAGCCCCCGGCGGGACAGGGCGATGCGGGTGCCGTGGTGGCCCTGCTTCTCCAGGGACAGCACGACGTCCACCATGGTCAGGCCGGTGCCCAGCAGCAGCACCGGATCGTCCGGGCGGAACCGCTCCAGCGCCCCGGCCCGCCAGGGGTCCGCCACATAGAGATCGGAGGCGTAGAGCCCGCTGTCGGATACCGTCGGGGCCTCCGGCCGGGGATTGCCGGTGGCGATCACCAGGGCGTCGATGCGGAAGTCCCGGCCCATGCCCAGTCGCAGACGGGGCCGGCTGCCCGGCTCGACCCCCACCGCCTCGTCGTTCACCAGCATCAGCCGGCCGACGGCGCTGGCGGTGGTCGCCGCCTCGCGCAGCAGGGACTGCAGATAGGCGCCGTAGACGCCGCGCGGCACGAAATCGCCGGGGCCTACCGGCCCCGGTCCCTTCTCCGCCATCCAGGCCAGGAAATGGCCGGGCCGGTCGGGAAAGGCGCTCATGTTGCCGGCGCGGACGTTCAGCAGATGCTCGGGGTTGCCCGTGGAATAGGCGGTCCCCGGGCCGAACCCCTCCCGCCGCTCGATCAGGAACAGGCGGGGGCCGTCGGGCTCCGACAGCAGATGCAGGGCCGTCAGGGCGCCGCTCGCCCCGGCGCCCACGATGGCGACCGTCGGCCGGACCATGCTCAGCGGGCCGGACAGGGGGGACGGGAACGCTCCATTCCATTCACCATGGCCGGCCTCCTGTGATGGCAACGGATTCCAGGGCGGACCTGCCGGGGGCCGGACCTGCGGGCGGACGGGTCAGATGCCGGCGCCGTCGGTCAGCCCGTAGATATCGAAGGACGCCAGCCCGCGCGCGATCTCCGCGATCGCCTGATTGGCGGCGGCCAGGGCGCCGCCCATGGTGATGAAACCGTGGACCATGTCGCGGTGGCAGGAATGCAGGACCGGCACGCCGCTCTCCGCCAGCCGTCCGGCGAAGGCCCGCCCCTCGTCCAGCAGCGGGTCGAACCCGGCCGTGACCAGCACGGTCGGCGGCAGGCCGGACAGATCCTGCGCCCGCAGCGGCGACACACGCCAGTCGAGCGCGCTCGTCCCCTGGCCCAGATAGTTGCCGACGTACCAGAGATACTGCGCGCGGGTCAGCAGGTAGCCGTCCTCGCGCAGCCGGTGCGAGGGATGGTAGGCGACCAGATCCAGGCAGGGATAGATCAGGACCTGGCATTTCAGGTGCGGGCCGCCCGCGTCGCGTGCCTTCAGGGCCAGAACGGCCGCCAGATTGCCGCCAGCACTGTCGCCGGCGACGCCGATCGCCAGCGGGTCGATCGCCAGCAGCCGGGCATTCTCCACCAGCCAGGACAGGGCGGCCCAGGCATCCTCCAGCGGTCCCGGGAAGGGGTGCTCGGGGGCCAGCCGGTAATCCACGGCGACGATGGTGTGGCCGGTCGCCCGGGCGATCTGGCGGCACAGCGTGTCGTGGCTCTCCAGATCGCCGAAGGTCCAGCCGCCGCCGTGCAGATAGAGCAGGGCCGGCTGCGGCTTCCAGGTGAAGGAGGGACGGTAGAGGCGGAGCCGGAGCGGTCCGCCCGGCCCCCGGATCTCCTCGTCGCGCACCGAGGCGAGGTCCGGCGGCTCCGGCCCCAGGGACCGGCGCAGTGCCGAGAAATGGCGCCGGCTGGCGGTCAGATCGCCGGCCGGCGGGGGACTGTCGGCGAGCAGCCGCACAACCCGCGCGACAGCTTCCGGCAGGTCCGGGGCCACGAAGGTGGCGGGGGACGACGACGGGTGCAGCGACGTGGCCATGCTCGGTCCCTTCCTGCGGACTGGCGCCCCTGTCCCCGTCCGCCGGACGGCGATGGCGGGCGCTGGCAGCACCGATGCTGGTCACGAATTCCTATCGTGTCAATGGGATTTAAGGTTCGCGTATATACAGCAGATTGTTGTATTTTTATCCTCCCCGTCACTCGCACCGCCGCGGTTTCCACTCAGGCGCGGGTGACGCGGGCGGCGAACAGGTAGCCGGCGTTGCGGACGGTGCGGATCACGGGCGGGGCGTCGGGGTCGCGCTGGATCTTGCGCCGCAGCCGCGCGATCTGGACATCGACGCTGCGGTCGAAGGCCGGCGTGTTGTGGCCGTGGGTGACGTCCAGCAACTGGTCCCGGCTCAGCACCCGCCCGGCCCGCTCCACCAGCGCCAGCAGCAGGGTGAACTCGCCCGTCGTCAGATCCTCGTGTCCGCCGTCCGGACGGATCAGCATGTGGCCACGGCTGTCCAGCGTCCAGCCCTCGAAGCGGTAGACGGGGCCGCCGCCGTCGGGGCCGACGGGGGCCGTTGCCGGCGTGTTCTCCGGGAGTGGCGGGGCTGGGGCCGCCGGCGCAGGCGGGGCGGGCCGGTCGGGTCCGGCCGGTTCCAGCCGGCGCAGCACGCTTTTCACCCGGGCCAGCAGCTCGCGCGGTTCGAAGGGCTTCGGGACATAGTCGTCCGCCCCCACCTCCAGGCCGATGATCCGCTCCATCGGGTCGGAGCGGCCGCTCAGGATGATGACCCCGCAGCGCAGGCGCTGGCGCAGTTCCCGCACCACGGCCAGCCCGTCCATGTCGGGCAGGCCCAGATCGACGATCGCCAGATCGGGCCGGGTGTCCGCCACAACCTCCATCGCCCGGCTGCCGGACGGAGCCTCCTCGACCGTGAAACCGGCGCCGGACAGCACCCGGATCACCAGGGCCCGGATGGCATCATCGTCCTCGACCAGCAGAATGCGTGCGATCGACATTCCCGCACCCCAATCCATCGGGGCAGAGAGTAGCCGCACCGCCGGGACGCATCCAGAGGTACTTCAGCGCGGCACGGCTGCCACCTGGGGCAGGCATCTCTCGAACGCCTCCAGAACCGCCGGGTCGAAGTGCGCCGGTACGGTGCGCGCGTCGCCCACGGTGATGGCGCGCACCGCCTCCTCGTGGGTCAGGGCCGCCTTGTAGGGCCGCGGCGAGCGCAGCGCGTCGTAGGTGTCGGCCAGGGCCACGATGCGCGCCGGCAGCGGGATCGCGTGGCCGGCGAGCGGCGCATAACCGCTGCCGTCGAAGCGGTCGTGGTGGTGCAGGGCGATCTGCGCCGCCAGCGTCGCCAGCGGGTGCGCTTCCGAGGCCAGGATGGCGTGCCCGATCACGGTATGCCGGCGGATCAGCGCGACCTCGCCGGGGTCCAGCGGGCCGGGCTTGCCCAGGATGGCATCGGGCACGCCGATCTTGCCGATGTCGTGCAGGGGGGCAGCGCGGCGGATGTCCTCCACCAGCGCCGGCGGCAGGCCCATGGCCGCCGCGATCAGCCCGGCATGGACGGCGACACGGCGGCAGTGGGCGCCGGTCTCGTGGTCCTTCCAGTCCAGCGCCCGCAGCATCCAGCCGATCCCGGCCGAGACCCAGGGGGCGGGCGGCTCCTCCACCGGCCCCGCCCGGGGCGTGCGGCGCAGGTCGGCGTCGATCCGCTGCGCCAGCTCGGCCAGGGAGAAGGGCTTCGGAATGGTCCCGGCGATCGCCAGTTCCGCTACGAGGCCGCGGTCCACCAGTCCGGGCGCGCCGGACATCAGATAGTAGCTGGCGGCGGTGCCCAGCCCCTGGCTGCGCGCCATGCTGACGAAGCCCGGCCCGTCCAGTCCCGGCATCAGCACGTCGGCCAGCACGCCGCGCACGTCCGGGCGGCGGGCCAGCAGCGACAGTCCGGCGAAGCCGTCCGCGGCCGTCAGCACGGAGAAGCCGGCCCGCGACAGCCCGCGGGACAGCAGGGTGCGGACCTCCGCATCGTCGTCCACCACCACCAGGGTCACAGGCTCCTGCGGAGCGGTCGCGGTCATGCTCATGGCTGGCCTCCTGGGGTCCGCGGCTCCAGGGCCGCGGCAAGGGTGTGGAGAAACTCGTTCCGGTCGAAAGGCCTGGTCAGCACGCCGGCCGCCCCCAGCAGGGTGGCGATGCGGCCGTAGTCGAGGGCGCTGCCGTCGCCGCCCTGGCCCAGGATGATGACGGGCATGCCGGTCAGGTGCGGATTGACCCGGCGCAGCAGCCCCAGCCCGCAGTCGCCCTTCAGGAACAGGTCGGCCACGACCAGATCCACCGGCGTCTCCGCCAGAAGCTGGATGGCATCGTGGCCGTCATCGACGGCCACCACCCGCCAGCCGCTGCCTTCCAGCCACCGGCTCACCAGATCGCGGATCTGGCTGTCGTCCTCGGCAATCAGCGCGGTGCCCATCGTCGTCCCCGGTGCTTGGAATGGGTCCAGAGTGCCCGGCGCGCATGTCGCCCCGATGGACGGCGGGTGTCGCAATGTGTCGGTGTGTGTCCCGGGCGCACGGCGCGCGTGTGGGTTGTTGCCCGGCGCGCGCGCGTGCTACGCTCCGGTCCGGTTACGCACAGAGCCCGGATGCCATGTCGGCCATCCCGTCCAGCCCGACCGGCCTCGAAGAGGTCCGCCTGTCATCGGCGGCCCTGGCCCGGCGCCTGACCCTGCTCTACGTGCCGGCGCTGGTCCTGCTGGCCCTGCTGGCCTCCACCAAGTTCATCACCACCAGTCTGGTGGTCGAGGCGCAGGAGGTCTTCGCGGAGGTGATCAACAGCGCCGGGCGTCAGCGCATGAAGAGCCAGCGTCTGCTGGTCCTGGTCCACGACTATCTGGATGCGCGGGACGAGGCGACCCGCAGCGACCGGCGGGCCGCCGTCGAGGACCTGATCGACCGCATGCTGGCCGCCCATGACCGGCTGCTGGGGCTGTCGCTGCCGCTGGCTCCGTTGGTCGAGCCGAGCACGGATCTGCAGAGGCTGTACCGGCAGCCGCCGCACGCCCTGGACCTCCGTCTGCACGGTTATATCGACAGGGCCAGGGCGCTGCTGGATCTTCCGGCCGGGTCCGTGGGGCCCGACGATCCGGCCTGGGAGGATTTGCGACAGACCGGCACGGGACCGCTGCTGGAGGCGCTGGAGGCAGCCGTTCAGTTCTATGAGGACGAGGCGGAGCGCAATCTGGCCGTGGTGCGGCAGGTCGAACTGGCGGTCTGGCTCGTGACTCTGCTGCTGCTGCTGGTCCTGGCCGTGGCCGTCTTCCGTCCGATGGTCGGTCTCGTGCGCCGCAACACCGCCGCGTCGGAGCAGGTGGAGACACGGCTGCTGTCGGAATCCGCCCGCCAGTCGCAGGACATCGCCGACGAGAAGTCGCGCAATGCCGCCATCCTGGATACCGTGCCGGACGCGATCCTGACCCTGGACCAGGAGGGACGGATCACGTCGGCGAACCGCGCCACCGAGACCATGTTCGGCTGGGATGCGGCTGCCCTGGACGGTCAGCCCTTCTCCGTTCTGATCGCCGGTGGACTGGCGGAGGATGCCGGGGAGGCGGGGCGCCCGCCCGATGATCTGCTGCGGTCGGGCGGCGGTGTCCGCCGGCTGCCGCGCGAACTGGAGGGCCGCCGTCGCAACGGCACCCCGTTCCCGGTCGATCTGACCGTCACCGCGGCCCGGCTGGGCGGCCGTTCCGTCCATATCGCCATGCTGCGCGACCTGACCCTGCGCCGGGCCGGGGAGGAGCGCGAGGCGGCCCTGCGCGGGCAGTTGCAGCAGGCCGACAAGCTGCGCACGGTCGGCACGCTGGCCGGCGGCATCGCACACGACTTCAACAACGTGCTCACGCCCATCCTGGGCTATGCCGACCTGCTGCTGTCCAGCCTGCCGGAGGGCTCGCAGGACCACGAGGATGTGGAGGTGATCCACCGGGCGGCCCGGCGGGCGCGCGACATCGTCGCCCAGATGCTGGCCTTCAGCCGCCCCGGGAGCGAAGCGCTGGGTCCCGTGCCGGTGGCCGATGCGGTGGCGGAGAGCGTGAAGCTCCTGCGCTCCAGCCTGCCCCCGACCGTCCGGCTGACGGTCGGGCCTGTGCCGCCGGGGCTGCGGATCCGGGGCGATGCCGGTCGCCTGCAACAGGTGCTGGTCAACCTGATCAAGAACGCCGGTGACGCTTTGCAGGAGGAGGGCGGGCGCATCGCCGTGGATGTCGGCATCGTCCTCCGACCGGACGCCACGGCAGAGGGCGGGGAGGCCGGGATGCGTCGCTGTGCGGCGATCACGGTGACCGACGACGGCCCCGGCATGCCCGACTCCGTATGCAGCCGCGTCTTCGAGCCGTTCTTCACGACCAAGCCGGCGGGCCGCGGCACCGGCCTCGGCCTCTCGGTGGCCTACGGAATCATCTCCGCCTGGGGCGGCGACATCGCGGTGCGCTCGGCCCCGGGAGAGGGCACGACCTTCACCATCCACCTGCCCCTGGCCGGGGATGACGGGACCGCCAGCGTGGCGGGGGAGGAAAGCGTGACCCCCGCCTTCCGCGGCGCCGCCCTGGTGGTGGATGACGATCCCGATGTGCGGATCGTCGCCTGCCGCCTGCTGCGTCGGCTGGGGCTGGAGGTCGCGGCCGCGGCGGACATCGGTGAGGCGCTGGCGGACCTGGAGCGCCGGGGCCTGCCGCCCGACCTGCTGCTGACCGATCACTCGATGCCCGGCGGGTCCGTGCGGCAGTTGATCGCCGCAGCCCGCGCTGCCGGCGTTCCCCGTGTCATCCAGATGAGCGGCTTCGAGCTGGGGGTCGAGGCCGGGCAGATCGGGGCGGACGTCTTCGTGCGCAAGCCGCTGGCCCTGGCCAGTCTGGCGGACGCGCTCATCCGCGCCGGGGTGCTGCCGCAGGAAACAATCCGACACAATCCGACATGAGCCGTCCATCCCGGCGACACCGGGATCGTGCATGATGGAGCCTGCGCTGCCGCATCAGGAAAGCCATCTCCATGCCAGCCGCCCTCGTGGTGGACGACGATCCCGATATCCGCCGGCTGCTCCGGCGGCTTCTGCATCAGCGCGGCTGGTCCGTCCGGGAAGCCGCCAGCGGCGGCGAAGGGGTGGCCGCCGTGCGTGACAGCCGGCCCGACCTTCTGTTCACCGACATCTTCATGTCCGGTGGCACCGGCATCGATCTGCTGCACGCTCTCGCCCCGCACCGTGCAGGGCTGACGGTCGTCGTGATGAGCGGGGACAGCCACCATGACGGGATCGACCAGTTCCAGCTCGCCCTCAGCCTGGGCGCCAGCGCCACCCTGCCCAAGCCGTTCGACGCCGCCATGATCGACGCCATCCTCCAGGCGCATCTCCCTCGGTAGGAAACCCCGCATCCGTCTGATGACGGTGAAGGGGTGGCATAAAAAAACCCTGTCCGATCCATGTCCTCCGCGTCCAGATGCCAATGGCCCTGATGCATTGCCGGACATCAGAAAGAGAAGGCCGGTTAATGTGGCAGTAACTCTTGTGGTTATGCCCTTGCGCGACCTGGAGCCGTAAAATCCGACACAGATCGGGGCTCGTCAAAAATTCTGGGGTGGGCCGATGAAAAACCTCAAGATTTCCGTGAAAATCATGGGCGTTGTCGCGCTCATGCTTCTGATCTGTGTGATAATTTCTGCATTCTCTGGTATGAAACTGCGCTCGATTGATGCGCGCTATGCCAGCCTTATTGCCAGCGAGGTAGAGGCCGCGACCTGGGGGCCCCGTCTGACGGTCACGACCATGCGGGTCGGGCGCAACATGTACAAGGCCATCGCCGTGACCGACAAGGGCGAGCGGGCGAAGGTCGCGCAGTCGACGAAGGAGCTGGGCGAGGCCTTCGCCCAGCGGGTGGCGACGCTGGTCACCATCATGCCGTCGCTGGCGGGGGAGGCGGCCGACCTGCAACGTCTGTTCGACGGCATGATGGGCCATGTTCCGGCCATCCATGCGGCGCTGGACCGGGGCGATGTGGCCGCCGCCAACAGGCTGATGGCCGAGACATTCGATCCCGCCCTCGACAGGGTGCGGGATGCGACCATCGCCCTGACCGATGATCTGAAGCGCCGGATGGCCGAGGCCTCCGCAGCGGCGACCCAGGGGTCCTGGGCGGCAATCCGGCTGCTGGCCGTGATCACGCTTGCCGGGGTCGTGGCCGCGGCGGTGGCGGCCCAGATCATCTCCCGGCGCGGCATTGCCGGCCCTCTTCTGGGCCTTGCCGCCGCCATGCGCGATCTGGCCGCCGGCAATCTCGACCGGACCGTGGACGGCAGCGACCGCGGCGACGAGGTCGGGATGATGGCCAAGGCGCTGGAGGTGTTCAAGCAGGGGGCGCTCGAACAGCGCCGGCTGGAGGCCGCGCAGCGGCAGGAACAGGCGGCCAGACAGGCCCGGGCCGCCGAGATCGAGCGTCTGGTCCGGCAGTTCGACCAGGCCGTGGGCGGCGTTCTCGACCGCGTCGGCGGTTCCGCAACGGATCTCAGCCGCACGGCCGACGGCATGGCCACACTGGCGGACCAGACCAACCAGCAGGCCGGTGCTTCCGCTGCGGCGGCCGAGCAGACCTCGGCCAACGTGCAGACCGTCGCCTCCGCGGCGGAGGAGATGACGGCCTCCATCCAGGAGATCAGCCGCCAGATGGCCCGCTCCAACAGCGTCGCCGCGCAGGCGGCGGAGGAGGCGGAGCAGACCATGGCCACGGTCCAGAATCTGGCCGAGGCGGCGGCCCGCATCGGCGACGTGGTCCGGTTGATCCAGGACATCGCCAGCCAGACCAACCTGCTGGCGTTGAACGCCACGATCGAGGCAGCGCGGGCCGGCGATGCCGGCAAGGGCTTCGCCATCGTGGCCAGCGAGGTGAAGGCCCTGGCCAACCAGACGGCCAGCGCGACCGAGGACATCTCAGCCCAGATCTCCAGCGTGCAGAGCGCGACCGACGGTACGGTCGCCGCCATCGGACGGATCGGGGCGACGATCACCAGCATGAACCAGATCGCCTCTTCCATCGCCTCGGCCATCGAGGAACAGAACGCCACCACGTCCGAGATCACCCGCAACGTGCAGCAGGCGGCCCAGGGCACCCAGGAGGTCACGGAGAACATCGTGCAGGTGAAGGAGGCCGCGGTGCAGACGGGGGCTGCGGCCGGCCGCTTCCTCACCGCGTCCCATGATCTGTCCCGCGACGCCGAGGCCCTGCGCCGTCAGGTCGCCGACTTCCTGACGGCGATCCGGGCGGCATAGGGCGGCACAGGGGAGGGGACGCGCAGGGGGGAGGGCTGGCCGCCCCGCGCTCACCCCGTCGGCAGACGGCCGGTGTGCCGGCGGGCCAGGTCGTCGATGATGGCCTGGCCGCGTTCCTGCATGAACTGGCGGAACTGGCTGTGGACCGGCAGCAGCGGCAGGCTGCGGCGGTGGACCACGTACCATGCGCGCATCAGCGGCAGCCCCTCGATGTCCAGCTCGCGCAGCAGGCCGATGGCCAGCTCAAGCTGGATGGTGTGGCGCGAGATCAGGGCGATGCCGATGCCGGCCATCACCGCCTGCTTGATCATCTCGTTGCTGCTGGTGGTCATGGCGATCCGCGGGGTCAGACCCTGGCTGCGGAAGAAACCGTCCATCAGCGCCCGGGTGCCCGATCCCTCCTCGCGCACGATGAACCGCTCGTTCTCCAGGTCGTGCAGCCGCAGCCGCCCGCCCCGGGTCAGCGGATGGCTGGGGGCGGCGATGATGGTCGAGGGGTGGTTGGCGAAGGCCACCGACTCGACCACCTCGGCCGAGGGCCGGCCCATGATGGCGATGTCCACATCGCCCTTGATGACGGCCGCATGGATCTTGCGGCGGTTGCCATCCTGCAGGGTGATGGTCACCCCCGGCCGCTCCGCCTGGAAGCGGGACAGCAGGTGCGGCACAATGTACTTGGCCGTGCTGACCAGCCCCAGCGTCACACTGCCGCCGGTGCTGCCGCGCAGCGCTTCCATCTGCTGGTCGGCGTCGTTCAGTTCCTTCAGGATCACGGTGGCATGGTCCAGCAATGCGGCCCCGGCATCGGTCAGCACCACGCTGCGGCCGACCCGCTCGAACAGCGGGAATCCGCACAGCCCCTCTATCTGCTTGATCTGGAAGGAGATCGCGCCCGGCGTCAGGCGGAACTGCTCGGCCACCCGGGCGAACGACAGGGTGCGCGCGGCCGCCGCGAAGATCTGGAGCTGCCGGATCGTGGCGTTGCGGATGGACATGGCCGGCTCGGAAATCGTTTAGGGATCCCTCAACGATACCGCCAGTCCATTTGAATTGTCCTCGATAAAATCCCCAGCTAGGGTGCGGCCATCGAGGAAATGCCTCAGCAACCAATAGGGGTAGTCGCCATGGATACCCGTGTTTCCGGTGATCAGCTGGACGCAAAGGCCCGCTACAAGCCGGGTGTGTTGAAGTACCGGCAGATGGGGTACTGGGTCCCCGACTACGAGCCTAAGGACACGGACGTCCTCGCCGTCTTCCGCATCACGCCGCAGGACGGTGTGGATGCCGAGGAAGCCGCGGCTGCCGTCGCCGGCGAGTCTTCCACCGCCACCTGGACGGTGGTCTGGACCGATCGGCTGACCAACTGCGACCACTACCGGGCCAAGGCCTACCGCGTCGATCCCGTCCCGGGCTCGCCGGGCCAGTATTTCGCGTACATCGCCTATGACCTCGACCTGTTCGAGGAAGGCTCGATCGCCAACCTGACCGCCTCGATCATCGGCAACGTCTTCGGCTTCAAGCCGCTCAAGGCCCTGCGCCTGGAGGACATGCGCATCCCCGTCGCCTACCTGAAGACCTTCCAGGGTCCGGCGACCGGCATCGTGGTGGAGCGCGAGCGCCTGAACGTCTATGGCCGCCCGCTGCTGGGCGCCACCATGAAGCCGAAGCTGGGCCTCTCGGGCCGCAACTACGGCCGTGTCGTCTATGAGGCCCTGAAAGGCGGTCTCGACTTCACGAAGGACGACGAGAACATCAACTCGCAGCCCTTCATGCACTGGCGCGACCGCTTCCTCTACTGCATGGAAGGTGTCAACCGCGCCATGGCGGAGACGGGGGAGGTGAAGGGCACCTACCTGAACGTCACCGCCGCCACCATGGAGGACATGTACGAGCGCGCCGAGTTCGCCAAGGAGCTGGGCAGCGTCATCATCATGATCGATCTGGTGATCGGCTACACCGCCATCCAGTCCATGGCGAAGTGGGCCCGCAAGAACGACATGATCCTGCACCTGCACCGGGCGGGCCACTCGACCTACACCCGGCAGAAGTCGCACGGCGTGTCGTTCCGCGTCATCGCCAAGTGGATGCGCATGGCCGGTGTCGACCACATCCATGCCGGCACCGTCGTCGGCAAGCTGGAGGGCGACCCCAACGTCATCCGCGGTGTCTACGATACCTGCCGCGAGACGCATGTGCCGCAGAATCTCCAGCACGGCATCTTCTTCGACCAGCCCTGGGCCAGCCTGAAGAAGCTGATGCCGGTGGCCTCGGGCGGCATCCATGCCGGCCAGATGCACCAGCTCCTGACCTATCTGGGCGAGGACGTGGTGCTGCAGTTCGGCGGCGGCACGATCGGCCATCCGGAGGGCATCCAGGCCGGCGCGACGGCCAACCGCGTGGCACTGGAGGCGATGGTGAAGGCCCGCAACGAGGGCCGCGACATCTGGAACGAGGGGCCGCAGATCCTCCAGGACGCCGCCCGCTGGTGCGGCCCGCTGCGCGCCGCGCTGGAGACGTGGAAGGACGTCACCTTCGACTACGCCTCCACCGACAGCGTCGATTTCGTTCCCACCCCCACGCCCGCCTGATCGCGGCGGATTGCAGAAGAGGACCAGACCCATGCGGTTGACCCAAGGCCAATTCTCCTTCCTGCCGGACCTGACCGACGCGGAGATCTCCAAGCAGGTGCAGTACGCCCTTGAGCAGGGCTGGGCGGTGGCGGTCGAGTACACGGACGATCCGCACCCGCGCAACTACTACTGGCACATGTGGGGCACGCCCATGTTCGACCTCCGCGACGCCAAGGGTGTCGTGATGGAGATCGACGCCTGCCGCAAGGCGCACCCGGACATGTATGTCAAGGTGCTGGCCTTCGACAGCTCGGAAGGGTTCGAGTCCGTGCGCATGTCGTTCATCGTCAACCGTCCCGCCGAGGAGCCCGGCTTCGAGCTGGTGCGCGACGAGGGCGCGGGCCGGCAGGTCCACTACACGATCCGCAGCTACGCCACGTCCAGCCCCGCGGGGCGGCGTTATCAGGCGGGGACGGGAAATGGCCGATAGGCCCCCGCGGCGTCATCGTCTCGCCCCCTCCATCCTCTCGGCCGACTTCGCGCGGCTGGGGGAGGAGGTGCAGCGGGTCGTGGAGGCCGGGTGCGACGTCATCCATTTTGACGTGATGGACAACCATTACGTGCCCAACCTCACGATCGGCCCGCTGGTCTGCGAGGCGATCCGGCCCTGCACCAAGGCGCCCATCGACGTGCACCTGATGGTGCGCCCGGTGGACGCCCTGGTCCCCATGTTCGCCAAGGCCGGCGCCGACATCATCAGCTTCCATCCGGAAGCATCCGATCATGTGGACCGCACCCTGGCGCTGATCCGCGACCAGGGTTGCCGCGCCGGGTTGGTTCTCAACCCGGCGACGCCGCTCCATCATCTCGACCATGTGATGGACCGGCTGGACCTGATCCTGGTGATGTCGGTCAATCCCGGCTTCGGCGGGCAGTCCTTCATTCCGTCGGCGCTCGACAAGATCGCCGCCATCCGCCGCCGCATCGACGCCCACACCGAACGCACGGGGGCGGAGATCTGGCTGGAGGTGGATGGCGGCATCAAGCCGTCCAACATCCGCGCGGTGGCGGATGCCGGGGCGGATACCTTCGTCGCCGGGTCCGCCATCTTCGGCGCCCGCGATGCCGACGGCGGCTACCATGAGGTGGTGCGCGCCCTGCGCGCCGCGCTGGAGGAGGCGCCGGCCAGCACCGGCGGGAGGTCGGCATGAGCACGCCCATGGACGGTCCCGCGGCGGCGGCGGGCGGTGCGGCGGCGTCAGACACGCCCCGGACGGTGGATCTGGACTCCCTGTACCGCGACTCCGGCATCGGCACGATGCTGGAACAGATGGACCGCGAGCTGGTCGGCCTGAAGCCGGTGAAGACCCGCATCCGCGAGATCGCGGCCCTGCTGCTGGTGGAGCGGGCGCGCCGCTCCCTCGGCATGCAGGCGGACCCGCCGCCGCTGCACATGTGCTTCACCGGCAATCCCGGCACCGGCAAGACCACCGTGGCCCGGCGGATGGCCGGCATCCTGCACGGGCTGGGCTACATCCGGCGCGACCATGTCGTCAGCGTCACGCGCGACGATCTGGTCGGCCAGTACATCGGCCACACCGCGCCCAAGACCAAGGACGTGCTGAAGCGCGCCATGGGTGGTGTGCTGTTCATCGACGAGGCCTACTACCTGTACCGCCCGGAGAACGAGCGCGACTACGGGCAGGAAGCCATCGAGATCCTGTTGCAGGTGATGGAGGACAACCGGGACGATCTGGTCGTCATCCTGGCCGGCTACAAGGACCGGATGGACACCTTCTTCAAGTCCAACCCCGGCATGGCCTCGCGCATCGCCCATCATGTGGACTTCCCGGACTATGAGCCGGAAGAGCTGATGCAGATCGCGCGGCTGATGATGGACGGGATGAACTACCGCTTCTCGCCGGATGCGGAGTCGGCGATGCGGGATTACATCACGCGCCGGATGGCACAACCGCGTTTCTCCAATGCGCGCTCCATCCGGAACGCGCTGGACCGTGCCCGTCTGCGTCAGGCAAACCGGCTGTTCGAGGCGCGCGGAGCGCCGCTTGACCTGGAAGCCCTGCAGACGATCACGGGAGAGGACATCCGCAAGAGCCGGGTTTTCGCGCAATAGGCGCCGTCCTTCCGGCGGTGAAACCGACAAGCTGGCGAGCGAACCGCCGGCAGGATTGAGAACGGGGGAATCAGATGCCGCATCGTCGAACGACGTTCAGTCGCTTCATAATCGAAGATCAGCGCCGCCGCGGTGGCAGCGATACCGAACTGACCGCGCTGCTGAACGACGTGCAGACCGCCTGCAAGTTCATTGCGACGGCCGTCGCCCGGGGCTCCCTCAAGCAGCCTTACACCCCCATCGGGGTGGAAACCGTCGCGGCGCCCGGCGTGAACGTCCATGGCGAGATGCAGAAGCCGCTGGACCTCATCGCCAACGAGATCTTCCTGCGGAACTGCGAGTTCGGCGGCCAGGTCTGCGGCATGGCCTCGGAGGAGATGGAGGAGCCCTACGTCATTCCCGCGCAGTTCCCGCGCGGCCGCTACCTCCTGGTCTTCGATCCGCTGGACGGTTCCTCCAACCTGGACGTCAACGTCACGGTCGGCACCATCTTCTCGATCCTGCGCGCGCCCGAGGGCGTGACCGAACCGACCGTCGAGGATTTCCTGCAGCCGGGCACGCAGCAGGTGGCGGCCGGCTTCGCCCTCTACGGCCCGGTGGACATGATCATCACCACCTTCGGCGAGGGCGTGCACGGCTTCACGCTGGACCGCGAGGTCGGCGCCTATACCCTGACGCATCCGAACATGCGCATCCCCGAGAAGGCGTGCGAGTTCGCCATCAACGCCTCGAACGAGCGTTTCTGGGAACCGCCCGTCCGCCGCTACGTGGAGGAGTGCATCGAGGGCAAGACCGGCCCGCGCGGGCAGGACTTCAACATGCGCTGGGTCGCCAGTCTGGTGGCGGAGGTCTACCGCATCCTGATCCGCGGCGGCCTGTTCATGTACCCGCGGGATACCCGCCCGTCCTGCAAGCCCGGCCGTCTCCGCTTGCTCTACGAGGCCAACCCCATCGCCATGGTGGTGGAACAGGCCGGCGGGGCCGCCAGCACCGGACGTCAGCGCATCCTGGACATCAAGCCGGAGAGCCTGCACCAGCGCGTGCCCCTGATCCTCGGCTCCAAGGCCGAGGTGGAGCGGCTCGACCGCTACCATGCAGCCTACGACCGGGGGGAGGACCTGAAGTTCGAGGCGCCGCTGTTCGGCACCCGCTCGGTCTTCATCACCCCCGTTTCCGCCACCCAGGATTGAGCCCGGACGGGCAGGAGCCACCATGTCGGTCAAGCACCCCATCATCGCCATCACCGGCTCGTCCGGCGCCGGGACGACCACCGTCACCCGCACCTTCCAGCAGATCTTCCGCCGTGAGGGCGTCACCGCGGCCATCGTCGAGGGTGACAGCTTCCATCGCTACGACCGCAAGGAGATGCGGGCGAAGATGAAGGAAGCGCAGGAGAACAACCAGCCCGACTTCAGCCATTTCGGCCCCGAGGCGAACCTGTTCGAGGAGCTGGAGGATCTGTTCCGCCACTACGGCGAGACAGGCCAGGGCCGTGTCCGCAAGTACCTGCACGACGACAAGGAGGCCGAGCCCTACGGTCAGGAGCCCGGCACCTTCACCGACTGGGAGACCTTGCCGGCCGACACCGACATCCTGTTCTACGAGGGCCTGCACGGCTGCGTGAAGACCGACCGGGTTGACGTGTCCCGCCATGTCGATCTCAGGATCGGCGTCGTGCCCATCGTGAACCTGGAGTGGATCCAGAAGATCCACCGCGACCGCAACATGCGCGGCTATTCGCAGGAGGCCGTGGTCGATACGATCCTGCGCCGCATGCCGGACTATGTGAAGTACATCTGCCCGCAGTTCAGCCTGACGGACGTGAACTTCCAGCGCGTGCCGACGGTGGACACCAGCAATCCCTTCGTCGCCCGCGACATTCCCAGCTCCGACGAGAGCATGCTGGTCATCCGCTTCGCCAACCCCAAGGGGATCGACTTCCCCTACCTGCTGGCGATGCTGAAGGACAGCTTCATGTCCCGGCCCAACACCATCGTCTGCCCGGGCGATAAGATGGCGCTGGCCATGCAGTTGATCTTCACCCCCATGATCTGGCAGCTCATGGATCGCAAGAAGAAGGCGTTCTAGAATTCCAAGCACAAGGGTGGCCCGACGTCGCCCGAACCCACCCGGAGGATTTGCCATGACCGCGACCGCAGAGGCCGGCGCACAGGAAGCCCTTGCCCCGACGATGCCCGACCCCCTGTCCCCGGCGGAGCGTCGGCACCTTGCCAACGCGCTGCGGGTGCTGGCGATCGACGCGGTGGAGGCGGCCAAGTCCGGCCACCCCGGCATGCCCATGGGCATGGCCGACATCGCCGAGGCGCTGTGGCGCCGTCACCTGCGCCACAACCCGGCCGATCCGGCCTGGCCGGACCGTGACCGCTTCGTGCTGTCGAACGGCCACGGCTCGATGCTGCTCTACGGTCTGCTGCACCTCACCGGCTACGACCTGCCGATCGAGGAGCTGAAGCGGTTCCGCCAGCTCCACTCCAAGACGCCGGGCCACCCCGAATACGGCCTCACGCCGGGCGTGGAGACGACGACCGGCCCGCTCGGCCAGGGCATCGCCAACGCCGTCGGCATGGCGCTGGCCGAGCGCCTGCTGGCGGCCGAGTTCAACCGGCCGGACCACACCATCGTCGATCACCGCACCTTCTGCTTCGTCGGCGACGGCTGCCTGATGGAGGGTCTCAGCCACGAGGTCTGCTCGCTCGCGGGCACGCTGGGGCTGGAGAAGCTGGTCGTGCTCTATGACGACAACGGCATCTCCATCGACGGCCATGTCGTCGGCTGGTTCGCCGACGACACGCCGAAGCGGTTCGAGGCCTATGGCTGGCGCGTCATCCGCGACGTGGACGGGCACGACGCGGCGGCGCTGGACCGGGCGCTGGCCGAGGCGGTGACACCCTGCGGCAAGCCCACCCTGATCTGCTGCAAGACCGTCATCGGCTGGGGCAGCCCGGCCAAGGCCGGCACCCACGATGTCCACGGCGCGCCCCTGGGGGCCGCCGAGTCCGCCGCCGCCAAGGCGGAGATGGGCTGGACCGCGGCCCCGTTCGAGATCCCCGAGGACGTGCGCGCCGGCTGGGACGCGCGCGGCCGCGGCGCCGCCCTGGAGGGCGCGTGGCAGGAGCGGTTCCGCCGTTATGCCGAGGCGCACCCCGATCTGGCGGCCGAGTTCACCCGCCGCGTCTCGGGCGAGCTGCCGGCGGACTTCGCCAGGGCGGCCGACGCCTGGATCGCGGAGACGGCGGCCCGCACCGACACCGTCGCCACCCGCAAGGCCTCGCAGCAGGCGATCCAGGCCCTGGCCGGCCTGCTGCCGGAGATGCTGGGCGGCTCGGCCGACCTGACCGGCTCCAACCTCACCGACTGGAAGGGTTCCGCCTCGGTCCGCATGACCGGCGGCGGCAGCTACGTGCATTACGGCGTGCGCGAGTTCGGCATGACCGCGATGATGAACGGCGTGGCGCTGCATGGTGGCTACCTGCCGTTCGGCGGCACTTTCCTGGTCTTCTCCGACTATGCCCGCAACGGCCTGCGGCTGGCCGCCCTGATGGGGCTGCGCGTCGTCCATGTGCTGACGCACGACAGCATCGGCCTGGGCGAGGACGGGCCGACCCACCAGCCGATCGAGCACGCCGCCAGCCTGCGGCTGATGCCCAACATGGATGTCTGGCGGCCCTGCGATGCGCTGGAGACGGCGGTCGCGTGGCGTACCGCCGTGGAGCGCCACACCGGCCCGAGCTGCCTGCTGCTGTCCCGGCAGGGGCTGCCGGCGCAGAGCGGCCCCGGCCGGACCGACGGCGCCGCCCGCGGCGGCTATGTGCTGGCGGAGGCCGATGGCGGCAGGCCGGACGTGGTGCTGATCGCCACCGGCTCCGAGGTGCAGGTGGTGATGGAGGCCAGGACGGTGCTGGCCGGGCGCGGCATCGCGGCGCGGGTCGTCTCCATGCCCTGCTGCGAGCTGTTCGACCGCCAGGACGAGGCGTGGAAGGCGTCCGTGCTGCCCGCCGGCGTGCCGCGCATGGCCGTGGAGGCCGGGGCCCCCGACCTCTGGCGCAAGTATGTCGGCCTGGACGGCGACGTGGTGGGCATCGCGCGCTTCGGCGAATCCGCCCCGGCCGGCGACCTCTACCGCTTCTTCGGCCTCACGGCCGATGCCGTGGCGCAGCGCACGGCGCGGCTGCTGGGCCGCGTCTGACCCGGGACTGGCAACGACGGCGCGACCGGCGCCGACACAACGGCCGACACAACGACAGAATCTGGAGGAATCCGATGGCCTTGATCTCCCTCCGTCAGCTCCTCGACCATGCCGCCGAGCATGGCTACGGGGTGCCGGCGTTCAACATCAACAACATGGAACAGATCCACGCGATCATGCAGGCGGCCGACGCCTGCGACAGCCCGGTGATCCTCCAGGCCTCCGCCGGTGCCCGCAAGTACGCCGGCGAGCCGTTCCTGCGCCGCATGGTCGAGGCGGCGGTGGAGATGTGGCCGCACATTCCGATCTGCATGCACCAGGACCATGGCGGCAGCCCGGCCGTCTGCCAGCAGTCGATCCGCTCCGGCTTCACCAGCGTGATGATGGACGGTTCGCTGAAGGAGGACATGAAGACCCCCTCCAGCTACGAGTACAATGTCGCGGTCACGGCCAAGGTGGTGGAGTTCGCCCACGCTGTCGGCGTTTCGGTCGAAGGCGAGCTGGGCTGCCTCGGCTCGCTGGAGAGCGGTCAGGCGGGTGAGGAGGACGGCTCCGGCGCCGAGGGCGTGCTCTCGCACGACCAGCTCCTGACCGATCCGGAGCAGGCGGCTCAGTTCGTCGCCGCCACCGGCGTGGACGCGCTGGCCATCGCCATCGGCACCAGCCACGGCGCCTACAAGTTCACCCGCAAGCCGTCGGGCGACATCCTCGCCATCGGCCGGGTGAAGGAGATCCACGAGCGCATCCCGAACACCCACCTCGTGATGCACGGCTCCTCCTCCGTGCCGCAGGACTGGCTGGAGATCATCCGGGAGAACGGCGGGGCCATCAAGGAGACCTACGGCGTGCCGGTGGAGGAGATCCAGCAGGGCATCCGCTACGGCGTGCGCAAGGTCAACATCGACACCGACGTGCGTCTGGTCATGACCGGCGCCATCCGCCGTCTGATGGCGAAGAAGCCGGACGAGTTCGACCCGCGCAAGTTCCTGGCCGAGGCGACCAAGGCCGCCAAGGCGCTCTGCCAGGAGCGTTTCGAGCAGTTCGGCACGGCCGGTCAGGCCTCGCGCATCAAGCCGCTGCCGCTGGAGAAGATGGCCGCCTTCTACGCCGCCGGGCGCGCTGCGGCGTGAGCGGGAGCACGGCGATGACTTCCCGTCCGGAGCCGACCGTCCAGGCCTTCCCGGCCCTGGTCTTCGATCTGGACGGGACCCTGCTGGACAGCGTTCCCGACATCGGGCAGGCGCTGAACCGCACGCTGATGGATCTGGGCCGGCCGACCGTGTCGCCGGCCCAGGTGCGGCGCTTCGTCGGCGATGGCGTGCGCCGGCTGGTGGAGCGCGGGCTGGAGGCGACCGGCGGCCTGCCCGACGCGGGGGCGCAGGACGCCGCCCTCGACCGCTTCATGGCCATCTATGGCGCCATCCCCGCCGATCCGGCCTGCATCTTCCCCGGGGTGCTGGACACCCTGCGGGCGCTGGCCGCGGCGGGGCACGGCCTTGCCGTCTGCACCAACAAGCCCGAGGCGATCACCCGCGACCTGCTGCGCGACCTCGGCCTGCTGGATCTGCTGGCCGCCGTCGTCGGCGGCGACACGCTGCCCCAGCGCAAGCCGGCGCCGGAGCCGCTGCTGGCGGCTATCGCACGCATGGGGGCATCGCCGGCCGGGGCCCTGATGGTGGGCGACAGCGAGAACGATGTCGCCACGGCGCGCGCCGCCGGGGTGCCCGTCGTCGCCGTCACCTACGGCTATTCCCGCGTGCCGGTCCCCGAGCTGGGGGCCGACCATGTGATCGACCGATTCGATGCGTTGCCCGGCGCGATCGCCTCCCTGGCGTCGCGGCGGGCCTGATCCGGCCCCCACCCCCGCAGAAAGGGACCCCATGCGCCCGAAGGCCATCCTCTTCGACGTGGACGGCACCCTGGCCGAGACGGAGGAACTGCACCGTCAGGCCTTCAACCGGACCTTCCAGGAGTTCGGCCTGGACTGGGACTGGGACCCCGCCCTCTACCGCGATCTCCTGGCGGTGGCCGGCGGCAAGGAGCGTCTGCTCCACTACATCGCGGCCTATGACCCGCCCGACGCGGCGCGGGCCGAGGCCTCGCTGGCGGATCTGCACGCGGCGAAGACCCGGACCTATGCCGACTTGATCACGGCGGGGGAGGCGCGGCTGCGGCCCGGCGTGGCCCGGCTGATGCTGGAGGCGCACGCGGCCGGCATTCCGGTCGCCATCGCCACCACCACCAGCCCGGAGAATGTGGAGGCGCTGCTGGCGACGGCGGGGCGGGACGTGGCGCATACCGTTGCCGTCATCGCCGCCGGCGACATGGTGCCGAACAAGAAGCCCGCGCCGGACGTCTACCATTACGCCCTGGAGCGGCTCGGCTGTGCCGCGGCGGACTGCGTCGCCATCGAGGACTCGGCGGCCGGCGCCGAGGCCGCCCTGGCGGCCGGCCTGCCCACGGTCATCACCCGTTCCGCCTTCACCGAGCCCGGCCCGGCGGAGCGGGTGCTCTGCGTGCTGAGCGACCTGGGCGAGCCGGACGCCCCCTTCGTCCGTCTGGCCGGCGGCGAGGAGCGGGAGGGGGAGGGCATGGTCACCCTCGACCTGTTGCGGCGCTGGCTGGCGGACTGATCCGCCTCCCGGCTCCCGTTCGGAGCGCCGGCCCTATTCGTAGCGGATATGCACCCGTGCCGCGGCCTCGGTCGCGGTGCGGCGTGCCTCCTCGGCGGTGGTGCCGGTGGCGAGCGCCACGCCCATGCGGCGGTAGGGGCGCGTCGTCGGCTTGCCGAACAGGCGCACATCCACTGCCTGGTCCGCGCGGCCCACGGCCAGCGCCTCGGCCAGACCCTCGAAGGCGAAACGGTCGGAATCGCGGTCGGCCAGGATGACGGCCGAGGCGGTCGGCCCGCGCAGGTCGATGGCCGGGATCGGCAGGCCCAGGATGGCGCGGGCGTGCAGGTCGAATTCCGACAGGGTCTGCGACAGCAGCGTCACCATGCCGGTGTCGTGCGGCCGCGGGCTCAGTTCGGAGAAGATCACCTCGTCCTTCGTGACGAAGAACTCCACGCCGAAGATACCGTAGCCGCCCAGATCGTCCACCACCTTGCGCGCCATCTCCTGCGCGGCGGCCAGCAGGGCGGGGGCCATGCCCACGGGCTGCCAGGATTCCTGGTAGTCGCCGCGCTCCTGCCGGTGGCCGATCGGCTCGCAGAACAGCACGCCCTGCCGCGTCCGCACGGTCAGCAGGGTGATCTCGTACTCGAAGCGGATGAACTCCTCGACGATCACCTTGCGGCGGTCGCCACGCATGTTGGCGACGGCGTACTCCCAGGCGGCGGCCAGCTTGTCCGGTGCGTCCACCGTGCTCTGGCCCTTGCCGGAGGAGGACATCACCGGCTTGATGACGCAGGGAAACCCGGTGTGGGCCGCGGCCGCCTCGACGTCCTCCAGGCTCTCGGCATAGCGGTAGCGGGAGGTGCGCAGCCCCAGCTCCACCGCTGCGACCTCGCGGATGCGGTCGCGGTTCATGGTCATGTAGGTGGCGCGGGCGGAGGGCACGACGGTGAAGCCCCGGGCCTCCACCTCCTGCAGCACCTCAGTACGGATCGCCTCCACCTCCGGCACGATGAAGTCCGGCCGGTGGCGCTCGATGGCGTCGCGCAGCCGGTCGGCATCCAGCATGGGGAAGACCTCCGCCGCGTCGGCCACCTGCATGGCGGGAGCGCCGGCATAGCTGTCGCAGGCCACGACATGGCAGCCCAGCCGCTTGGCCGAGATGGCGAACTCCCGACCCAGCTCGCCGGAGCCGAGCAGCAGAATCCGGGCGGTGAAGGCCATGCGCTGTCCCCTCGTCTCAAGGTCCGGCCCGACGGCGGCCGGTCGCGGATGTGTGCATCGGCCGCCGTCCGGGCGCAAGGGCCGCGCGCGCAGCCAGGCCGCGTCAGTGCGCCGTCAGCCGGTCCAGGCAGCGCCGCACCCCGGCCCGCCAGTCCGGCGCCGCGATCCCGTAGACCGTTCCGATCCTGGTACAGTCCAGCACAGAGAAGGCCGGGCGGCGGGTCGGCGTGGGATAGTCCGCGGTCGTGATCGGCAGCAGCCGGGGCACCGGCAGGCCTCTCCGTTCCGCTTCCGCAAAGATCGCGGCGGCGAAGCCGTGCCAGGTCGTCGCCGGGGTGCCGGCGACGTGGAAGGTGCCCCACAGGGGGGAGGCGTCGTCCGGCCGGTCCGCCGCCAGCCGGTCCGCGATGCCCAGACAGGCGGCGGCGATGTCGTCCGCGGCGGTGGGGCAGCCCCGCTGGTCGTCCACCACCCGCACCTCCGGCCGCTCCCGGCCCAGGCGCAGCATGGTGCGCAGGAAGTTGTTCCCGTCGGGGGAGAAGACCCAGGCCGTGCGCAGGATCACATGCCGCGGCCCGGCCTCCCGCACCGCCGCCTCTCCGGCCGCCTTGCTGGCGCCGTAGACGCCCAGCGGCGCCACCGGATCGTCCTCCCGGTAGGGCCGGGTGCCGCTGCCGTCGAAGACATAGTCGGTGGAGAGGTGCAGCAGCGGCCGTTCCGCCTCCGCACAGACACGGGCCAGCAGGCCAGGCCCCGTCGCATTGGCGGCGATGGCGGCGTCACGCTCCGTCTCCGCCTGATCCACGCGGGTGTAGGCGGCGGCGTTCACCACCAGATCCGCCGCCGCGACCGCCTGGCGGAGACTGTCCCTGTCCGCCGTCGCAAGGTCCAGCACGGACCGTTCCGGAGCCGAAACGGACCAGCCGCGCTCAGGGGCCAGCCGGCGCAGGGCGGTGCCCACCTGTCCCGTGCCGCCGAGCAGGAGCAGGCGGCGGCGCTCCATCGTCTCAGGCATCCGTTCCGCCTTCGTAATGGAACAGCGGGCCGAGATCGGCGAGGCGGGGGAGCACGCGGTCCTTGTCGGAGACGACGGCCCGGTCGGGTCCCGCCGGCCAGTCGATGCCCAGCGCCGGATCGGCCCAGTGGATGCCGCCGTCATGCTCCCGGGAATAGGGGGCGGAGACCTTGTAGTGGACCTCCGTATCCGGTTCGAGCGTGCAGAAACCGTGGGCGAAGCCGGCCGGGACATAGAGCTGGTTGCCCGCCTCCGCCGACAGGGTGACGGCGACATGCCGGCCGAAGGTGGGGGAGCCGTGGCGGATGTCCACCGCCACGTCCACGATGCTGCCGCGCAGGACCTGGACCAGCTTCGCCTGGGCGAAGGGCGGGCGCTGGAAATGCAGGCCGCGCACGGTGTAGACCGGGCGCGACAGGGACCTGTTGTCCTGCATGAAGCGCGCGTCCACCCCGGCGGCGCGGTAGCGCTCCTCCTGGTAGAGTTCCACGAAGTAGCCGCGGTCGTCGAAGAACCGTCGGGGCGTGATCAGCAGCACGCCGGCGATCGGAGTCGTCTCCACCTGCATCCCGGTCCCCCGGTCCTTGCCCTTGTTCGCGCCGGCCCCCGGCGCCACGGTCCGCTGGTAGCACAGCGTCGCGGGCGCAGCAAAGCCCTGCCGCTGCCCGGGATTGCCTTCCGGCCGCGCGGCCCTGTACTGATCGTCGCCGATACCGGCCGCCGCCGACCTGACGCGGCGGCGCAAGACCGACGGCCCGGAGACCGAGCGTGACCCCAGCGGGCAGACCCTTCCTCGCCACCCTGAAACGGTCCCTGGCCTCCGTTCCGGGCCTGCAGGGCTGGGTCCACCGGCTGCGCCGGCTGCGCGCCGGCCGCCAGCGCTCCACGGCCGACCATGCCTTCGCCCGCAGCCGCGAGGAGTTCCGCCGCGAGGCGCGGGCGCGCATGGAGGACTTTCTGGCGGGGCAGGGGCGCTTCACCGTGCCCCCGGCGCCGGCGCCGGCCCCGGAGGTCAGCGTCGTGCTGATCCTGTTCAACAATGCGGAGCTGAGCTTCGAGTGTCTGCGACATCTGTTCGCCGCCGATCTGCCGGCCTGGGAACTGATCGTCGTCGACAACGCCTCCGCCGACGACACCGGGCGGCTGCTGGAGCGTTGCGCGGGGGCCCGGATCATCCGCAACGGCGACAATCTCGGCTTCCTTCAGGCCGTCAACCAGGCGGCGGAGGTGGCGCGGGGCCGCTTCCTGCTGCTCCTGAACAGCGATGCCTTCCTCGCCCCCGATGCCGTGCGGCTGGCCCTGGAGACGGCCGCCGATCCGGCGGTCGGCGCCGTGGGCGGGCGCATCGTGCTGCCCGACGGCAGCCTGCAGGAGGCCGGCTCCATCGTCTGGAACGACGGCACCTGCAAGGGCTACGGCCGCGGCGGCCATCCGCTTGCCGGTCCGTACATGTTCCGGCGGACGGTGGACTACTGCTCCGGCGCCTTCCTGCTGTTCCGCCGGGAGGTGTTCGAGCGGCTGGGCCGGTTCGACACCGCCTACAGCCCGGCCTACTATGAGGAGACGGATTTCTGCCTGCGCCTCTGGGCGGCCGGGCTGGCGGTGGTCTACGACCCGCGGGTGCGGGTCAACCATCTGGAATTCGGCAGTTCCGAGAAGCGCGACCATGCGCTGGAGCTGCAACGCCGCAACCGCGGCCTGTTCGCGGCGAAGCACCACGACGCCCTGGCCCGGCGCCAACCGCCGGGGGCGGATCTTGCCGGCCGCATCTGGCCGCCGCCCGCCCGCCGCGTGCTGATCGTGGACGACCGGCCGCCGGCCCCGGAGCTGGGCGCCGGCTTCCCCCGCGCCCTCGCCATCCTCAAGCAGATCCAGGGTTCCGGCGCGGCCGTCACCCTGGTTACCACCGCGCCCGAGACCTACGGCTGGGATGCGATCCGCCGCCATGTCCCCTGGGAGGTGGAGGTGGTGCAGGGCGACGACTGTCCCTCCCTTGACCGTTTCCTGGCCGAGCGCTTCCTGGCCGGGCGGGGCGGATGTTTCGACCTGGTCCTGGTCAGCCGCCCGCACAACATGCGCGCCTTCCTGGCGGCCGGCGGCCGGCGGCGGATCGGGTCCGCGCGGCTTGTCTACGACGCCGAGGCGATCTTCACCGACCGGCTGGCGGGAGAGGCGGCGCTGGCCGGCCGACCCCTGCCGGCAGCGCGGGAGGCGGCGCTGCGGGCGCGCGAGATGGCGCTGGCACGGCAGGCCGATACCGTGATCGCCGTCAGTCCGCTGGATGCCGACGCGATGCGGCGGGCCGGTGTTCCCGATGTGCGGGTGATCGGCCATGCGCTCGAGGCGGCGCCCACGCCCGCCGGGCCGGAGGCGCGCGCGGGCCTGCTGTTCGTCGGCAACATGGATGCCGACCTGTCGCCCAACGTGGACGGGATCCTCTGGTTCCTGGACGAGGTGCTGCCGCTGCTGCCCGAGGCGCTGCGGGAGCGCGCCGCTGTCACCCTGGTCGGGTCGGCGGGCAGCGCCCGGCTGGCCGCCCGGGTGGCAGGCCGGGCCACCGTCGCGGGGCGGCAGCCGGCGCTGGAGCCGTTCTACGACGGGCACCGGGTCTTCATCGCCCCGACGCGCTTCGCCGCGGGAATCCCGCACAAGGTCCACGAGGCGGCGGCGCACGGCCTGCCGGTCGTCGGCACGCCGCTGCTGGCCCGGCAACTGGGCTGGCAGCCGGGGCGGGACCTGTTGACGGGCGCGACTCCGGCCGACTTCGCCCTGGCCTGCACCCGGCTGCTGACCGACGACGGGCTCTGGTGGTCCGTGCGGACGGCGGCGCTGGCGGCGGTGACGCGGGACTGCGGCCCCGACCGTTTCCGCGCCGCCGTCGCGGCCCTGCTGGACTGAGGGTGGTGGATGCCCTCACGCGCGCCGTCGTGCGGACGGCGCGCGGGGGGCTGCGGCAGCCGTGAGGTGGCCGCTACTTCTTCACCCAGTCCTTCAGCCCGTACTTCTTCAGAATCTCCACCAGCCGGCCGCTCTGGCGCAGGGCGGCGATGCCGTCCTCCAGCCGCTTCGCATGCTCCGCCCCCTTGGGATCGGCCGGGGAGAAGGCGACATAGACCGGGGCGCCTTCGCTGGCGACGTTCAGCTCGAACAGGTTGGACAGCTTCATCTGCTCGATCGTGTATTCCAGCACGGCGTCGCTCTCGATGATGACATCCACCTTCCCCTGGGCCAGCAGCATCACAAGGTCGTGCGTGGCGGCATCGCCGGACACGGCGACCACGGCGGGCGTGTCCTTGTTCGCCGCGATGTAGGCGTCCAGCGCGTCGTCGTAGGTGTAGTCGGCGATCATCCCCAGCCGCTTGCCCTTGAGCGAGTCGGGTCCGGTGTAGCGGAAGCCGCTGCCCTTGGGCGAGGCGAAGGCATAGGAGGAATAGCCCTCCGCCGAGCTGGTGAAGATCAGGTCCGGCGCGTCCTTCTTCGCCGCGCCCACGACGGCCGTCACCGTTCCGGCCCGCACCGCCTGGATGGCGTCCTCATAGGCCATGAGCTGGTAATCGACGGTGATGCCGGCCGGTTCGAACACGGCCTTCGCCAGATCGATCAGATAGCCGGCCGGCTCCTGCCCCGGCTCGCAGTTGTAGGGGCACCAGAGGTCTGCCCGCAGGGTGATGGTTTCCGCCCGCGCCGGCAACGCCAGGAACAGGCCGAGGAAAAGGACCGCAAGGTGGCGCATGGTTGTTCTGTCCTGCAACCGTGGTGGTGCGCCCTATCCTAACGGATCTGTGTTGACGATAAATTGCGACGGATCGGTTCCCTTACCGGTTCGCAGCCGTCCTGCCCGGCCCTCCGGACCGGCGGGCGGGACCGGCCGTCACCGCCCGGGCGGGGGCGCCACGGCCGCGGCATGCCCGACCGTCCAGTCCGTCAGGCCGTAGCGGCTCAGGATTTCCGCCAGCCGGCCGCTCCGGCGCATCTCGCGCAGGCCGGCATCCAGCACGGCCGCATGGTCCGCCGCCTTCGGATCGGCGGGGGAGAAGGCGATGTGGATCACCTCCGGCGCGCTGATCGCCTGACTTTCCGCCAGCCCCGTCAGCCCTTCGGCGGCCAGCGTGTAGTCCAGTACGTTGCGGTCCTCCAGCACCAGATCGACCCGGTTCGCCAGCAGCTTGCGCAGGTTCTGCACGGTCACGTCCTCGCCGGACGCGAGGCTGACGGCCTCGCCCGCCTCGGCATGGGCGGCGATGTAGGCGTCGATCTCCGGTTCGTAGCTGTAGTCGCGCACGGCGGCCAGTCGGTGGCCGTCCAGGCTCTCTGCGCCCCTGTAGGTGAAACCATATCCCCGCCGGGCGGCCAGCGCGTCGGAGGAGAAGCCGACGGCCTCTTCCCCGAAGACCAGATCCTCGCCCTCCTGCCGGGTGGCACCGATCACCCCGGAGATCTTGCCCTGCCGCACCGACTCCAGGGCGCGCGCCCAGGGCATCAGGGCATAGTCCACCTCGATGCCGCGGGCGGCGAACACCTCGCGGGCGATCTCCACCACATAGCCAGGGCGGGCACTGCCCGGGGCGCAGTTGTAGGGGCACCAGGCGTCGGCGCGCAGGGTGATGGTCTCCGCCCGCGCCGGCAGGGCGCCGGGCACGCCGGCGAGCATAAGCACGGCCAGTCCGCAAAGCCGCACCCTTGTGAACAGCCACGTCCGCATCCGAGGTCTCCCAGGAGCCTGTCCGTCCGGGCAGGATACCCATGCCCGGCCTCGGGAAAAGTGAAGCTATCGGGACAGCGGCACGGGGCGGTTGCGGCGGCCCGCTGCGGTCCGGGACATCCGGCTGCCCGCAGATGCCGGGCGTTGCCGTGCCGGGCCGGTTCGGCGATGGTGGCGTCATGTCCGACCGTTTCCGCCCCGTCCCATGAGCCGCCCTCCGGAGAGTCCGCCGCCGGCGCTTCCGCCGCTGGACTACGACACGGCCAAGGCCCTGGCCGCCGATCCCGACCCGGCGGTGCGGGCGGGGCTGGCAGCGCGCGCCGACGCGCGGCCGGAGCTTCTCTACTATCTGGCCGATGACGACAGCCCCGCGGTGCGCCGGGCCGTGGCGGCGAACGCGGCCACGCCGCTGCGGGCCTCTGCCCGGCTGGCGCGCGACCGGGACGACGATGTGCGCGTGCTGCTGGCGGGCAAGCTGGCCCGCGCCCTGCCGGGTCTTACCGCGGCCGAGCAGGCCGCCCTGCGCGACGTTGCCCACCATGCGTTGGAGCTTCTGGCGGCGGACCAGGTGGTGCGGGTCCGGGCGGCCGTTGCCAGCGCGCTCAAGGACGTGGACTGCGCTCCGCCCGGCCTTGTCGCCCGGCTTGCCCGCGATGTCGCCCGCGAGGTGGCGGAGCCGATCCTGCGCACCTGCGCCACCCTGTCCGATGCGGATCTGATCGCCATCCTGAAGGCGCAGCCGCAGCCCTGGGTGGCCGACGCCATCGCGCGCCGACAGGCTGCCGGTCCGGGGGTCAGCGATGCCGTTCCGGCCGGGGAGGCGCCTCCCCGGCCGGCACCGGACCTCGACCCGCCGCCGGAGCCGCCCGCGCCCGTCGCCCTGCCGCCGGCCCTGCCCGGGCAGGTCCTGGCCGTCCGCCCGGCCGTGCCCGAGGCCCTGGCCGGGCGCCTGTCCGAGGCGGTGCAGGACAGCCTGCACCAGGCGCTGGCGGAGCAGGGCGAGTTCGATCCGGAGACGCTGGAGGCCATCGCCGGCACGGCGCGGCGGCGCATTGACTGGGCCCGCGAGTATGCCCGGCGCGAGCCGCCGGAGGTCCGCGCCCGCCGCCTGCACGCGGACGGCACGCTGGACGAGGCGGCGGTGCTGGATGCGCTCGCCTGGGGCGACCGCCCCTTCGTCGAGATCGCTCTGGCCCTGCGTGCCGGCATCGCGGCGGAGGTCGTGCACCGCATCCTGGAGACGCAGCGGCCCAAGAGCGTGACGGCCCTGTGCTGGCGTGCCGGGCTTTCCATGCGGGCGGCCCGGGTCGTGCAGGCGAAGGCGGCCCGCATCCCCCTGCGCAGCGTCCTGAACGCCCGCCACGGCACCGACTATCCGCTGACCGAGGCGGAGATGCGGACGCTGCTCGCGCTCTTCGACATTCCCGGCTGAGATCGTCGGCCGGCGGGTCAGCGCAGACCCGCGGGACCCGTCCGGCCGGGGGCAGGGTCGTCCAGGCCCGGGCGCCGGGGTTCCTTCTCGATCAGCCTCCCGCTGTCCTCGCCGCGGGGACGGACGCCGGGGCCGCGGCCGGTCCAGTCCACCAGGACGCGGCGCCACTCCTCCACTGCGCAGCGCTCGCGCAGGGCCACCAGCTCCGGCGGCGGGCCGCAGCAGGAAGTGAAGGGCCGGACCCAGAGCGGGATCGACTGCATCGCAGGGTCGATCATGATCTCCAGCAGGTTGGCGTTCAGCCGGCAGTCCCCCAGCGGCTCGGACGCCGTCTGCGGCAGTTCCCGCTCCGCCCGCGGGCCGGAGGGGGCGGTGTCCGGCTGCGCCCGGGCGGGTCCTGCGACCGTCAGGGCCAGCAGAACGGTCAGCATCGTGGCCGGGGGGCCGGGCAACCGGGGCAGACGGACCCGATGCGGCGGGGACCGGCGGCGGGGTGTGGCATGCTGCATCGGGGACTCCTGTCGTCGTCGCTGGGGCGCGCCGGCGGCTCCGGCGGGCCGCCTTCCGGAAGAAGCAACCCCGCATCCGGGCCGGCTGTTCCCGCCGGAACCTAACCGGGTGGCGGCTTGCCCCGGCGGGCGAATCAGGCTAAGCACCGGCTCCGCGGACAGATCGCCGCAGCCACGGTGCCTCCGACGGGGTCCGGCTGCGGCCGGGAGCGCGCGGGGGATGCGCGTCCGTCCCGACGGGTCCTTCCGTTTCGCACAACCCGTTCCCAGAACGGCATAATCGAGGACGCAAACCCATGGCACGCAAGAAGATCGCACTCGTCGGCGCCGGCCAGATCGGCGGCACGCTGGCTTTGCTCGCCGGCCAGAAGGAGCTGGGCGACATCGTCCTGCTCGACATTCCCGACGCGGAGGGCGTGGCCAAGGGCAAGGCCCTCGACATCGCCGAGGCGTCGCCGGTCGAAGGCTTCGACGCGGGCTACACCGGCACCTCGAACTATGCCGACTTGGCCGGCGCCGACGTCGTGATCGTCACGGCGGGCGTGCCGCGCAAGCCGGGCATGAGCCGCGACGACCTGGTCGGCATCAACGCCAGGATCATCAAGGCGGTGGGCGAGGGCATCCGCACCCATGCCCCGGACGCCTTCGTCATCGTCATCACCAACCCGCTCGACGCCATGGTCGGCCTGATGCAGCAGGTCACCGGCTTCGACCCGGCCAAGGTGGTCGGCATGGCCGGTGTGCTGGACAGCGCCCGCTTCCGCTGGTTCCTGGCCGAGGAGTTCAAGGTCAGCGTCGAGGACGTGACCGCCTTCGTGCTGGGCGGCCACGGCGACACCATGGTGCCGTCGGTGCGCTACAGCACCGTCGCCGGCATCCCGCTGCCCGACCTCGTGAAGATGGGCTGGACCACGCAGGAGAAGCTGGACCAGATCGTGCAGCGCACCCGCGACGGCGGGGCGGAGATCGTCGGCCTGCTGAAGACCGGTTCCGCCTTCTACGCCCCGGCGGCCTCGGCCATCGCCATGGCGGAGAGCTACCTGAAGGACAAGAAGCGGGTCATGCCCTGCGCCGCCAGGCTGACCGGCCAGTACGGCGTGGACGGCCTCTATATCGGCGTGCCCGTGGTGATCGGCGCCGGCGGCGTGGAGAAGATCGTCGAGATCGAGCTGAACGCCGAAGAGCAGGCCATGTTCGACAAGTCGGTCGCGGCCGTGAAGTCCCTCGTCGAGGTCACGGCCAAGGTCGCCGGCTGACCCCGGCCGGCCCGACGCCGTTCCGGAACCCCGCGCCGTCCACCCGGCGCGGGGTTTTTCTTGCCCGCCCGCTACCGCCGCGGACCCGACAGGGTGGTGGCGCCGTCGGCATAGGTGAAGCCCGGCATCCTCTCCACCTCCGCCGCCGGCAGGTCCAGGGTGACCGGGCGCTTGCCGTCGGCGGCACCGGCGGGGTCCAGCTTCAGCGCCTCCGCCGGCACCCGCAGCAGCCCTTCGCCCAGGCCCAGCACGCCGCCGCGGCCCAGGATCACGGCCTCGATCCGCGCATCCGTGCCCTGCACGACGAAGTCGCGCACGGTGCCGATGCGCTCGCCCTCCCGGCTGACCGCGGTGCGGCCGATCAGGGCCTCGGCCTCGCGCGCCGTCAGCCGGGCCAGCCCGGCCGCCGCCCCGGGGGTCAGGGCGATCTCGGGATCGCCCTGCGCTGGCGCGGTGCGCAGGGCATCGGCCAGGGCGGGGGCACCGTCGTCGGGGGCATCTCCGTCCGGACCCGGCTGCACCGGGACCGGGGTCGTGGTGGCGATGTCGCCCTCTCGCGCCCCGGTGGTCAGCGGGGCCTGCACCTGGCGGTCGTCGGGGGGCGGCACGGGCAGCGTGGCGGCGTCCGGTGCGGGTGCCGGAACGGGCCGCAGCGGGTCTGCCGGCACGGCGGGCGGCCTGTCTTCGGTCGGGGCGCCCTGGGGGGCGCCCTGGGGCGCCGTCCGGGCGACGGCCGGGGACAGGGCGACGACCGCGGCCGTCAGGACGGCGGCAGTGGGCAGGCTGCGCATGGGGCGTGTCCCGTTTCTGGGGTGTGTGCGGGAAACGCGCCGCCAGCATGGCCGGTTCCGCCCCTTTCCGCCGGACGGGCGTCCGTCGCCATGCACTCCCGGCCCGTCACCGGGTCGGGTCAGCCCCGGCGCAGCAGGAAGACGGCCTGTTCGCCCAGCAGGTTGGAGGTCAGGCTGTCCGGTGCCGCCGGGATCGGGCGTCCCTTCGCCCCCAGGATCTCACCGTGCTCGATCACGACATCCAGGCCGCGGCAGAGGTCGATGAAGTCCGCGATGGTGCAGAAATGGATGTTGGGCGTGTCCCACCAGGCATGGCCCAGCGTCTCCGTCACCGGCATGCGGCCGCGGAACATCAGGTAGAGCCGCACCCGCCAGTAGGCGAAGTTGGGGACGGAGACGATGGCGTGCCGGCCGATGCGGACCAGATGGTCCAGCACCTCGCGCGGGCGGCGCATGGCCTGCAGGGTCTGCGACAGGATCACATAATCGAAGCTGTCGCTGGGATAGTCCTTCAGGTCGGTGTCGGCGTCGCCCTGGATGATCGGCAGGCCGCGGGCGACGCCGGCGCGCACCCCGTCCATGGACAGCTCCAGCCCGCGGCCGTCCACGCCCTTCTCCCGCACCAGATAGCCCAGCAGCTCGCCGTCGCCGCAGCCCACGTCCAGCACCCGCGCGCCGGGCTCCACCCAGTCGGCGATGCGGCGCAGGTCGGCGCGGATGCGGCCCGCACTCCGGGCCGAGGCCGCGCCCGTCTCCGGCGCCCGCCTGTCCGGACCCTGCGGTTCAGGTCCGCGCGACGCGGCCGGCCGGCCGGCGCTGAAGCGGCTGCCGTCCGCCATCTCAGCTCCCCGTCCGCGGCAGCCCGCGGTGTTCGGCGCAGCCCTCCAGGAAGCCGCGCACCACCTGGTAGAATTCCGGCTCGTCCAGCAGGAAGGCGTCGTGGCCCTTGTCGCTCTCGATCTCGACGAAGCTGACATTGGCTGCGACGGCGTTCAGCGCATGCACCACGGCCCGGCTCTCGCAGGTCGGGAACAGCCAGTCGCTGGAGAAGCTGACAAGGCAGAAGCGGACCGGCGTGGCGGTGCCGCCCTTCGGTCCCGGCGTGCGGAAGGCGTTGGCCAGCACGCCGCCATGCTCCGCCGCGAGGTCGAAATAGTCCATCGCGCGGGTGATGTAGAGGTAAGAGTTGGCGTCGAACCGCTCGACGAAGCTGATGCCCTGGTGGCGCAGATAGCTCTCCACCTGGAAGTCGGCGTCGAAGCCGAAGCTGATGCGGCTGCGGTCCTGGAGGTTGCGGCCGAACTTGCGGTGCAGCGCCGGCTCCGACAGATAGGTGATGTGCGCCGCCATGCGCGCCACCGCCAGCCCCCGCTTCGGCCGCGTGCCGCGGTTCAGATAGTCGCCGCCGTGCCAGTCCGGATCGGCCATGATCGACTGCCGGCCGACCTCGTGGAAGGCGATGTTCTGGGCCGAATGCCGGGCCGCCGTGGCGATCGGCACCGCGGCGAAGACCCGCTCGGGATAGGTCGCGGCCCACTCCAGCACCTGCATCCCGCCCATGGACCCGCCGATGACGCAGAACAGCCGGTCGATCCCCAGATGGTCGATCAGCAGCTTCTGCGCCCGCACCATGTCCGCGATGGTTACGACCGGGAAGGACAGGCCCCAGGGGCGTCCCGTCGCCGGGTCGGTCTCCTTCGGTCCCTCGCTGCCCATGCAGCCGCCGATGACGTTGGAGCAGATCACGAAGTAGCGGTCGGTGTCGATCGGCCGCCCGGGGCCGACCATCAGCTCCCACCACCCCGGCTTGCCGGTGATCGGGTGGCGCTCCGCCACGTACTGGTCGCCGGTCAGCGCATGACAGACCAGAACCGCGTTCGAACGGTCAGCGTTCAGCGTGCCGTAGGTCTGATAGGCCAGATGGAAGGGACCCAGCGTGCCGCCGTTGTCCAGCGGCATCGGTTCCGCCGTGCCCAGCAGGAGCCGGTGTCCGGGCAGCTCAAGGCTGGCCGGCGGGGCGGCGGACGGCTGGACGGAGGGCAGGGTCATGGGGAAAGCCCGGCGGGGCGGTTTCGGCCGTTTCGTTGGATGGCTACAGCTAGGGAGGGGGGTATGGGCTGTCAATGTTTTCTTTGATTTTGGGCCGGGGGCCGACTAACACTAGACCTCCCTGCACGCTTCGCTCCCGGCATTCTATGGTCCCCGTTTCCCAGACGCTGAACGAGTTGCGCAGCGAGATCGACGAGATCGACGCAGCCCTCCACGATCTGGTGATGCGCCGGACGGCGCTGGTGGAGCAGATCGGCGCCGTCAAGCCGCCCGGCCGCCCGGCCCTGCGTCCGGCGCGGGAGGCGGAGATCCTGCGCAACCTGATGGACCGCCACCAGGGCGCTTTCCCTCCGGCAGCCCTGTCCCGCATGTGGCGGGAGATGATCTCGGCCCTGACCCGTCTGCAGGGTCCCTTCGCCGTCGCGGTCTATGCCCCGGACGACCAGCGCGGCTTCTGGGATCTGGCGCGCGACCATTACGGCAGCGCCACCCCGATGCAGGCGGCCAACAGCAGCCTCGCCGTGCTCCGCCTCGTGGCGGAAGGGTCGGCCACCGTGGGCGTGCTGCCCTGGCCGGAGGACGACGATCCCGATCCCTGGTGGCGCTACCTGTTCACGGCGGACGCCAAGTCACCGCGCATCATCGCGCGCCTGCCCTTCCTGGCCCGCGCCGGCCGCGAGGAGGTGGAGGCCATGGCCATCGCCGCCCTGCCGCTGGAGGAGACGGGCGACGACCGCACCCTGCTGGGCATCGAGCTGCGCGAGGACATGAGCCGCGGCCGCCTCAAGGACAGCCTGGAGGCGGCGGGCCTGCCGCCGTTGCAGCTCCGCACCTTCCACCTTCCCGGCGGTGCCGGGTCGGTCCACCTGACGGAGGTGGAGGCGTTCGTCGGTCCCGACGATCCCCGCCTTGCCGCGCTGTACCAGCGGCTGGGGGAGGCGCTGGTGCGGCTGCTGCCGATCGGCACCTACGCCACCCCCATCGGCCTCGCCCGCCGCGGCTGAGCGGGGCGCCGTCTCCGGAACGCCCCGGTGGCGGGGCTGTCCCGGTATCGTCCGGCGGCCCCGGTATCCCCGGCCCCGGCAGTCCCCGTCCCGAAGCCCTGCGAGCTGGCATGAGCGGTCCGATCCCCAACCCCGGAATCCTCGACATCGCCCCCTATGTCGGCGGGGAGCATTCCGCCCCCGGCGTGACGCGGCTGCTGCGCCTTGCCTCCAACGAGGGGGCGCTGGGGCCCAGCCCCCGCGCGGTGGAGGCGTTCCGTGCCGTCGGGCCGGAGATCCACCGCTATCCCGACGGCGGCTCGACCCGGCTGCGGGAGGCCATCGGCCACCGTTTCGGCCTCGATCCGGCGCGGGTGCTCTGCTTCAACGGCTCGGACGAGGTGCTGCACCTGCTGGCCCAGGCCTATGCCGGCCCGGGCGGGGAGGTGCTCTACAGCCGGCACGGCTTCCTGGTCTACCCGATCGCCGCCCGCGCCGCCGGGGCGACGCCGGTGGCCGCACCGGAGCGGAACCTGACCACCGACGTGGACGCCCTGCTGGCCCGGGTCAGCGAGCGGACCCGCATCGTCTATGTCGCCAACCCGAACAACCCGACCGGCAGCTATCTGCCGGCCGACGCGCTGGCGCGCCTGCACGCCGGCCTGCCGCCGCATGTCCTGCTGGTGATCGACGCGGCCTATGCCGAGTACGTCACCGCCAACGACTATGCCGACGGCACCGCCCTGGTGGCCCGTTTCGACAATGTCGTGATGACCCGCACCTTCTCGAAGCTGTTCGGGCTGGGCGGCATGCGCCTGGGCTGGGCCTACTGCCCGCCCGCCGTGGCGGATGCGCTGCACCGTGTCCGCAGCCCCTTCAATGTCAGCGTCGCCGCCCAGGCGGCCGGCGTCGCGGCGCTGGAGGATCTGGAGTTCCAGGAGCGCAGCCGGGCGCTGAACGAGCAGAGCCGGACCGCCTTCACCGGCCGGGTGCGGGCGCTGGGGCTGGTGGTGCATCCCTCCGTCTGCAACTTCGTGCTGGTGGACTTCGCCGCCACCGGCCGCCCGGCGGAGGAGGCGCGGCAGTTCCTCAAGGCGCGCGGCATCCTGGTGCGCCAGATGGGCGCCTATGGCCTGCCGGACTGCCTGCGCATCACCATGGGCCTGCCCGCGGAGATGGAAGAGGTGGCGGACGCCCTGGGCGACTGGCTGAAGGGATGATGCCATGACCGCCCCGCCGCTGTTTCCCCGCGTCGCCGTCATCGGGCTCGGCCTGATCGGGTCATCGCTCGCCCGCGTGCTGCGCGCCGACCCGACCCTGGCGGGGGAGCTGGTGGCGGCCGACCGCAGCGCGGCGGTCTGCGCCCGGGTGCTGGAGCTGGGGCTGGCCGACCGGGCGGAGACGGACCCGGCCTGCGCGGTGGCGGGGGCTGACCTCGTGATCCTGGCCGTGCCGATCGGCGCCTGTGCCGACCTTGCCGCCGCCATCGGCCCGCATCTGAAGCCGGGCGCCATCCTCACCGATGTCGGCTCGGTCAAGCAGGCGGTGATCCGTGATGTCGCCCCGCAGGTGCCCGACGGGGTTCATTTCGTCCCCGGCCATCCCATCGCCGGCACCGAGCATTCCGGGCCGGACGCCGGCTTCGCGGACCTGTTCCGCGGGCGCTGGTGCATCCTGACACCGCCGCCGGGCACCGATCCCGCCGCGGTGGAGAAGGTGGTGGAGCTGTGGCGCCGGGCCGGCTCGATGATCGAGGTGATGGAGCCCGGCCACCATGACCGCGTTCTCGCCATCACCAGCCACCTGCCGCACCTGATCGCCTACACCATCGTCGGCACGGCGACCGACCTGGAGGAGCACCTGAAGTCGGAGGTGATCCGCTTCTCCGCCTCGGGCTTCCGCGACTTCACCCGCATCGCCGCCAGCGACCCGGTGATGTGGCGCGACATCTTCCTGAACAACCGCGAAGCGGTGCTGGAGATCATCCAGCGCTTCACCGAGGATCTGACCGCGCTGCAACGGGCCATCCGCTGGGGTGAGGCGGAGACGCTGGAGCACCTGTTCACCCGCACCCGCGACATCCGCCGCGGCATCATCGACGCCCGGCAGGCGTGATCCTCAAGGCCTGGTCGCCGCTGGCGCGGGCGGAGCCTGTTCCCCGTCGTCCCCGTTGGCCACCTCCAGGACCTTCCGCCTCAGTTCCTCCGTCGGCTGGTCCGAGGGACGGGCGACCACCTCCACCGGGGCCGTGCCCTCCTGCTTCGTGAGCCCGACCGCCTTTGCCGCCTGCTTCGACAGGTCGATGATCCGCCCCTCCACATAGGGGCCGCGGTCGTTGACGGTGACCTCCACCGACCGCCCGGTCTCCAGGTGGGTCACCTCCGCCCGGGTTCCCAGCGGCAGATCCTTCGAGGCGGCGGTGGGCTTCGCCTGGTCGAAGCGCTCGCCCGATGCCGTTCTGCGGCCCTGGAAACCGTCGCCGTAGAAGGACGCCTCGCCGCGGTCCAAGGCCACCGGCTCCCGCGCGGCGGACGTCCCCGCTTCGGGTTCGCCCGCCCGCGCTCCCGTGGCCGGCAGTAGGAGCGCGAGCCAGAGGGCACCGACAAGACGGGGGGGGCCGACGAGGCGGGTGGCACCGATGAGACGGGCGCCGAAGACGGCGGGGCGGGCGGAGGCAGGCATGGCGGCACCGGACAGGCTTGTGGTCGGGGAAAGCCCCAACAGCCCCCGGTGCCGCCGGTTGCCGCCTGCTACTTCTTCGCCGCCAGCGCCTCCGCCACGCCGGGCACCCCCTGGGCGCCTTCCGGCACCGTCAGGCTGGCCCCGTCGAAGTCCGTGCCCACCGGCTCGTGCGCCCCGCCCAGGCAACGGGACAGGAACGCCTCCGTCACGGCGTTGAAGGAGATGCGGTTCTGCGGCCGGGCGAAACCATGGCCCTCGTCCGGGTACAGGACGTAGGTCACCGGGATGCCCTTCTCCTTCATCGCCGCCACGATCTGGTCGGACTCGCGCTGGATCACGCGCGGATCGTTGGCGCCCTGGCCGATCAGCAGGGGTTTGCGGATGTTCTGCACATGGCTCAGCGGCGACCGCTCGGTCAGCAGCGCGCGGCCCTCCTCGGTGCGGTCGTCGCCCATGCGGCGGGCGAAGTTCTCCCGCACGCTGGCCCAGTAGGGCGGGATGCTCCCCAGCAGGGTGATCAGGTTGGACGGACCGACGATGCTGACGCCGCAGGCGAAGCGGTCCGGCGTCGCGGTCATGCCCCAGAGCGTGGCGTAACCGCCGTAGGAGCCGCCCATGATAGCGACCTTGTCGGCGGTGGTGACGCCCTGCTTCACGGCCCAGTCCACGCCGTCGATCAGGTCGTCGTGCATCTTCCGGCCCCATTCCAGGTTGCCGGCGTTGACGAAGCCCTTGCCGAACCCGGTGGAGCCGCGGAAATTGACCGACAGCACGGCATAGCCGCGGTTGGCCAGCCACTGGTGCGTGCCGTTGTAGCCGTAGCCGTCACGCGCCCAGGGGCCGCCATGCACGCTCAGCACCAGCGGCACCGGCGTCTCGGGCTTTCCGTCGCCGTCCTTGTCCGATCCCGGCGGCAGCGTCAGGTAGGAGACGAGCGTCAGCCCGTCGCGGCTCGGGATCTGCACCGGGTGCATGGTGGCCAGCGTCCGGCCCTCCAGCTCCGGCCGGGTGGTGAACAGCCGCGTCAGGGCCTTCTTCTTACGGTCGTAGAGATAGAAGGCCGGCGCCTCCGTCACCCGGTCCACCGCCACGGTCCAGATCCGGTCCGCGTCGTCGCGGCTGGTGACGGACCACTCGCCGCCCGCCTTCTCGTTCAGGAACGCGATGTCCGCCTTGAGGGCATCGCCGACCGGGAACCACTCGTTCGTCTCGTAATAGGCGCTGTAGGCTTCGACCACGCCCGTGCGCGGATTCGCCATCAGGCCGCCGATGTCGGCCTTGGCGTTCTCCGCCACCAGCGTCGTCCGGCCCGAGGCCATGTCCATGGCGAACAGGGCGGAGGTGTCGCGGCCGCGGCTGTCGCGCAGATAGAGCGTCTTCCCGTCCGTGGTGAAGCCCAGCGCGCCGCTGGTCAGCCCGTCCTCGTGCGGGATGGTCAGGAACGGCGCGGTCGTCCCGTCCGGCCCGATCGTCTCCACCGCGTAGCCGCCGTCGGCCGTGGCCTTGGTCGCCAGCCGCAGGGTCAGCGTGTCGTCCGCGGCGAAGCCGGCATAGCCGTCGTTCTGGCGGACCAGGGTCAGCTCGCCCGTCTTCAGGTTCAGGCGGTGGACATCGTGCCAGCGCGGATCGCGGTTGTTCACGCCAACCAGGATGGCGTCCTTGATCGTCTCGCTGATGGCGATCACCTGGACCCGCGTCTTCTCGAACGGGGTCAGGGTGCGCGTCTCGCCCTTCGCCAGATCGACGCCGTAGAGCAGGAAGTTCTCGTCGCCGCCCTTGTCCTGGATGTAGAGGATCTGGCTCGAATCCGGGGCCCAGAAGTAGGAACGGATCGGGCGCAGCGTCTCCTGCGTCAGCGGCTTCGCCTTGTCGGGCGTCGCCAGCGGCGCCACCCAGACATTCATCACCCCGTCCTTCGGCGCCAGGAAGGCGATGGACTTCCCGTCCGGGCTGACGGTCGCGGCGGTGCGGCTGGGGTTGCCGAACAGGTCCTTGCGCGGGATCAGCTCCTGCGCCGGCCGGGCCTGCTGCGCCAGCGCCGCGGCCGTCGGCACCAGGGCGGCGAGCGGCAGCAGCGCCACGGCGGCGGCGCGGAGTCCGGTTCTGAACGATGTCACGGCGTTTTCTCCCTGTGGTTCGGCCTGTGGCTCGGTCCTGTGGGGGCTGTGACCGGCGCGCGGGTGCCCGGTCCCCCCTTGCACGGAAGTATAGCCGGCATGATCCGGGGGGACAGGCCCAATCGCCTCGCCGCGGGCCGGTCCACCCGGATGCCGGCGGACTCAGGACCCGGCGGGCCAGACGACGAGCGGCAGCGTCAGCACCGGCACCGGGCCGACGGTCAGGCGGCCGTCCTGCACCGTCACCGGGACCTGCACGGTCCGGCGTCCGTCCGGGCCGGGGGCGGCCAGCAGGCCCAGGGTGGCCCGCGCGATGGCGGCCTGGTTCCGGCGCAGGTCGCCGGCCGCGGCCAGGGCATCGACCAGCCGGTCCGGTTCGGGCGTGCGCAGGGTGCCGGCGCCGATCGGCTGAAGGTTCCCGTCCAGGGCCAGGGTCGCGGTGACGCTCAGGTCGAGCGGCCCCCAGATCGCCGTCAGCGCGTCCAGTTCCACGGTCCCGCCGGCACTGCTCCAGCGCCGCACCTCGGGCTCCGTCAGGGCCGCCGGCGGCATGCCGGTGACGCGCAGATGCAGCGCCACCTGACCGAGGGTCGGCCCCAGGGCGGGGGAGGGGGGCTGCGGCAGGGTCAGGGAGGAGAGGTCCAGGCGCACGTCCAGCCCGGTCGCGGTGTGGTCCGCGGGCGGCTCCGCCGGCCGCTCCAGCGCCAGCGCCACCCAGGCCGCCGTCACGGCGGCGGTCCCGTCGCCGTCCGCGGCCTGCGTCACCACCGGCGCCTCCAGCCGGACTTCGGCCGTCAGCACGCGACCGTCGGTCGCCAGCCCGGCCTGTCCTTCCGCCTGCGGCGCCGTGAGAGTCAGGGCGGGGCGCGCTCCCGCCGCCGGCAGCGCCAGCGACAGCCCCTCCGCCGCCTCGGCATGCAGGTCCAGGGGCGCCCAGGGCTCGGCATACAGCTCCAGCCGCCCGGCCGTGGCCGTCAGGCCGTCCGCACGCCGCAGCGAGAGAGCCTCCGCCGTCACTGCCAGCCGCAGCGGATAGCCCCCGACCGCCAAGGCGTCATAGGCGATCTCCGCCCCCTCGGCCCGGCGCTCGGCGATCCAGCGCTCCACCTGTCCGCGCAACGCCGAGGCGGCCGACGCCCACCAGGCCGTGTAGGAGAGGACGACCAGCAGGATGAACGCCAGGACCACGGCGGCGGGGCGCAGACGCATCACGGACCTTGGGGCGAGGGGGGCTCAGGGAGGAAGCCGGCTGGGGCGGCGCCGGAGCGGCGCATCAGGACAGCGATTCTGCCACACCCCGCGCAGCGGCGGCAAGCCGGGGCCGTCCCGTCTCCACGGCTATCGCATTTGCCCGAGGATGGTTCGGGCATAGTCGTCGGACCATCCGGCGCGTTTTCTGCGGAGGCGGATGGAATCCTGGTTGTTGGCGGAGCGGACGACGTTGAGTGCGAGTTTTCGGAGTGTGGCGAGGTTTTCCGGGCCATGGTCCTTGCGGTTACGGGCGCGGTCTTCGTCGAAGGAGGTGTCGAGCACCCAATGGACGGCGGCCTCGATGCTCCAGTGGGCGCGGACGGCGCGGGCGAGCGTCTTGGGCTCCAGCGCGGCGGAGGAGAGATAGAGGGTTCGGGTGGCGGTAGTGCGGCCGTCGGGGCTCGTGACCGTGCGTTCGACCAGGCCCAGGATCTTCAGGCCCGGCAGTACGGCCTCGTCGGGGAAACGTCGGTCGGAGGCGAGCCAGGCCACGTCGTGGCTTACCCAGTGGCGGCGCACCTCGATACGACCGTGGTCGGCATCGGTGGTGACATGGGGCACGGCCAGAACCGTTGCCGGGTCCGCGAAGTAGCGCTCAACCTCGGCCCGTAGCGCAGGGCGGTTGTCTTTCAGCGGAAAAAGCCAGTCGCCGCCCCGCTCCAGGATGGTCTGCGCCGTCCGCTCCTGCGCGTGCAGAGCGTCACCGGTTACCAGCACACCCTTGAGATCGAACAGTTCCAGCAACGCCCGCGCCGCCACGATCTCGTTCTCGCCCGCGGCCACCGCCCGCTGCCCCACGATCATCCGCGCGCCGGACGCAAACGCGCTCACCACATGTAGAGCCGAACGCCCCGCCGCCCGGTCGAAGGAGCGCCGTAGCGTCTTGCCGTCAATGGCCAGGACCCCGGCCCCATCCTCCCCCAGATGATCAAGGAACTGCTGGAAACAGCGGGAAAACGCCACCGGGTCCAGAAGCCGGAATACCCGTGAAAACGTGTCGTGGCTGGGCAGCCCGCCGGGAAGCTCGAGGAACTCCTCGAACAAGGCCCGCCGGTCCCGCGCGAAGGTCGCAAAGTCCACGCAGCTTTCCGCCCCGCAGATCGACGCCGTCAACGCAATCGTCAGAACATCCAGAAGAGCGTGACGCCGCGCATTCCCTGTCCGCGGATCGGGAAGACCTTGAAACGAAATCCGAAAAATTCCAGCCATCGACCCCTCCCATAGATCAGGGCCGACATACAGAATCCATTTCCCAACACCGCGCTACAAAACTTTCCCTAATGCGATTCCCGTGGTCCCGTCTCCCAGAGCCATCACCGATGATCCGGTGCCTTCGGCATCCGACGGGAGCTGAAGGCTGGTGCCGGTGGGGCAGCATCCCCTGGACGTCGGGTCTTGGGCTTCCCGCGCCGGGATGCTAGGGGTTGGGGATCATGGAGACCGCCCCGCCGACCGTTCCCGCCCCGCATGCCGAGTTCGGCCACCCGGCCGGCAGCGACCTCTGGGTCTTCGCCTACGGCTCGCTGATGTGGAATCCCGGCTTCCCGCACCTGGAGCGGCGCGGGGCCCTGCTGCGCGGCTGGCACCGCTCCTTCTGCGTGCTGTCCTGGCGCCACCGCGGCACGCCGGAGCGGCCGGGCGCCGTGCTGGGCCTGGACCGCGGCGGTTCCTGCCGCGGCATCGTCTACCGTGTCGCCGCGGACCGGGTCGAGGAGACGCTGGCCTATCTCTGGGAGCGGGAGATGGTGAACCGCGTCTACCGCCCCCGCCGGCTGGCCGTGCGGACGGCAGGGGGCGGCAGCGCCCCGGCGCTGGTCTTCACCGTGGACCGGACGCACCCGCAGTACTGCGGCCGGCTCGGGCCGGAGGGGCTGGAGACGCTGGTGCGCCAGGGCGTGGGCCAGTCCGGCCGCAGCGCCGACTACCTGCTCAGCCTCGTCGCCCACCTGCGCGACCTCGGCATCCGCGATGCCGGCCTGGAGGATCTGGCCGCGCGGGTGGGCGGACCCCCGCCGGACTGAAGACCGCCGGGTCCTCAGGCGGCCCGCACGGCGTCGAGGAAGCCCGCGACCTCGCTGCGCAGGACTCCGGACTGCCGTGTCAGACCTTCGGAGGCGTCCAGCATCCGGGTCGCCATGCCGCCCGCCTCCGCCGCCACCTCGTTGACACCGGCGATGGTCGCGCTGACCTCCTCGGTGCCGCGGGCGGCTTCCTGCACGTTCCGGGCGATGTCGCGGGTCGCGGCGGTCTGTTCCTCCACCGCGGCGGCGATCGCCGCGGCGATCTCGCTCATGCGCCGGATGGTCTGCCCGATGCCGACGATGGCCGTCTGTGCCGATCCGGTCGCCTGCTGGATTTCGGCGACCTTGGCCTGGATGTCCTCCGTGGCGCGCGAGGTCTGGGTGGCCAGCGCCTTGACCTCGCTGGCGACGACGGCGAAGCCCTTGCCGGCATCGCCCGCGCGGGCGGCCTCGATGGTGGCGTTCAGCGCCAGCAGGTTCGTCTGGCCCGCGATGCTGGAGATCAGCTCCACCACCTGGCCGATCTGGACCGAGGCGGCGACAAGCTGCTGGATCTGCGTGGTCATCCGCTCGGCCTCGGTGACCGCGTCCCCGGCGATCCGGGTGGAACTGGACACCTGCCGGCCGATCTCCTGGATCGAGGCGGTCAGTTCCTCGGTCGCCGCCGCCACGGTCTGGACGTTGGAGGAGGCCTGCTTCGAGGCGGCGGCCACCGTCCCCGCCCGTTCCGCCGTGGACCGCGCCGTGCCGGTCATGGCCGTAGCCGTTTCCTGCAAGTCTCCTGCGGCGGCGGAAACGGCATCGACCACGGTCTGGGCCGTCTGCTGGAACTGGCGGAGCAGCCCGTCGATCCGGGTGGCGCGCTCCTCCTTGGACTTGCGTTCCGCCTCCTGCTCCGTGGTCAGCCGGGCGGCCTCGATGGCATTGCGTTTGAACACCTCGATGGCGCGGGCCATGGACCCGATCTCGTCGCGGCGGTCGGTGCCGGCGACGGCAATGCTCCGGTCGCCCTGGGCCAGCCGTCCCATCACCTGTGTCATCGCGGCCACCGGGGTGGCGATCAGCCGGGACAGCAGCCCGCCCATCAGGGCCGCGACGAGGGCGCCCCCCAGCACGCTCAACACCACGGTCCATCGCAGGGAAGCGAGCGCCGCCTCCTGCTCCGCCGCCCGCACGCCCAGGAGCTGCCGCTCCGCCTGTTCGACCTCTGCCACCTTGGCACGGATGGCGTCCATGTACCGCTTCCCTGCGCCGGAGGACTCCAGGGACCGCGCCTGCTCCTGCGTCGCGGGATTGCGCATCAGCACGATCTCCCGCTCGGCGATCTCGCTCCGCCAGGAGCGGACCTCTTCCATCAGGGCGTCCAGCCGGGCCTGCTGCGCGGGATTGTCCGCGGTCAGCCTCTTGGCCTCCGTGAACGCGGTCTGGAATTCGGATTCCCCGGCGGTATAGGGCGCGAGAAACTCCTCCTTCCCGGTCAGAAGGAAGCCCCGCAGCCCGGTCTCCTGGTTCACCATGGCGGACAGGATCGCGTCCATGGCATCCAGGACCGCATAGGTATGGGTCGTCCACCGGCCTGCGCGCTCGATGGTGTCCGCAGCCCGCCAGGTGAACAGGCCGGACAGGACGGCCACGGCGATGACGGCCGAAAAGCCGATGATCAGTTTCCGGATGAAACTCAGATTGGCAAGATAGGTGGACATCATTCCTCCCGTCGCCGGCCGGACCCTGACAGCTTCACGATTCGGACATCATCATGATGCGGAAAGTGGCCGGTATTCCAAGGCTCCATCAAAGCGTCTGATCCGTTTATCAACCATTAACCGCTCGGTATTTCTGTTTCATGGCGCGATACTTGGTCTTTTCGCGGCCCTTTCGATAAGAATGCTCCGGCAGCGCGCCAGTCCTGGCAGGCGGCATGCATGTCCTGGTTGTCCGGTCCAGTGATTTTTGATTGTTAGCAGATGTGCTTGGCAAGGCAAGGCGTCACTTCCAGAGGCAGACTGCCAGCTTGAGCAACGACTGGATCAGTGCCCGTGGACGTGCGGGGACGCCATCTCTCTGTTCGCTGGCGGGCGGGAGCCTTGCCGCCTTACCCGCACCTGGAATAGCCGCAGTTGGTGCAGAGGTCGCAGCCCTCCTGCCGCAGCAGGGTGGCCTGGGCGCATCGGGGGCACTGGCCCAGGCGGGCGGCGCTGGGGTCGGTCGCCGGTCCGGGGTCCGGGTCTGGGGCCGGATCGGCCGCGGCGGGGCCCCCGGTGGCGGCCGGCAGGCGGGGGGCGCCGGCCGCAGCCCCGGGGCGGGGCAGGAAGCCGGTTTCCAGCATGTGGCGCTCGATCACCTGTCCGATGGCGGCCAGCAGCGAGGGCACATAGCGCCCCTCCACCCACTGGCCGCCGCGTGGGTCGAACACGGCCTTCAGCTCCTCCACCACGAAGGAGACGTCGCCGCCGCGGCGGAACACGGCGGAGATCATGCGCGTCAGCGCCACCGTCCAGGCATAGTGCTCCATGTTCTTGGAGTTGATGAAGACCTCGAACGGCCTCCGCCGCCCGTCCTGCACGATGTCGTTCACGGTGATGTAGAGGGCGTGGTCGCTGTCCGGCCATTTCACCTTGTAGGTGTGGCCGGGCAGGGCCTCCGGCCGGTCCAGCGGCCGGGTCATGTAGACCACGGCACCCTCGCCGCGCGCCGGCTCCGCGCGTCCCGGCGCGGATGTCGGCCCCGGCGCCTGAACGGGCGCCTGAACGGGCGGCTGGACGGGCGCCTGGGCCGGGGCGGCGGCCGGCGCACCGCCCGTGGCCTGGACCGACAGGACCGACCCCGTCACGGCGTTCGGCCGATAGGTGGTGCAGCCCTTGCAGCCCAGCTCGTAGGCCTGCCGGTAGACATCCTTGAACGCCTCGAACGGCAGGTCTGCCGGGCAGTTGATGGTCTTGGAGATGGCGCTGTCCACATGCCGCTGCGCCGCCGCCTGCATCACCAGATGCGCCGCCGGCTCCAGGCTCTGGGCATCGACGAAGGCGTCGGTCAGCGGCGCGTCCGGCCCCATTCTCTCCCGGTACAGGCGGTAGGCCAGGTCCTGCACCGTCTCTGTCCGCCGGCTGCCGTCGGGCATCAGCACGGCACGCTGGTACTCGTAGGCGAAGACCGGCTCGATGCCGGAGGAGACGTTGCCCGCGAACAGGCTGATGGTCCCGGTCGGCGCGATGGAGGTGACCAGCGCGTTGCGCACGCCCTGCGCGGCGATGGCTTCGCGCACGTCCGGCGGCAGGGCGCGCACCATGGGCCGCTCCAGGAACGCCTCCCGGTCGAACAGGGGAAAGGCGCCCTTCTCCGCCGCCAGGGCGGCGGAGGTGCGGTAGGCCGCGACCTGGATCGCGCGCAGCCATTCCTCCGTCAGCCGCACCCCGGCTTCCGAGCCGTAGCGCACGCCGCACAGGATCAGCGCGTCGGCCAGCCCGGTGACGCCCAGCCCGATCCGCCGCTTGGCCTGCGCCTCGGCCTCCTGCGCCTCCAGCGGGAAGCGGGAGACATCCACCACGTTGTCCATCATCCGCACGGCCAGCGGCACCACCCGCGCCAGTTCCTCCCGGTCCAGCCGGGCCGCCGGGGTGAAGGGATCGCGCACCAGGGCGGCCAGATTGACCGAGCCCAGCAGGCAGGCCCCGTAGGGGGGCAGGGGCTGTTCGCCGCAGTTGTGGACAACGAGGCCGTTTGCCTCGAAGGCGTTCGCCCCCGGGATGCGGACGTCGAAGACCTCGGCCTCGCCGTCCGGCACCAGTTCCGCCACCTCGGCCGTCCAGTCCTCCCGGTCGGGCCGGCGCCGGCAGGCGGAGAGTGCTGCGCGCAGCCGGCCGGCCTTGTCCGCGTCCGCGAAGCCGATCCGTGCGGCGAAGCGGCCGACATTGTCCCGGGCGATGATCAGTTCGTGGTCGGCAGCACCGGCACAGGGCCGCCGGCCGCCCCGTCCTTCCGGCAGCAGGCGCAGGGACCGCGCCCGCCGGTCCGCGGCCAGGGTGGAGACGATGCCGAGGCGGAGCAGCATCCGCTGCACCGCCCGCAGCCGTTCCAGGTCGCTCTGCGCCAGCCAGATGCTGACGCCCTTCGCCTGACTGCCCTGCACGCGGCCGTCCGCATCGAACAGGCCGCGCAGGAAGGCCGCCTGGAAGAGGCTCGACGCCCGCTCGATTTCCGGCGTCACGGCCTTGGCGCCGGGCGCCAGCCCGAACCGGGCCGCCAGGTTCCGCAGGGCCGCGGTGGCCAGCCGGTACTCCCGGCGTCCGGCGACGGCGGCCCGGCCATGGAAATCGGCGCGGTGGGGCAGGAACCGCGCCGCCGCCTCCGCCGCGGCCATCACGCCCCGCATATCGGCCGGGGCGTCCTTCTCCGCCGCGGGCAGCCAGACGGACAACACCGCCTTGTCCCGCTTCAGCGCGGCGTCACCGACCAGCAGGCTCAGCAGATAGCCGGCCACCTCCCCCTCGGCGGTCGAACCGGGCGGGGGCGGCCAGCCCGGCTCCACCGCGGCTTCGCCCAGGCGGACGCGGTCGCCGGGCTTCAGCGCCCCCAGCGCCGTCCATTCTTCCGCGGCCCCGCCATCCGCCCTGGCCACCACCCGCCGCACCGGATGGTCGGCCGTGGCGCGCAGTTCCAGGCCCTCGCGGGTGCGCAGGCGCAGCACCGGCCTGACCCCGGTCGGGAAGAAGCCTTCCGGCGCCGACGGCCAGGGCCGGCCATGCAGCAGGGCGGTGAAGGGCCGGCCGACCAGCTCCCGCACCTGCCGCGGCCCCTCGGCGGTCCCCACCCAGGTCTCCGCCGTGACGCACGGGTTCGTGGCGCTGATCGTCTCGCAGTAGCTCAGGTTGTTCTGCTCGTTGATGCGGTCGATGAAGATGACGCCCGGCTCGGCATAGTCGTAGGTCGCCCGCATGATGCGGTCCCACAGGGCGCGGGCCGGCACGGTGCGGAAGACCCGGCCGTCGAAGCGCAGCGGCCAGGGCCGGTCCTCCCGCACCGCGGCCATGAAATCGTCCGTCGCCAGGACCGACAGGTTGAAGTTGCGCAGCCGGCCGGGCTCGCGCTTGGCGTCGATGAACAGTTCGATGTCGGGGTGGTCGCAGCGCAGGGTCGCCATCATGGCGCCGCGGCGGCTGCCGGCGCTCATGATGGTGCGGCACATGCTGTCCCACACGTCCATGAAGGAGACGGGGCCGGAAGCGTCGGCCCCGACGCCGGCCACGGGCGCCCCCTTGGGCCGCAGGGTGGAGAAGTCGTAGCCGATGCCGCCGCCCTGCTGCAGCGTCAGTGCCGCCTCCCGCAGGTGGGCGAAGATGCCGCCCATGTCATCGGGCACGGTGCCCATGACGAAGCAGTTGAACAGCGTCACCGTCCGCCGTGTCCCGGCCCCGGCCAGGATGCGGCCGGCGGGCAGGAAGCGGAACCCCTCCAGCGCCGACCGGAAGCGCTCCTCCCAGGCCGCCGGGTCGCGCTCCGGTGCTGCCAGCGCCCGCGCCACGCGGGTCCAGGTGTCCGCCACGGTGGCGTCCACCGGCGCACCGTCCGGCGCTTTCAGCCGGTACTTCATGTCCCAGATCTGCCGGGAGACGGGCGGCAGTCCGGCCCCCGCGGGGCCGGTCACATCATCGGTCGTCGCAGAGTCCGCCATGCAAGACCCCCGCTCCGGTGCCCTCCCGCCCCTGCCGCGGGCGGCGTCCGCCGGGCTGTCCGCGGCAGGGGCGGGCGGTCCGGCTCGTCGTCACCCTGCAGAGTAGGGAGCGGGCGGCGGGCAAGTCAAGGCTGTGTTCGTATTATGTTCACCCAATGTTTGCGCGTGGCGGCCCGTTCCCGCCGATTCGCCTGGGCGGCAAGGCCCACAACGGGATGCTGCTCACCGTCGTTCCCGCACCCGGGGCTCAGGCGCTCGCCTGCCCGCGCGCGCGGGCCACGGTACGCAGCCGGATCCGGCGCGGGGTCGTCGGCCGTTCGGTCGGGGGGCCGCCGGCGGCCAGCGACAGCCGCTCGCTCGCCGTCTCAAGCCGTTCCTCCAGCTCGGCCATGGCGACGTCGCGCGGCAGGCCGGGCGGGATCGGCGGCAGGAACTCGATGGTGATGGTGCCGGGGCGGCGGATAATCGTGCGGCGTCCCCAGAACAGACCGGAGTTCAGCGCCATCGGCACGATGGGCAGGTCCAGATCCTGGTACAGCACCCCGATCCCCACCTTGTAGGGCCTGTAGGTGCCGGGCGCCAGCCGGGTGCCCTGGGGGAAGATGACGATCGGGCGGCCCTGCGCAGCCACGGCGCGCGCTCCCGTCACCAGCGGCGACAGGGCGGCGCCGCGGCGGCTGCGGTCCACCGGGATCTGCTGCGACTTCGCCGCGTACCAGCCCCAGATCGGTAGCCAGAGAAGCTCGCGCTTCAGGATAATGGCCGGATCGTCCAGGATCAGATGCAGCTTCATCGTCTCCCACATGGACTGGTGCTTCGCCCCGACCAGGAAGCTGCCGTGGGTCGGCAGGTGCTCCAGCCCCCGCACCTCGTAGTGCAGGCCGATGATGGTGCGCTCCAGCCAGGCCAGCGTGCGCATGTACCAGGCCAGCACGTCGATCATCCGCCGGCGCGGGATGAACAGCATCCACAGCAGGCCGACGCAGCACAGCATCGTCCAGACGTAGAAGACCAGGTTGAACAGCAGCGAGCGCAGCACGAGCATGGCCGGGTCCGCCCTTCCGGAAGCAGGCAGGCCAGCATTAACCACGGTCACGGGCCCTGTCCAGAACGGGGCACTCCACCCCGTCCGGGGAACCGCCGCGCTGCCGTCCGGTTGACGGGAGAGACCGCAACGCAACGGAAGGACAGCCGGAACATGGCCGACAGACCCCAGGACCCGACACAGCGGATGCCAAAGGCCCCGGAGGGGGCCGACGAGGAGGCGCGGCGCATCCTGGAGCAGCAGCACACCGGCAACCACCAGAAGCCGGGGGCGGAATCCGGTGCCGCGGACCGGCGCGGCGGCACACGCGCCGGGGCGGAGACGGTGGAGGATACGGACAGCCCCGGCCCCGGCCCCAGGCCCGGCCCAGGCCGCGACGCCGGCGGCTGAACGGCAGGGTTCAGCGGCTCAGCGGTTCCGGCCGCTGCCAGACCCCGGGCGGCACGTCCGCCGGAGGGGTGGCGGCCGGGACCGGCAGCAGGGCGCGGGTCCAGGCCAGCAGAAACTTGTTGTATTCACCCACGATCAGGCTCGCCGTGCCCGGCCAGCGCCACCAGTGCTCCAGACGGACATTGGGCGGCGCTACCGGATGGGCGATCAGGTCGACCTCCGGCAGGGCGCGGCGGAACTCCACCAGACTGCGCGGCATGTGGTAGTTGGCGGTGACCACCCGCAGCGAACGGAATCCCTCCTGCCGGACCCAGAGGGCGGTCTCCGCCGCATTGCCCTCGGTGTCGTCGGCGGCATAGCCCAGCACGATGCAGCATTCCAGGTCGCCCGGCGCCTGCCGCGACAGCCGCAGCAGTTCCTGCACGTCCACGCCGCGGTAGACGCCGGAGATGAACAGCTTCCGGGCCCGGTGCGCCCGCAGCAGCTCGAACCCGGCGGCCAGCCGCTCGCTGCCGCCGGTCAGCACGACGATGGCATCGGTCTGCCGGTCGTCCTCGGGCGGGGTGCGGGGCAGCCCGGCCGCGAACAGGAACAGGCCGGCGAACCAGGCGACGGCCAGGGTCAGCGCCCCGCCGAACAGGGCGTGCAGCAGCGGATGGCGTCCGGAACCTGCCGGCGGCTCACCGTCGGGCAGGCGTCCGCCCGGCCTGTCCGCCCGCTGCGCTCCCCCGAAGGGAAACCTCATGGCAGCCGCTCCAGGGCCCGCATCACCGTCAGCCGTGCGGTGACCGCGGCCAGCAGGGCTGCCGCTGCCGGCACGCCCGCAAGCGACAGCCACTGTTCCGCCGTCAGCGACAGCCGCGGCAGCAGTGCCGCCGTCAGGTTCTGCGCCGCCGCGTCCAGCCCCCACAGGGTCAGCAGCGCCAGGACCAGCCCGGCGGCGCCGCCGATCAGGGTCAGGCGCAGCACATGGCGCTGGAACTGCCCGGCGACATAGCCGTCGGAGGCGCCGATCACATGCAGCAGTTCCACCTCCGCCCGGTGGACGGCCAGCCCGGCGCTGGCGGCGAAGATGACGGAGGCGACGGCGACGGCGCCGATCAGCCCGACGACGGCGGCGGACACCCACTGCACCGTCGCCGCCAGCCGGCGCAGGCCGGCCAGCCAGTCGCCCGGATCGTCCACCTCCACCCCCGGTACGGCGCCTTTCAGTTCTGCCGCCAGCGCCTTGGCGTCCGCGTCGGGCCGCAGGCTCAGGTCGATCAGGGCGGGCACCGGCAGATCGTCCAGCAGGGCACCGCTGCCCAGCCAGGGCTCGACCAGCCGCACCGCCTCCTCGTGCGGCAGGGCGCGGACCTCCGTCACGGATGGGCGGCCTTCCAGCCGCTTCAGCACGTCCTGCACCCGCGCTTCCACCGTCGGCGCGTCCTTGCCCGACAGGGGGCGGACCTGCACCGTCAGGCTGCCCGACAGGCCGGTGTCCCAGCGCGCCGCCAGATCGGACATGACCATGGCGGCGACCAGGGACAGGCTCGCCAGATAGACCATCAGGGCGATGATCCAGGGCAGGAAGCGTCCGGTCGCATCGCGTTTCAGGGGGATGTCGTAATGGCCGCGGCGGCTCATCGCTGGACGGTTCCGGGCTGGTCGGTTCAGGTCGGCTGCGTCATCGGGGCCCCAGGATGCCGACGATTCCGGCTTTTGTCCGGCGGCACGGCAGTCCCGCCCGGGGCGGCGGAGCGGCGACAATGATCGCACGGGCGCCGCCGCCGCGTCCAGCCATTGACGCCGGTTCCGCCGCCGCAGGCGCTTCCGCCGTCTGTCCCCGCTGCTCAAAGGGCGAGTCCCTGGACCCGCGGCAGGTCCCCGCCTTGCGCTGGGGCGTGCCACTTTCTATAAGGGTTGAACCCTTCGCACAGGTCGCTTCCACGGATGATCCTCTCCTGCCCGGCGTGCTCGAAGCGTTTTCTGCTCGATGCGGCATTGCTCGGCAGCGGCCGTCGCGTGAAGTGCGGCAACTGCGGGCACATCTGGCATCAGGAGCCCGACCGCGCCGCCGCGGCTGCGCCGGCCATGGCGCCCCGTCCGGCTGCCCGGCCCGCCCCCCGCCCGGCGCCGGCTCCCGCGCCGGAAGCGGCGTCGGCGGATCTTTCCCCCGGCTTCCCCCCGGATTTCTCCCTCGACGGGTCGGCCGGCTTCGAGTCGGCACCCGACGACGATCCCTTCGCGCCCGCGACCAGCGCCGCCCCGGCGCAGAGGCCGCGGCCGCTTCCCCTCGGCTCCAACCTGCCGGTGCCGCTGGAGCCGGAGCGGCCGCGCCGCGGCGCCATGCTGCGCTGGGGCGGGCTTGCCACCGTGGTCGCCGGTCTGGCGGCGGGGATCTTCTTCGGGCGGGATGCCATCGTCGAAGGCTGGCCGCCGGCCAAGGCGTTCTACGAGCTGGTCGGGATGCCGGTGGCGCCGGAGCTGCCGGGGGCCGGGCTGGTTCTGCCGCCGGACAAGGTGCGTAGCGAGTTCCGCACCATCGAGGGCACGGTGCTGCTGTTCGTCAGCGGCGCCATCGAGAACACCTCGGACCGGGAGCGCCCGGTGCCGGACGTGTTGGCCTGGGCCATCGGCGCGGACGGTCAGCGCCTCTTCTCCTGGCGGATCATTCCGCCGGCCCGGGTGCTGGCCCCGGGCCAGTCGGTCACCTTCGACTCCCGCATGCCGGAACGGCAGGGGGAGGCGAAGGCGATTGAATACAGCTTCGTCGCCCCCGAACCGGTGCCGGAGACCGGCTTCTAGGCCGATCGCGGAGGCCGGTGGGCGGGCTTCAGAACCGGTCCAGCAGGCGCTCGATATAGTCCCGCTCCAGCTTCGGGCGGTCCGGCTCCCCGGCGCGCCGGCGCAGTTCCTCCAGGATCTCGCGCGAACGCTGCACGTCCCCCTCCTCCGGGATCTTCACCCGGTCGGTGTTGAACATGCCCTGGCCGGGAAGCTGCCGGCCCAGCGGGTCGCGGCCGGGCTGGCGGCCCGCCTGCGGGCGCTGGCCCGGGCGCATGCCGGCGGCGGCCATCATCTGCTGCTGCATCTGCTCGACCATGGTCTCCAGCCCCTGCTGGAGCTGGTCCACCGCCTGCCCCTGCGACGGCACCGCCTGACCGGGCAGGCCCTGCTCCAGCGCCTCGCCGGCATCGCGCATGGCGCGTTCGGCGCGGCCCAGGGGGCTGGGGATTTCCCCGCCCATCTCCCCGAAGCGGCGCATCAGGTCGCCCAGCTCGCGCCGCAGCGCCTCCTGGTCCGCGGCCATGCCGGCGGGATCGCCGCCCTGCGGCCCGGCCTGTCCCGGCTGGCCGGGGCGGGGCTGGCCGGGCTGGGGTTGCCCGGGCTGGCGGTTCGGTCCCTGCATCCCGGGCAGGGGCATGTCCGGCGGCAGCATCTCGTCCTGCGCCTCGCCGGACTGCCGGAAGGTCTCGTCCATCAGCTCCTGCTGGCGCTGCGCCAGATCCTGGAGCTGCTGCATCATCTCCATCGCCTGCCGGGCCGCCTCCTGGCCCTGCTGCTGCTGGTTCCCCGTCTGCCCGGTGCGCAGATTCTCCATCATCTGCTGGAGCTGGGAGAGCATCTGCCGGGCCGCCTCGCGCGATCCGGTCTGCGCCAGTTCGCGCATGCGCTCCATCATCTGCTCCAGCCCCTGGCGGTCCATGCTCTGGAGGTTCGGCATGTCGGGCATCTCGGGCGGCATCTCGCCCCGCTCCATGGCCTCGCGGACCTTCTCCTCCAGGGCGTCCATGAACTGCTGCATGGCCTGCTGGAGCTGCTGCATCAGCCGGTCGATCTCTTCGTCCGGGGCGTTGCGGTCCAGCGCCTCCATCAGCTCCCGCTGGGCGTCGCGCAGGTCGCGCTCGGCCAGGGACAGGCCGCCGTCCTCCACCCGCAGGGCCGTCTCCCACAGCGTGTCCTGGACCGAGGCCAGCGCGTCCGGCTCCTGGTTGCGGCGCAGCCGCGCCACGGCGGAGCGCAGCCCCATGAAGACCGACAGGTCGCCGCGGTAGCCGTCGGGCCGGGCGGAGATGTCGGAGAGCGCGCGGGACACCGGGTCCCGGACCCCGTCGCCACCCAGGGTCAGGCGCCGCCGTTCGGCGATGATGGCCTGGGCGACCGGGTGGCTGAAGGGCCGTTCCGGCAGCACGAAGGGCTGCTCGGCGCTGCGCCCGGTCTGGCCGGCGCCGTCGGTGGCCTCCAGCCGGATGCTCACCGGCAGCCCGGCCCAGGGATGCGGCGTCAGGTCGGTGAAGCCGGTGGCCGCCACCTGCCTGGGGGTCACGCCGGGCAGCGGCAGCGGCAGTTCCAGCGGCGTGCGGTCGATTCCCGGCGCGGTCTCCGCCGCCAGGGTCAGGACCGCGACCGCCCGGGCGACGCCGTAATCGTCCGCGGCGGTGTAGTCGATCCGGGTGGCATGGCGCTCCGTCGCGGCGGGCGGGGTGCGGAAGGCGATGCCGGGCCCCATGTCGGGGACGACCCGGATGTTCCAGGCCCCCAGCTCCCGGCCGCGCTGGGTCACGCTCAGCCGCTGGCCGGCGCCGACCGGCCGGTCGATCTGGAAGCCGCCGCCGGCGACCCCGGTGAAGGGCGTGGCGCTGCCGTCGATCTCCAGTTCCGGCGTGCCGCTGCCGCCGCTGACCCGGGCCAGCAGTGTGCTGCCGACAGGGATGTCCACCGGCGCGGCGGGCGCCGCGTCGGCCCCGTCCCCTTCGGTTCCCGCCGCCGGCACGGGCTGGCGGGTCAGGAAGACGGGCGGCAGGCCGGTGTAGTCCGGCGGCGTGATCCAGACATCCAGGGAGGCGGGCGCGGCCGGCCCCAGCCCGGCGATCCGGGGCTGGAGCGCCAGCCCCAGCCGCTCGCTCCAGTCGTCGCGGGCGACGCTCGCCGCCACCAGCAGCACCAGCCCCAGGGCGATCCGCAGGGCCCAGGGATCGCGCGCCAGCAGGTTGGGGTGCGGGGCGTTCAGGCGCAGGTCGCGGACCTGCCGCCGCGCCCGCTCCTGCGCCATCTGCCAGAGCGCATCGGCCACCGGGTCGCCGTCGCCGGTGGCGCGGCCGTCGCGGAGCGTCGCCAGCGGCCGGTGGGCCAGGGCGCTGTCGCGCTCCAGCCGGCGGCGGCCTTCCTCCACCCCGGGCCAGCGGAAGCCGCGCAGCCGGGTGACGGCCAGCCAGCCCACGCCGCCGGCCGTCGCCAGCAGCACCAGCAGGTGCAGCCAGCCCGGCAACAGGGGCGGCAGACCGAACAGGGCGGCGGCCAGGAACAGGCCGGCCACGCCCACGGCCGGCCAGAGCCGGGGCCACAGCCGCTCCCAGGCCAGGGCGGCGCGGGCCGCGTGCAGGCGCAGGCCGGGGGCGTCCGGCGCCTTACCGCGGCGCAGGGCGGGCGTCTCCGCGGCGTCGGCGGGCATCTCCCGGGCACGGAACCGGCTCTGCATCGCTCACCCTCCGGGGCGTCCGTCCGGGCTCCGGCCCGGCCCGCCCCCTGTCAACGGGACCCCGGCGGCGGCAGCCACGCCGGGACGCTTTCCATCGCCAGCAGTTCTTCCAGCGTCGGGCGCCGGCGCACCACCGCCCGCTCGCCGCCCGCCACCAGCACCTCCGGCACCAGCGGGCGGGAATTGTAGGTGGAGGCCATGACCGCGCCATAGGCGCCCGCGGTCAGGATCGCCACCAGATCGCCCGCCTGCATGGGCGGCAGCCGCCGCCCCTTGGCGAAGGTGTCGCCGCTCTCGCAGACCGGGCCGACGACATCCATCGCGCTGAGCGGGGCGCCGCGGGCGGGCTGTCTCACCGGCAGGATAGTGTGCCAGGCATCGTAAAGCGAGGGGCGGATCAGGTCGTTCATGGCCGCGTCCAGGACAAGAAAGCGGCGGTGCAGCCCTTCCTTGACATGGACGACCCGCGACAGCAGGACACCCGCGCTCGCCACCAGGGAGCGGCCGGGCTCCAGCGTGATGTGGCAGCCCAGATGCCCCACCGTCTCCCGTACCACCTGCGCATAGGCGCGGTGGTCGGGGCCGATGTCCTCCTCCCGGTAGGGGACGCCGACACCGCCGCCCAGGTCGATGCGCTCGATCCCGATGCCATGCGCCCGCAGGTCCGTCACCAGCTCCGCCACCTTGGCGAAGGCCAGCGCGAAGGGCGAGGTCTTCAGGAGCTGGGAGCCGATGTGGATCGCCACGCCCAGCGGGCGCAGGCCCGGCAGGGCCGCGGCGCGGGCGAAGGCAGCGCCGGCCTGGGACCAGTCGATGCCGAACTTGTCCTCCTTGCGGCCGGTGGCGATCTTGCCGTGCGTCTGTGCGTCCACGTCGGGGTTGACGCGCAGGGCGACGGGCGCCACCAGCCCCAGCCCGCTGGCCACCGCCGACAGCAGGTCCAGCTCCGGCAGGCTCTCCACGTTGATCTGGTGGATGCCGGCCTTCAGCGCCGCTGCCAGCTCGTCGCGGGTCTTGCCCACGCCGGAGAAGACGATGCGGTCGGCCGGGATGCCGGCGACCAGCGCGCGCTGCATCTCGCCCACCGACACCACGTCGGCCCCGGCCCCCAGGGCGGTCAGGGTGCGGATGACGGCAAGGTTGGAGTTGGCCTTCAGGGCATAGCAGACGGCCACGTCGCGCCCGCCGGGGCCGTCCAGGTCGAAGGCGTCGGCATAGGCCCGCCAGTTCGCCCGCAGCTCCGCCGTGGAATAGACATAGGCCGGCGTGCCCGCCTCCGCCGCGATGGCGGACAGGGGCACGTCCTCGACATGCAGTTCCCCGTCGCGGTAGGCGAAGCCGGGGGAGGGGACCTTCGCCATCACATGCCCCCGCCGCTCGGCGGGATGGCGGGGCCGGAGCGGCTGCCGGGACGGCGGGCGATCGGATCGACCGGCTTCAGCGCGTCCTCCGCGCCCGGTGTGGCGACCGTGCCGGTGCCCGGCGTGGCGCCGGGCTGCCCGGCGGCGGGAGCGGGCGTGCCGGGGACCGGGCGGGACGCCTGTCCGGCGGGCTGCGGGTCCAGCGCCGGATCGGGGTAGAAGCGCCCGGGCTCGGCGTTCGGCGGTGCGTCCGGAAAACCCGGCTTCTTGCCGCAGGCCGTCAGCGCCAGGGGCAGGGCCAGCAGCAGGGCCGCGGGCCAGAGGGGGACGGATCGGGTCCGGCTCACAGGAAACGCTCCCGGGCGGCCTGGGCCGCCCTGCGCACGAGATCGGGCGCGGTGCCGCCCGGACTGGTGCGGGAGGCGACCGACGCCTCCACGCTCAGCACGGGGAAGATGTCCGCGGTGATGCGGGGCTCCACGGCCTGGAGCGCCTCCAGCGGCAGGTCGGACAGGCCGCAGCCCCGCTCCTCCGCCGCCTTGACGATGCGGCCGGTGACATGGTGCGCCTCGCGGAACGGCATGCCCAGCCGCCGCACCAGCCAGTCGGCCAGATCGGTGGCGGTGGGGAAGCCCGCCTCGACGGCGCGGCGCATGGCGGCCGGGTCGGCCGTCAGGTCGCGAACCATGCCGGTCATGGCGGCAAGGCAGAGCGACAGCGTCTCCTCCGCCTCGAACACCGGCTCCTTGTCCTCCTGCATGTCCTTGGAATAGGCCAGCGGCAGGCCCTTCATCATGACCAGCAGGGCGTTCAGGCTGCCGATCACCCGCCCGGCCTTGCCGCGCACCAGCTCGGCCGCGTCGGGGTTGCGCTTCTGCGGCATGATCGAGCTGCCGGTGGTGAAGGCGTCCGTCAGCCGGATGAAGCGGAACTGGCTGGTGCACCAGAGGACGATCTCCTCCGCCAGCCGCGACAGGTGGACACCGCAGATGGCGCCGGCCGACAGGTACTCCAGCGCGAAGTCGCGGTCCGACACGGCGTCCAGCGAATTCGCCGTCGGCCGGTCGAAGCCCAGCGCCGCGGCCGTCATGGCGCGGTCGATGGGATAGGGCGTGCCGGCCAGGGCGGCGCTGCCCAGCGGGCACTCGTTCAGCCGGACCCGGGCGTCGCGCACGCGGCCGCGGTCGCGGCCCAGCATCTCGACATAGGCCAGCAGATGGTGGCCGAAGGTCACCGGCTGCGCCGTCTGGAGATGGGTGAAGCCGGGCATCACCGTGCCGGCGTACTCCTCCGCCCGGTCGATCAGGGCGGCCTGCAGGGCCCGCAGGTCGCCGTCCAGCCGGTCCAGCGCGTCGCGCACCCAGAGCTTGAAGTCCGTCGCCACCTGGTCGTTGCGCGAACGGGCCGTGTGCAGCCGGCCGGCCGGTTCGCCGATCAGCTCCTTCAGCCGCGCCTCCACGTTCATGTGGATGTCCTCCAGCGCCGTGCTGAAGGTGAAGCGGCCCTCGCGGATCTCCGCCGCCACCTGCTCCAGCCCGGCGACGATGGCGTCCGCGTCGGCGGCCGGGATGATTCCCTGGGCGGCCAGCATCCGGGCATGCGCCTGGGAGCCCGCGATGTCCTGGGACCAGAGCCGGCGGTCGAAGCCGATGGAGGCGTTGATGCGCTCCATGATCTCGGCGGGGCCGCGGGCGAAGCGGCCGCCCCACAGTTCGTTGGAACGGGGACCGCCGGCCTCGGGCCGGGCAGCGGTCGGGCTGGGCTGTGACGGAGTGTCGGACAGGCTTGACGTCATGCGGGCGGAGGCCGAGCTATGTCCGGGACGGCGGCGGCGCCGCAGCGCGCCGCACCCGTTCCGGAACGGAGAGGAACGAGGGGAAGAATGGCGATTTTGCGGCGCCCCGCAATGCCCGTGCTGGCCTTGGCGGCGATTCTCTTGCTGGCGGCCTGCGGCGAACAGGATCAGGGCGGCTCCCGGACCGCGGGAGAGACCACGGGTCAGGCTGCGGGACAGGCGGCGGCAGGAGGGGGCACGCTGGCGGAGTCGCTGGCCCCCTTCACGGTGACCGGCACGCCGCAGCCGGCGCCGGACATCGCCTTCACCGACCGCGACGGCCGTCCGGTCACGCTCGCCGCTTTCCGCGGCAAGGTGGTGCTGCTGAACCTCTGGGCCGTCTGGTGCCCGCCCTGCGTCAAGGAGATGCCGTCGCTCGACCGGCTCCAGGCGGCGCTGGGCGGGGACGACTTCCAGGTCGTGGCGCTGTCGCAGGACCGTGGCGGCGCGGCCCAGGTGCTGCCCTTCTACGAGAAGGCGGGGATCGCCCACCTGCCGGTCTATCTCGACCCGCAGACCGCGGCGATGGCGGCGCTCAAGGCCCGCGGCCTGCCCACCACCTACCTGATCGACCGCGAGGGACGCCTGCTCGGCCGGCTGGAAGGGGAAGCCGCCTGGGACGCCCCGGCCGCCCTGGACCTGATCCGCCACGTCATCGCGGGGCGCTACTGACCGGCGAGATTCGACCGTTCAGGATGTCCTGCGTCCAGATTGCGTGGGATCGAAATGCCTTGCTTCTTGGCAGACAACTGAATTGAGCTTGCGGGGTTGCAGAGCGCGACCTTGTAACAGCGTATTGGATTCAAGTCTCTTTCGTGGCATCATATGGACGGTGGGATCGGAGGTTTAAATGAACGACTCAGACGACGAGAATTCCGTATTCGAAGCTGAGGTGCGCCGTATCGCTAGAGAACTTTTTCCAAAGGCGCGGATTAATGGCCCGGTTATAGTGGATGGTCGTGAGCGCGACTGTGTTTTTAACGACGGTGAGGTAATGCATGTTATTGAAGCAACAGTATCACGCAGAAAAGATAAAGCGACAAAGGACTTAGAAAAGAGCGCCGAACTTGTGAAGTCCCTCAGGAGGCAACACCAGGACGTGAACTTTAAAATATGGTTCATTACAAAGAGGGAGCCGAGCGCTGATCAAAGTGCTGTCGGATCGGAGATAAAAAAGCTTGCGAAATGCCCGGTCGATGTTTGCAGCTTTCGGACATTTTCGGCAAAGCTGGTCGATGCTTCAAGTTATTTGAGTTTGCGAGAAAATCATCCTTTTGGTAGTGTGAGAAATCCGGCTGACGACGCGGACTACGCGGTGCCTAGAGAAGATTATGTCCAAATAGATCTTTTAAATTTCCGCGACAAATCATTAGTTAATGTCGCTTATCTTCCTGAGCGCATGTCGGAATCGCCAGGAGTTTATCTGTTGGTGGGAGATTTCGGGGCCGGAAAAAGCATGACAATGAGGTATATGTATGATATTCTGGCAGATAAATACATGTCGGGATCGACGACAACATTTCCAGTATATTTGAATCTGCGTGATCATTTTGGGCAGAGCAACCCCAGTGAAGCCCTGCTCCGGCATGGCAATGAAATTGGCTTTGCGGCGCCAAATCAGTTGGTGGCTGCCTGGAAGGCGGGTCACTGCCATGTCTTTTTAGATGGCTTTGATGAGCTGTCATCCACGAGGCTAGTTCGCGGAGTGGGTGGTCTTAGAGCGGCTCGGCGGGAAGCGATGCGTCTAGTACATGCTTTTGTATCGCATCATCCGCGTGACACATCAATATTTGTTGGTGGTAGGCAGCACTATTTTGATAGTTTGGAGGAATTGGAAAAAGCTCTTGGTTTGCCCTCTAATTTTGTGCACTTGACGCTGAATGAGTTTACTCATGAGCAGGTGACAAAATTTCTTAAAGGTAAAGGATTTAATGAACGGGTTCCCAATTGGCTCCCCTCGCGGCCTCTGCTGCTCGGGTACTTGGCTATTAAAGGCGTTCTGGCGCGTCACGATCCCGACATTAGTTCTCTTGCCCGAGAAGAAGGTTGGGACTATCTCGTAGATCGGATATGTGAACGTGAGGCGAGGCAGATTGATCCAATTAGTATTGACCCTCATGCAGTAAGAGAATTTGTTGAGCGCTTGGCGAGTTGGGCCCGTAGGACTAATTCTGGGCGGGGGCCCGTTCACCTAAATAATATATATTCCATATTCGAAGGTGTTTTCTCTATGCCGCCTGATGAAAAGGCATCGACGTTGATATTTAGAATGCCTGGTCTTACCTCGGCATCTGGTCAGGAGGACGCACGAGAGTTCATTGATGATGATTATGTTGATGCTTGCCGGAGTGGTGATATTATTCGGTTTATAGAGTCTCCCCACGATCCGAAATCAGAGCTTCTTGATGAATCAACCATAAACATGGGAGATCTTGGTGCAAGTTTATCTGCTTATAAGCTGTCTGGGGCGACTGCTAAAAAGCTTTCGGCCGCTCTCGATTCGGCTGCCAGAAGAAATGCACCCTGTTTATCCTTCGATGTCTTGCGAGTAATGCAGCAGATAAACGCGTCGTATGTGGGGCCAAATATAAAAATATCAGATGGATTCTTTAGTGAATACCAAATTAGCGCAAGTCCAGATTTGTCAAAAGTGACATTTTCAGAATGCTATTTTAATGTAGTTGAGATTGATGAGGGCGCGAATGCTGGTCCTGAATTCGTTAAATGCCAAATAGAGAAGGTTGTTGGCTGTATAGGACAAAAAGATCTGCCTAGTTTTGTTGCCTCTTCGGCGGATGGTATATCAAAGTTTGAGGATGAGGCCCAGACAAATGCAGATATTCTAGACTTGCCTATGCCAATGAGCACAAAAGTATTAATGACAATCTTAAGAAAGCTTTTTGTTCAGGCTGGAAGAGGGCGGCGCGAGAATGCCTTTTACCGGGGCCTCGACGGTAGATCTAAGGTCTATGTTCCGGAAATTCTCCAGATAATAGAGAAGATGGAGTTTGCGTCTCCGAGTAAAAATAGTGGACCGGTTGTTTGGTTCCCAAACCGTAGCTTAGCTCGTGATGCGCATGAAATTTTGCAGGCACCTCTTCATTCAAATCATCCGCTGGCTGCCCAGGTTCGAATACTTTGAAGTTGCTTCAAAGACCGCACCTGCTCATATCACGTTCGAGGCCATGGTGGCCGAGGGGCTGATCCGGGTGGACAGCGAGTTCCAGTGGGACAACACCTGGGACGAGCCCTACGCCTACGGCGTCTACCACATCGACTTCGGCCAGGGCCGGGTGGTGGAACTGCTGGGCGGCGACTTCGGCGCGGGCGGCCTCACGGCCGCCAACCTGACCTTCTTCGGGACCTTCGCTTAGACGCGCCGGAGGGGCGGGCCGTTTACCGCGTCGGCCGCGGCACGTCGCCGGAATAGTCGTAGAAGCCGCGCCCGACCTTGCGGCCCAGCCAGCCGGCCTCGACATACTTCACCAGCAGCGGGCAGGGGCGGTACTTGCTGTCCGCCAGCCCCTCATAGAGCACCTGCATGATGGACAGGCAGGTATCCAGCCCGATGAAGTCGGCCAGCTCCAGCGGGCCCATCGGGTGGTTCGCCCCCAGCTTCATGGCGGTGTCGATGCCCTCGACCGTGCCGACGCCCTCGTACAGGGTGTAGACGGCCTCGTTGATCATCGGCAGCAGGATGCGGTTGACGATGAAGGCCGGGAAATCCTCCGCGATGGCGGCGGTCTTGCCCAGCTTCGCCGTCAGCTCCTTGATCGCCTGGAACGTCTCCTCGTCCGTAGCGATGCCGCGGATGATCTCGACGAGCTGCATCACCGGCACCGGGTTCATGAAGTGCATGCCGATGAATTTGTGCGGCCGGTCGGTGCTGGCGGCCAGCCGGGTGATGGAGATCGACGAGGTGTTGGTGGCGACCAGCGCGTCCGCCTTCAGGTGCGGCACGAGCTGCTTGAAGATGGCGCGCTTGACGTCCTCGCTCTCCGTCGCCGCCTCGATCACCAGATCGCAGTCGGCCAGCGCCGACAGATCGGTCGCGGTGGCGATGCGGGCCAGTGCGGCGTCCTTCGCGGCCTCGGCGATCTTGCCCTTGGCGACCTGCCGCTCCAGGTTCCGGCCGATGCCGCCGACCGCCTTGGTGAGCTGGTCCTCGCGCACATCCACCAGCTTCACCTGGAAGCCGGCCACCGCGCTGACATGGGCGATGCCGCTGCCCATCTGGCCGGCACCGATGATACCGATCTTCTCGATCATGCCGCTACCCTGACGCCGCAATGGAAACGAAGGCGCGCCGGGCCCGCCATGGTGGAAGCGGGGGACGGGACCCGGACGCGGAAGGGGCGGCCCGACGGGGCCGCCCCTTCACGATGGCACATTACTTGTCGATCTGCTCGGTCAACTCGGGCACGACCTTGAAAAGATCGCCCACCAGGCCGTAGTCGGCGATCTGGAAGATCGGCGCCTCCTCGTCCTTGTTGATGGCGACGATCACCTTGCTGTCCTTCATGCCGGCCAGATGCTGGATGGCCCCCGAGATGCCGACGGCGATGTACAGCTCCGGCGCCACGATCTTGCCGGTCTGGCCGACCTGGTAGTCGTTCGGCACGAAGCCGGCGTCCACCGCCGCGCGGGAGGCGCCGACGGCGGCGCCCAGCTTGTCGGCCAGTGCTTCCAGCAGGTGGAAATTGTCGCCCGACTGCATGCCGCGGCCGCCGGAGACGACGACGCGGGCGGCGGTCAGTTCCGGCCGCTCGGACTTCGACAGCTCCGCCCCGACGAACTTGGACAGGCCGGCGTCGCCGCTGCCCGACACGGACTCGACGGTGCCGCTGCCGCCCTCGGCCGCGGCCGGCTCGAAGGCCGTGCCGCGCACCGTGACGACCTTCACGGCGTCCGACGACTGCACGGTGGCGACGGCGTTGCCGGCATAGATCGGCCGCTCGAACGTGTCGGCGGAGACGACGCCGCTGATCTCGCTGATCTGCTGCACGTCCAGGATCGCGGCGACGCGCGGGGCGACGTTCTTGCCGAAGGTCGTGGCCGCGAACAGGACATGGCCGTAGCCGCCGTCCTTGGCCACCTTGGCGACCAGCGGGGCGAGGTTCTCGGCCAGCGGGTGCTCGTACTCGGCGGCGTCGGCCAGCAGCACCCTGGTCACGCCCGCGGCCTTGCCGGCGGCCTCGGCCGCGGCGGCGGCACCCTTGCCGGCGACCAGCACATGCACGGGGCCGCCCAGCTTGGCGGCGGCGCCCAGGGTCGTCAGGGTCGGCTTCTTGATCGGGCCCTCGGAGGGCTCCGCAACGACGAGGATGGTCATGGTCGCTTCCCCCTGTCAGATCACGCGGGCTTCGTTGCGCAGCTTGTCCACCAGCGCGGCCACGTCGGCCACCTTGACGCCGCCCTTGCGCTTCGCCGGCTCGGTGACCTTCAGCGTCTTCAGGCGGGGGCTGAAGTCCACGCCCACCTGATCCGGGGTCAGGGTCTCGATGGGCTTCTTCTTCGCCTTCATGATGTTCGGCAGCGAGGCGTAGCGCGGCTCGTTCAGGCGCAGGTCGGTGGTCACCACCGCCGGCAGCTTCAGCTCCACCGTCTCCAGGCCGCCGTCCACCTCGCGGGTGACGGCGACGGAGCCCTCGGCCGCCACGACCTTGGAGGCGAAGGTGCCCTGCGGCCAGCCCAGCAGCGCGGCCAGCATCTGGCCGGTCTGGTTGGCGTCGTCGTCGATCGCCTGCTTGCCGACGATGACGAGGCCCGGCTGCTCCTTCTCGGCGATGGCCTTCAGCGCCTTCGCCACGGCCAGCGGCTCGGTCTCGGCGTCGGTCTGCACCAGCACGCCGCGGTCGGCCCCCATGGCCAGCGCCGTGCGCAGGGTCTCCTGCGCGGCGGCCGGACCGATGGACACGACCACGATCTCCGTCGCCTTGCCGGCTTCCTTGAGGCGCACGGCCTCTTCCACCGCGATCTCGTCGAACGGATTCATGGACATCTTCACGTTCGCGAGTTCGACGCCGGTGTTGTCCGGCTTGACGCGGATCTTGACGTTGTAGTCAACGACCCGTTTCACGGCGACCAGTATCTTCATCGGCGATCCCCTGGTAGCAAGGCCATTCCTGGCAGCGGCCCGGTGTCAGCGGCGTGCTGACGGTTCGGTGGCGCGCCGGCCCTGGTTCGGCAGGACTGTCACAGGCGTTCGCGCCCTGCTCAGCCCCGCCTTCGAGCCGGCGCAAAGTATGTTGCACTCGAAACACTGTCAACGCAGGCCCGGGCGGCATGGCCCCGGCCGGAGCGGCTCCGGGCCGCCCCTCCCGGCCCAGAGAGATAGTTTACGTTTACGTAATCGTAAAGGGCATCGCTGTCCGCTCTGCGGACGGTCTGCGCAACGGCCCGGTGAATTCCGGTGCGTAGTGTTGCGTGGCCTGTGGATAACTCAGGCCGCCGCACCGGCTTCCGCCCCATCCAGCCGGCGGGCCAGCCGCAGCAGGTGGTCGGACAGCCGGTTCGTATACTGCCGCGCCGTCTCTCCGACCGGCTCTTCCCGCGCCAGCGCCGCCAGCCGGCGCTCGGCGCGGCGGATGACGGCGTGGGCCAGACGGAGCAGGGCGGCAGCCGGGCTGCGGCCGGACGGAAACGGCGCGCCGGCTGCCGGAGCAGGTCCCGGGGCGGCGTCCAGGCTGGCTGCGTCCAGGGCCGCGATCTCCGCCTCCAGGCGCTCCACCTGCGACGGCAGCATCCGCAGCGGCGGCCGGCGCCGCGGCGTCTCCCGCTCGGGCAGGCAGAGGTCGGCCGCCAGATCCAGCAGTTCGTTCTGGATGCGGGCCAGCATCGCGTCGGCTTCGCCCGCGATCCCGCCGCGGCCCCGCGTGTACAGGCGCGCCGCGCCCAGCAGCGTGTTCGCCTCGTCCACGGTGCCGTAGGTGTCGAGTCGGACGGCCGTCTTCGGCACGCGCGTGGCGTCGCCCAGGAAGGTCAGACCGCCGTCGCCGGCGCGGGTGGTGATGCGGGTCAGCGCGACCATGCCGTCTCCTCCATGCCGCCCGCTCAGCCGCGGGCGGACAGCAGGACCAGGACGAACAGCACCAGCGCCAGTGCCTGCAAGGCGACGCGCAGCCGCATCAGCCGGTTGCCGTGGCGGAGGGCGACCTCGCCGCCGCGGGCCATGGCGACCAGTCCGATGACCAGCGTGCCCAGCACGGCCAGCATGGCGGCGATCAGAAGGAAGACCAGGAATCCGTTCATGGCCGCCGTTATAGCCCCTGTGGCGCCCGCTGCCAGCCCCGCCATCGTCCCTAGGCCATCCGGCCCGTATGGGGAGGGACCTGATGGGAGGGCCATAGGGGGAAGCGGGCGAAACAGCGGTTGCGGCCGGCCCCGATCCGGGTAACCTGCCCGTCATGGGATTTCTGCGCCACTGACCGCTGCAACACGCACGACCTGTCGCGCTACCGGCCCTTTCTCGTGGCCGGGCAGCATGTCGGGCATGTGCGCGAGGATTTCTTCCGTCGCCTCCTCGACCTGGGCGGGCCGTTCGAGCCCGCCGGCGACGGCATCGCCCTGGCGGAGCGGTCCGGCACCGCCGCCGGGCGGACGGCGGCGATGGCCGCGGCGCTGGACGCGCTGGTGGCGGACGGCACCGTTCCCGGCCTGCGGCGGGAGACCTATCCCGTACTGACCCGCTGGGGGGCGGAGCCGCTGCTGGGCATCGACCGCGCCGCCGTGCCCTTCTTCGGGCTGCGCAGCTTCGGCCTCCACGTCAACGGCTATGTCCGGCGGCCCGACGGTCTGCACCTCTGGGTCGGGCACCGGGCGCGCGACCGCGGCGTGGCACCGGGAAAGCTCGACAACCTCGTGGCCGGCGGCCAGCCGATGGGCCTGACCCTGGCGGAGAATCTGCGCAAGGAAGCGCATGAGGAGGCCGGCCTGCCGGCGGCGGTCGCCGACCGGTCGCGCCCCGTCGGAGTCATCTCCTACCTGCTGGAGAACGGCTCAGGGCTGAAGCCGGACACGCTGTTCTGCTACGATCTGGAACTGCCCGACGGGCTCGTCCCCCGCAACACCGACGGGGAGGTGGAGCGGTTCGAGCTGTGGCCGCTCGACCGCGTGGCGGAGAGCGTGGCCGGCAGCGACGACTGGAAGTTCAACGTGAACCTCGTCGTCATCGACTTCCTGATCCGGCACGGCTGGCTGACGCCCGACCATCCGGAGTACATCGCCCTCTGCTCCGGCCTGCGGCGCTGACACGGCGGTCCTGACACGGCGGTGTGGGCACGGCCGGCCGTTGCGTCCGGCGTCCCTCAGAACAGACTGGCGTTCCTCAGAACAGATCGTCGATGGCCGACTGGTCCAGCGTCGCCTGCGGCATCGAGCCGTGGACGATGGCGCTGCCCCGGTCCACCAGCGCCTGGAGGCGCTGCCAGTAGTCCACGGCCACGTCGCCCATCCGCGCCGGATCGTCCTTCGAGGCGTCCAGTTCCGTCAGCGCGTCGGCGATGGTGGCGTTCAACTCGTCGATCGTCAGGTCGAACGGATCCCTGTATTCGGGTGGCGCGTTCTCGTAACACTCGATGGCCAGGGGCGCGAAATGCAGGCCGCTGCCGCGGAAATGTTCGGCATAGGTCTTGGGCCGCCAGGCCTTCACCTCCTCCAGCATGTCCGGCATGTCGCCGAGCATCGAGAGGAGCATGATCACTTCATTGAAATGGTTGAAGTAGTCCGTCGACAGCAGGGTCGTGCCGTCGATGGTGGTGTCCTGCGCGAGGCGCCGGTAATGGTCGATGGCTGCGGTATCGTGCATGGCGCGTCTATATCATGGAGTCCGGGCGGCGCAGGAAGAATTCGTGCGAATCCCGTCTTATCCATACGCTTGGACCAGGGCGGGGCGAAAGAAAAGTCTCATTGTCGTGACCATGCCCTGCGCCTGGCGCCCGGCCCTTCAGTCGGGGAACCCGGCCAGCGTCCGCACCGCCGCCGGCGTCCATCCCTCCGCCCGCAGCGCGCGCAGGGCCTTCGCCCCGTCGCGTTTGGACAGCCGCTCGCCGGCGGCGTTCGTCAGCAGCCCGTGGTGGTGGTATTCCGGCACGGCCAGCCCCAGCAGGGCCTGCAACAGCCGGTGGACGTGGGTCGCCTCGAACAGGTCCACCCCGCGGGTGACCAGGGTGACCCCCTGGAGGTGATCGTCCACCGTGACGGACAGGTGGTAGCTGGTCGGGGTATCGCGCCGGGCCAGCACCACGTCGCCCAGGATGCCGGGCACGGCGGTCTGCATCCCGCGCTCGCGGTCGTGCCAGCAGAGCGGCCCGGTCAGCTCCAGGGCGCGGGCGATGTCCAGCCGCCAGGCGTGCGGCCGTCCCTCCGCCAGCCGCGCCTGCGCTTCCCCGGGGTCCAGCCGGCGGCAGGTGCCGGGATAGAGCGGCCCCTCCGGCCCCGGCGCACCGCCCGCCGCCGTTGGCGTCAGGTGCGGGGCGTGGCCGGCGCGGGCGATCTCCTCCTGGATCTCCTTGCGCGAACAGAAACAGGGATAGAGCACACCGAGCGCCCGCAGCCGCGCCAGCGCCGCCCGGTAATCGTCCGGATGCTCGGACTGGCGGCGCACCGGCCCGTCCCAGTCCAGCCCCAGCCAGGCCAGATCCTCGCGGATCGCGGCGTCGAACTCCGGCCGGCAGCGCTGCGGGTCGATGTCCTCGATGCGCAGCAGGAAACGCCCGCCAGCGCTGCGGGCGGCGCGCCAGCCGGCCAGGGCGGAATGCGCGTGGCCCAGATGCAGATACCCGGTCGGGCTGGGCGCGAAGCGGGTGACGACGGGGGCGGACGGGGCGGCGGATGCGGTCATGATCCTGGTCTAGCATCGCGGCCGGTGCGGCCCAAGGGGGGTGCGGGGGCGACGCGGGCGGCGACTCGGCGCCGCAGTTTCTTCCCTCCGCCGCCGGCCGGCGGCTGCGGATACCATCCACGGTGGCCGCTCCGGGCAATGAACCCCAAGATTAGGGCTATCCGATATTGCAGATAGATGACATTCGGGGCGGGCGGAGACTCGAAGGTTGCTTTTTGCGGCGTCGGCGATTATCTAGGGCGCCGGGTTCCGGCGGGTCTACCGGGCCGGCATTGCGCGGACCGGGACGGGATCGGAACGGACGGGAACAGCAGGGGGGTTGGCATTGATGCCACCGCTCGACAGTTGTCCGGCTTTGGTGCTGAATGCGGATTTCCGGCCGCTCAGCTACTTCCCCCTGTCGCTCTGGTCGTGGCAGGAGGCGGTGAAGGCCGTGGTCCTGGACCGGGTGAACATCATCTCCGTCTACGACCGCGTGGTCCGGTCCCCGACGCAGGAGATCAGGCTGCCCAGTGTCATCAGCCTGAAGGAATACATACCGGCGACACGAAGGCCGGCCTTCACAAGGTTCAACGTCTTCCTCCGCGACCGCTTCTCCTGCCAGTACTGTAGTCGAAGTTTTCCCACCCAGGAACTGACCTTCGACCATGTGATTCCCCGGTCCAAAGGCGGACGGACCACCTGGGAAAATGTCGTCACCAGTTGTTCCGCCTGCAATCTGATGAAGGGCAGCCGCTATCCCCACCAGTGCGGGATGTTTCCGGTCCAGCCGCCCTTCCAGCCCACCGCCCATCAGCTTCAGGAGAACGGCCGGTCCTTCCCGCCGAACTACCTGCACCAGAGCTGGCGCGATTTCCTCTACTGGGATTCAGAGCTGGAGCCGTTCTGACGCTCCGCCGGTCCCCCCGCCGACACACTCCCGCCGCCCCGCCGCTTCGACCGGCAAGGGACGACGTGCGCCCGCACCCGGCCGGCCTGTGGCCGACGGGCGCGGGCCGCCGCGATCAGGGCTGTCGTCAGGGCTTCCGGGTGAACTCCGCGCCGATCCGCAGGGTCACCTCGTCGCTCACGGCGGGAACATAGGCCGACACGCCCCATTCCGACCGCTTGATCACCGTCTCGGCATCGAAGCCGATCGTGTAGGCCTTGCTGACGGGGCTCACGCCGGCCTGGTTGAAGGTCGCCTCCAGCACCACCGGGCGGGTGACACCGCGCAGGGTCAGATCGCCGGTGATGCGTGCCGTGCGCGCGCCGGTCATCTCGACTCCGGTGCTGCGGAAGCGGGCGCTCGGGGTCTTGCCCGTGTTCAGGAAATCCTCGGAGCGCAGGTGCTTGTCCAGCTCGGCGTCGCTGGTGTCCACCGCGGCCACGTCGATCGTGATGTCCACCCGGCTGCGGGTCGGGTCCTGGGCGTCGTAGTCCAGGGTGCCTTCCAGGGCCGGGAAGGCGCCGTAGTAGGTGGAGAAGCCCAGGTGCCGGACGGAGAACAGCACCTTGGCATGGGCCGGGTCCAGGGCATAGCGGCCGGACTGCGCCTCGGCGGGCGCCTGGGTCAGCTCCTGTGCGACGGCGGGGCCGGCCGTGGGCAGCAGCGGGGCGGCGGTGGCCAGGGCCAGCAGCAGCCCGGCGGTGGCGGCGGAACGGCGCATTCTGTGATCCTCCTCGGTGGACGCTCTCTGTGCTGTCCAGGGAGGTGGGATCGTCGCGGCTGCCGGGGAAGCGGCCCCCACCGGGATGCATCGTTGCATCCGGCGGGACAGTCGGGCCGGAACGTCCGGCCCGCTGTTTCCGTCGGGGTCAGAAGCGTTCGGACAGCCAGATGGCGGCGCGCGAGCCGGCCTTGATCAGGGCCGACAGGACCGGATAGCCCGTAGCCCGCTCCGCCTCGTTGGCCAGACCGATGTCGCGGTGCTCCAGCTCCTCCTCGCGGAAGCGCTCGATGGTCGCCTTCAGTTCCGCCTCCTCCGGCCCCAGTGCTGCGGCCTGCTGCGCGTAATGGCCGTCGATGGCGGTCTCCACCGCCACGGTGCAGGCCATGGCGGCACGCTCGCCCAGCAGCGCCGTGCCGGCGCCCAGGGCGTAGCCGGCGACATGCCAGACCGGCCGCAGCACGGTCGGCCGGACACGGCGGCGGGCGATCAGGGCCTCGAACGTCTCCAGATGGACCTGCTCCTGTTCCGCCATGTGGCGCAGCACCGGCCCGTGGCGGCCCTTGCCCAGCACGGCGATCTGGCCGGCATAGATGCGGGTGGCGCCGAACTCCCCGGCATGGTCCACCCGGATCATCCGGTCCAGATGGGCCTTGCGGTCCGGGTCGCCGGGCAGCCGGGCCGGCCGCGGCAGCGCGGGCAGGGGATCGTCCACCGACGGCCGGCGGGCGGGCTCCGGATCGTGGATCATGACGGTCGGATCGCTCATGCGTTTCTCCTGCGGTAGCCGGCCCAGGCCGTGGCGAAGGCCAGCAGCGCCAGACCCAGGGACAGGACCATGTTCCAGGCGGCCATGGACAGGCCCGCCAGCGACCACTGGATCTCGTCGCAGCGGACCAGCGGGGCTCCCAGGATCTGTGCCCGCAGCGCCTCGATGCTGTCCGGGGCCGGACCGCTGACGCTGCAGGCGGACAGACCCTGCCACCAGTGTTCCTCGACGCCGACATGGAACAGGGCGATGCCGGCGCCGGCCAGGAAGGCGGTGCCCCCCAGGGCCAGCAGCATCCCCCGGGCACGCTGGCCCGTCAGCGCCAGCGGGGCGGGCAGCAGCAGACCGATGGCCGCGGCATGCGCCCAGCGCTGCCAGTGGCACAGCTCGCAGGGCGGCAGGCCGTCGCGGTACTGGAAGGTGACGGCCGCCCCCAGCGCCCCCGCGGCGCCGGCGAGCAGCAGCAGGGCGATCAGGCGGGGCCGGGTGGAAAGAAGGTCGCTCATGCCGTCGATATGGTCGGAAGCGGAAAGGGGGCAAGCCCGGCAGCGCCGGCCGGCACCGGGTCAGAACAGCAGCTTGACGGCGGCGAAGCCCCCGACCAGCAGGACGAAGAAGATCACCGTCAGCAGGCCCAGGTTCCGCTCGATATAGCCGCGGATCGGCTCCCCGAACCAGTACAGCAGGGCGGCGACGGCGTAGAAGCGCAGTCCCCGCGCCAGGACGGAGGCGATGAAGAAGGCCGGGATCGACATGCCGACCATGCCGCTGAAGATGGTCGTGATCTTGTAGGGGAAGGGGGTCAGGGCCCCGCCTGCCACGATCAGCACGCCCCATTCCTTGTAGGCGCGCTCGAACTCCCTGAACGCCTCGGTATAGCCGTAGGCGCGCAGCAGCGGTTCGGCCACCGCCTCGTAGAGCGCGTGCCCGATCAGATAGCCGAACAGCCCGCCCAGGGCCGAGGCCGCGGTACAGACGGTGGCGATCAGGAAGGCGCGGCGGCGGTCGGCCAGCACCATCGGGATCAGCATCACGTCGGGCGGGATGGGGAAGAAGGAGCTTTCGGCGAAGGAGACTCCGGCCAGACTGCGGAGCGCGTGCCGGTGCGTCGCCAGACGCATCGTCCAGTCATAGAGCTTGCGGATCACGATCGGCCAGGTCCTGCGGGGCGGGGGCTGTAACGGGTGTAGCAGTGCGCCCCGCCGCCGTCCACCGCGCGCCCCGCCATCATCTTTCCCTGCCGGACAGCAGGGCGGCTCCGCTGCGGCATGGCGCCCCTCCGGTCGAGGGGTGCGGAAAGCCCTTGCTCCCGGCCGCCGTCTCGCTATGATCCCGCCCGCGTTCGCGCCCGGTGCCCCCGTGGCGGAATTGGTAGACGCGGCAGACTCAAAATCTGTTGCCCGGAAGGGCATGTTGGTTCGAGTCCGACCGGGGGCACCATTTTTCCCGACATCCACCCGTCCGACATCCGTTCGCTCCGTTCCTGGCGCGTCCGGTCCCGCCTGTGCGTTCGATGGCGGGTGCAGGGCGGTCCGTTCCCGCCCGCGCCCGGCAACGGTTCACCGGATCCCCTGATTCAGCGGGCCGCTGTCGCAAAGACGTCATGCGAATTCGCTAAGGGAGACGGATCATCTCCGGTGACGGTGGACGGGTTTGACAGACTCTCCCGAAGACATGCGTCAGCAGCAGGCAGAACTCCTGAGTTTCATCTCCCGGCGCGTCCGGGATCCCTGGATGAGCGACGATATTGTTCAGGAGACATTCGTACGCTTTCTGAGCATCGGCGCTCCCGGCGGGGTCGGGAACAGGATGGCCTGGATGAAACAGGTGGCCCTCAACCTGATCCGCGACCATTTCCGCCGGGTAGCGCGCCAGCCGACGGAAATGCTGGGCGACGAGATCGCCGATCCCGACTGCCCGCCCGACGAGGCCGCCATCCGGCAGGAGCGGGTGGCGATGTTCGCACAGGCCCTTGACCGGCTGCCCCCCTTGCGGCGCACCATCTTCATCCGGCGCAAGCTCCATGGCGAAAGCTCCCGCGCCGTCGCCGAATCCCTGTGCTTGACGGAAAGTGCCGTGGATCAGCATGTGGCGAGGGCCATGCTCACCCTTCAGTCCGAAATCATGAAGAAGACGAGCCGGGGCAAGCGCGCATGAGCCGCGACCGTACCGCTGAACAGTCCCGCGCCCGTGAGGCCCGCGCCCGTGAGGAAACCGCCCGCTGGCTGGCGACGCGCCTGGACGCCGGGGAGGGCGACCTGGACCGGGATCCCTGGATCGCAGCCGATCCCGCCCGCCGCGCGGCGGCCCGGGACCTGCTCGGTCTCTGCAACGACCCGGCCCTGCATGAGGCGATGCGCCGGGCGGACATGGCCCCGACGGGAACGGTCCGGGACGACCGGCGGCCCTCCCTGGCGGGTGTCTTCGCCGTCCTCTCCCGCCCCCGGCTGGCCGCTGCCGGGTGCGCCGTGCTGCTGGCGCTGCTCTGGATCGGCGCCGGTCTCGGCGACCCGGCAGTGACCTACCGGACCGATCGGGGCCAGAGCCTGACCGTCGCGCTCGACGACGGGTCCACCCTCAGGCTCGGCGGCGACACCCGCCTGATCGTATCCCTGGGGCGGACGGAGCGCGCAGCCGAGCTGCGCCAGGGAACCGTCATGTTCGAGGTGGCGCGGGATCCGGCCCGGCCCTTCGTGATCGACACCGGCGACAGCCGGACGGAGGTGCTGGGCACCCGTTTCGTCCTGGACCGCTTCAGCGGCGGCACCGAACTGTCCGTCTATTCGGGGCGTGTCCGCTTCAGCCCCGCGGACCGGGAGGGGATCGAGGCGACGGCCGGGCAGCAGGTCGCCGTCCTGGCCGGCCGGCTGGGCGAGGTCCGGCGCTTCGAGCCGGACCCGGCCCCCTGGCGGAGCGACTGGATCGAGACCTCGGGGATGTCGCTCGGCCGCCTGGTCGAAGAACTCAACCGCTGGTCGGACCGTCCCGTGGAACTGGCCGATCCGGCCCTGAAGCGGCTGCGGGTCAGCGGCTATTTCCGCCTGTCCGAAACCGAGAAGCAGTTGGAAGGGATCGCTCTGCTGCATCGGCTGCATCTCCGGCGGCAGGCGGACCGCTACGTCCTCGCGCCGACCGCGGGCGACGGCAAACCGTATTAAAAACTTCACGGAACCGTCTGTCAGATCGTTGCGGCGCCGGCGTCTTCCCCCGGCAGACGCGACGGGCCCCGCATGGGGTGGGGAGGCCGGCGTCCCTGGGGAAGATGCTGAGATGACAGTCGGATGGTTCCGTGCCGCGGCCACGTCGCTGGTCGCGGTGTCGGTGATGGTGGGCGTCGCGCAGGCGCAGGCGATCAGGATCGATATTCCCGCCGGCGATCTGGGGCCGGCCCTGACGGCCTTCGCCCGCGCCAGCGGGTTGCAGATCCTGGCCGATCCGTCGATGACGGACGGGCTGAAGACGCGCGGCGTGTCCGGCGAGATGGCGCCGCGGGAAGCGCTGGAGGCGCTGTTCGCCGGGACGGGGCTGGGTTTCGAGTTGCACGGCGACGCCGTGATCGTCCGCGGCACCGCCCCCGCCCCTGCGGAACCGGCGGCTCCCGCACCGACCCGGATGAAGCCGGAAGCCGCGGCCGCGCCTGCCGGGGAGGCGATGGAGGAACTGACGATCACCGGCTACCGCGTTCGCGCCACCGCCGGCGGCACCCGCATCGTCACGCCGCTCAAGGACCTGCCGATGAGCGTGCAGGTGGTCAACCAGGAGCTGATCAAGGATCTGGGCGCGCGCAAGATCGAGGATGCCATCCGCTTCGTGTCCGGCATCAACAAGGTCAACCGCAACGACAATCTCGGCCGCGGCGAACGTTCGCCATCCGCGGCTTCAATTCCAGCCTGATCATGCGGAACGGCGTTCCCTACAACGTCTTCTCCGACACGGCGAACATCCAGCAGATCGACGTCGTCAAGGGCGCCAATTCCATCCTCTACGGCTTCAACGATCCGGGCGGGCTGATCAACTACATCACCCGGGCGCCGCAGGAGGCGGCCTACAGCGTGAGCAGACCATCGGCTCCTTCGACTATTACCGGACCGAGGCCGATGCGACCGGCCCGCTGTTCGGCGACACGCGCTACCGCCTGATGGCGCCTACACGAACGCGGGCTCTCACCTTGAGAACGGCAAGGAGGAGATGGTCTTCATCAATCCCGTGGTCGATTTCGCCCTCGGTGAGAAGACGCGGCTGCTGCTGGACTATGAATACCGGGAGACCGATTCCCGCTATCAGCGCGACGCCTATCCGCAGGTGCGCGACCTTGCCGGCGTGGGCATCCGCTACGCCGATGCCGGCACGCGCTACAGCCCGATCTTCCCCGACGACCGCAACATCATCACGGCGCAGAACCTGGAACTGCGTCTGACGCACGAGGTCGGGGAGGACACGACTCTGCGCCTCGTCGGCGCCCACACCGAGATCGACAGCGATCAGTTCAACATGATCGGCTGGGCCATGGTCCCGGGGTCGGACCGTCTGCTGGAGCGGCGCAACTACCTGGAACTGAACCACCAGGACACCGACTTCGTCTTCGCGGATCTCTCCACGCGCTTCGACACGCGCTGGATGACCCATCAGGTGATCCTGGGCGGGCAGTATCTGCGCCGCGAGGGCGAGAGCTTCGGCAGGACGGGGGCGTATGCGCCGGCGATCGACGTCCTGAACCCGCCGACGGACCCGGCCGTGCGCTACTACCGTCCGGAGACGCGGGACCAGCTGGCCGCCGGGGCCGTGTTCGTGGAGAGCGCCCCGACGGAGTCCAAGGGCTTCTTCGTCACCGATCAGATCACGCTGGCCGACGACCGCACCCACATCCTCGTCGGGGCGCGGTATGACGATCTGAACGGGACCGACAACACGACGCCGCAGGCCGGCGTCAACTACACGGTCAACGACTGGCTCTCGGTCTACGGGCTCTACAGCGAGTCCTTCCGCCTGAACGCCTCCTACACCCTGCAGAGCGGCGAGGTGCGGACCTTCGATCCGGAATCCGGCATCAACAAGGAGATCGGCCTCAAGCTCGACCTGTTCGACCGCCGTCTGTCGGGCACCGTGGCGCTGTTCAATCTGACACGCGAAAACGTGCTTCAGGTCATCGCCAGCGACGATCCGCTGAAGCCGATCTTCAACCTCTCCGGCGAGGAGCGGTCCAAGGGCGTGGAGATCGACATCGCGGGCCGCATCGGCCCGGACTTCACGGTCTTCGCCTCCTACGCCTATACGGACTCCGAGGTGCTGACCAGCACCAACCCGGCCCTGGTGGGCGCCCCGCTGGAGGGGGTGGCGAAGAACGCCGTCTCGGTCTTCGGCAAGTACGACTTCGGCGCGGTCGGCCCCGGCGATCTCTCGGCGAATGCCGGTCTGCTGTGGCGTCAGGGCCCGATCCTGATGACCAACAACACGCCGGGCAACACCCCGTTCGCCGCCGACAGCTACACCGTGCTGGATGCCGGCCTGGACTATGTCCTGCCCAGCGGCCTCGCCCTGTCGCTCAAGGTCACCAACCTGACCGACGAGGCGTACATGGACCGGCGTGCCGCCTATGCTGCGCCGCGCCGGATCAATCTGGTGGTGCGCAAGGAGTTCTGAGCATGCGCCTTGCTCCAGCCTTGGCCCTGCTCGTGCCGTCCCTGCTCATGCTGGTGGGGGGCGCCGCCGACGCGGCGTCCCCCGCCGTGCCCGTCGATCTGAGCGGGCTGCCGGTGACGGGCGATCTCTGCGTGCCGACCCATATCGGCTTCTTCGGCGAGGTCACGACCCTCACCTCCACCGTGACGCGGGGCGGGGCGGTCTTCTACCGGGTGCAGGACGGCCCCTGGCAGGTCTCCGACCTGCCCCTGAAGGGCGGCCATTCGGTCGCCCGGCTGCCGGACGGGGCCTGGCTCATCAACGACACGGACCATCACCGCATGGTCCAGGTGGACGATCTGTCCGGCCATGGCAGCATCGTCGCCCGGACGGAGCTGGCCGGCATCCGCCTCAACCGGCCGCACGACCAGATCGTCGATCCGGAGACCGGATACGCCTATGTGATCGACGGCGGCCGGCATCTGTTCCGCTTCCGGCACCTCGACGGCCCGGTCGAGGTCTGGAGCTTTCCCCCGGAGGAGATGAACTACGCCCGCTCGCTGTCGTGGTTCGACGGTCACCTGCACGTCATCCATTCCAGCCGGGGCGAGGTCTGGCGCATCGACGACTTCGACCGGCATCTCTACACGGCGTTCCGCAGCCCGCGCCCGCGGGACGGTGCGGCGCGCTCATCCACGCCCTACCGCGATTTCCCGGCGGGGGCGCTCGCCACCACGGGCCTCGTGCTCAACGACGTGGAGAAGGTCGGCGGCTGGTACTACGGCACGAACTACTTCACGCCGTCCTATGCCTTCGGCGGGGACACGGCACCCGCCCGCCTGATCCGCTGGCGTAGCTGGGAGGATTTCGCCCAGGGGCGCTGGCAGGATGTGAGCGGCCTCCTGCCGGCGGCGGACCCGCCGCTCGTGCCGTACTATCTGACCGTCCACGACGGGAAGCTCTTCATCGCCGTGTTCGACCACGACGGACACTGCCAGGGCGACGGCATCGTCGCGCTCAGTCCGCCTTAGCAGCACGAAGATCTGCGATACCACCGACAGCGCCCGCTTCGCCCGCTCCTTCTCTGCTGACCCCTGTCGTGGGCGTCAGCTCCAGCGTCACGACGGCGAAGTGCCGGGAGCTTCGGAATCTCTGGGGGCGGCGTTGCGGGCATGGTTTGCCTTTCGTCGCCCGACTCAGTTCTTGCTACTTCTACGGTCATATCATCGGATATCCCGATGCTGTTTCCGATCCTGGCAAGGGTGCGGTAGGGCGGCAGCGTCATGCTTGCTCTGGGAGGCGGGTCCCCCGTTACGGTCGGAAATTCCCGATTGGAAACCTCCGAGCATGACCGTGCCCCCGGCCTCCTGGTCACGGCAACCTGGAATTTCAGGTGGTTGCATCCTTTAGTCTGCGCTGTGCCGCGACCGGCGTGCAGCCCTTTCGTTTCCTTCGGATCACGCTGTAGGGTCGGCGATCCGGCGGGTTCCGGTGCGGCCGCCTCATGCGATGTTTGAGGGGAAGTCATTCCGTATATTTCATGTTCCTTCAATCATTCACGCAGCAATGTGACGTTTCGCACCTTTCGCTCAGCGTTTTTGGATGAGAAAAGGTCGATGTCGCAGTGTGGTCGGCATTCGGCTGCACCATGCGGGGGAAATCGGATGATGAGCAGGACAGCCTTGATGGCTGCCTCAGGGGCCCGTGACGGTACGCGGGTGCCCGGTGAACGACCGGCGGACATGCGGTGCCGGGAATTGTTCTGCGGTTTCCATGGACCTGGCGACGGGCACGGGTAGCGTCGGATCTCGGCCTCTCCACTCAATCCACAATCCATTCTGGCGGAAACGAACGGGGCCCGTACCAGCGGACGCTCAGAGCGGAGCCGTCGCTGAACAGGGCGCGCCGATCCGTGCCGCGTCCACGGGCACATCTGGGAAACGATCATGACCAGCACCACTCATACCTCCGGTATTTCCACCGACGCGCAGACGGACCTCACGGCAACGGAGTCCGCCCTATCCACCCCGGCGGCCACCGGGGGCGGCGGCCGCAAGGAGGTGGTGTTCATCGACGGCGGCATCGACGGGATCGCCGATCTGCTCGCCAATGTCCGGGACGGGGTGGAAGTCGTCGTGCTGGACGGCGCGGGCGACGGGCTGGCGCAGATGGCGGCCTGGGCCGCCGACGGCCATGCCGGCTACGATGCCATCCATCTGGTCACCCACGGCGGCGCCGGCCGTCTGCATCTTGGTGCCCTGTCGCTGGACAGTGCGGTGGCGGCGGATCGCGCCGATGACCTCGCCAGGGTGGGCGCGGCCCTCTCCGACAACGGCGACCTGCTGCTCTACGGCTGCGATGTCGCCGATGGGGCGGGAGCCGACTTCGTCCGCCAGCTTTCGACCCTGACCGGCGCCGACGTGGCCGCCTCCACCGACAGGACCGGCGTTGCCGCCCTGGGCGGCAACTGGACCCTGGAACGCTCCGTCGGATCGGTCGAGACACCCACCGCCTTCGACCGGACGGACGGTTTCTCCGGCGTGCTGGCCGATGCCACCTATACGCTGGAGGAACGGACCAGCTACACCCTGACCAACGGCACCGTCGATTACATCGCGTTGACCGGTAGCCGTCTGGGCAGCACCTATGGGTGGGCTCCTGCCAATGCCGGGGTCAACAATGTCGCCATCGTCTACGGATTCAACCCGACTGAAGACTTCATTGATCTACGATCTCTGACATTTCTGTTGGACGATGCCGAATACACCGCTGATTTGCTGGACGATGGCTCGGGCGGAAATGTTTATGGAACGGATGGGCGTTTCACCTCATATCAGGACTGGGTTTCGCCCATTACCTCCTTGCCCGAACCCAATCCCAATTACGACAAACCCTGGGTCCTGGATGCGGACAATTACAATGTGACGTTCGGCACGACCGCGACCGGGATCGTCGCCGGTGTGCAGAACGCTAGCGAGGTGACCGTCTACTACGTCTACCTCGTGGGCGTTTCCGCGGTCGACAGCAGCCGTTTCCTCCTGCCTGTCCGTGCCAATGCTCCCGTCATGACGGGGATCGCCGGTACGGTCGCCATCACGGAGGATGTCGCCAGCAGCCTGCACAGCATCTTCGCCGGAGCCAGCTTCACGGACAGCGACAGTGCCAGCGTCAGTTTCACCATCACGGCCAGCGCCGGCACCTTGACGGCCGGTTCGGGGAGCGGGGTGACCGTGAGCGGCACCGGGACCGGCACGCTGACGCTGGCGGGGAGCCCGGGCGACATCCGGGCCTTCCTCCAGACCGACGGCACGGTGACCTACCTCCAGGCCACGCCCGATGCGAGCGGCACCAACAAGGCGACCCTGACCTTGTCCTCCGCCGATGACGAGGGGTCGGTGGCGCTGGGCAGCGTGCAGGTGAACATCACCGCCGTGAACGACGCGCCGGTCCTCACCTCCGACGGAGGCGGCGCCACGGCCAGCGTCACGGTGGCGGAGAATACGACGGCGGTCACCACGGTGGTGGCGACCGATGTCGATGGCGACACGATCACCTATTCCATCGACGGCGGTGCCGATGCGGCCCTGTTCAGCATCGACGGCAGCACCGGCGCCCTGACCTTCAAGACGGCCCCGGATTTCGAGAGCCCGGCCGACAGCGATGCCGACAACAGCTATGCCGTTGTGGTCAAGGCGTCCGACGGCACTGTATCCGACACCCAGACCGTCAATGTCACCGTCAGCGACGTCCCTGAAGCGCCGACGCTGACGGCCACCGCCGCCAACCCCACCTTCACGGAGGGCGGCAGTGCGGTGGCGCTGTTCACCGGGGCCACCGCCAGCGCCGTGGATGCCGGCCAGACCATCACCGGCTTCACCCTGACCGTCAGCAATGTCGCCTCGGGCGACGTGCTGCGGATCGGCGGGGCCGATTGCGGGTTGGACGGCGACGGCATCTGGAGCGTCGGCGGCGGCACAAACAATGCGGCGGTGGTCTTCACCGGCGGCACCGCCACGATGACCATCACCGGCCTGTCGCTCAGCGCCACCGACTTCCAGACCCTGATCACCGACGTCCGGTTCTCCAGCAGCAGCGACAGTCCCGAAGCGACGGCTCGGACGGTGACGATCACGGGCCTGACCGACAGCGGCGCCAGCAACAACAGCACCAGCCTGGCCCTGGCCTCCACCGTCAGCGTGCTCAGCCAGCCGGACGTGACATCGGTGACGCTGCCGGCGGATTCCACCTACAAGACCGGTGACAACCTGAACTTCACCGTGACCTTCGATCAGGCGGTGACGGTCGACACGTCGGGGGGGACGCCGCGGCTGGTTCTCGATGTCGGCGGCGAGACCCGGTATGCGACGTTTGTTTCGGGGGACGGCTCGACCACACTGGTCTTCAGCTACACGGTCGACTCAGGGGACACGGATGCGGACGGCATTGCGGTCTCCGCGACCTCCATCGATCTGAACGGGGGCACCCTGACCGGCACCACCGGCAGCGTCAACGCCGACCTTGACCTCGGCACGCCGGGCAGCCTCGCCAACGTCAAGGTGGACGGCGTCGCGCCGACCATCACCGGTGTCAGCATTCCCGACCAGACCCATAAGATCGGCGACACCGTCACCGTCACCATCACGGCCGGGGAGGCCGGGCTGTCGCTGCATGGCGGCAGCGTGAACGGCATCGCCCTGACCGACTTCGCGGACAAGGGCGGCGGCACCTACACCGCCACATATACCGTGGCCGAGGGCAACGCCGACCGGGCGGCGGGCGAGGACATCCCCGTCGAGATCGTGCTGAAGGATGCCGCCGGCAACATCTCCAACAGCTGGACGACGCCGATCAGTCAGAGCAACGACGCCATCGACGCCACTGCGCCGGCGGCACCGACGCTGGGCTTCACCGATACCGGGGTCTCCGACAGCGACGGCATCACCACCGACACCACTCTTGAGATCGGCAACCTGGAGGCTGGCGCCACCTGGCAGTACCGGTTGGACGACAAGGCGAGCTGGGTGGACGGCACCGGCACGACCCTGACATTGGCTGAGGGCGAGTACAGAAACAGTACCGCGGTGGCCGTCCGTCAGATCGATGCCGCCGGCAACCAGGGCGACATCCGGACGCTGACTATCACGGTCGATACGACGACGCCGATCATCACGACGGGCCGGGACACGCCGGCCGATCCCCTGACCAATCTCGATGAACTGATCTACACGCTGTCGTTCGACGAAGACGTGGTCAATTTCGACCTCACCGATCTGGAGATGCTGGGCACCAACGGCAACCCTGGTGCGGTGACGCTGGATCTGACCCAGATTGATCCCCGCAACTACACGGTCAAGGTCTCCGGCGGCAATATCGCCAACTATAATGGGGACCTTTACCTGAGTGTTGCCCAGGCGCATGACATCACTGACGTTGCCGGGAACAAACTGCAGATCGGGGCCGGGAATTTCGTCGAATACACCCTGGACAACACGGCTCCGGCCACGCCGACCCTGGCGCTGTCCGTTGATACCGGCAGCAGCGCCAGCGATCTCGTCACCAGCAACGGCACGGTGAGCGTCAGCGGGCTGGAGGACGGAACGGTCCGCGAATACTCGCTTGACGCCGGCAAGACCTGGACCCCCTTCAACGGCAGCGAGATCAGCCTGAGCGGCGACGGTGCCAAGGCGGTCATCGTCCGTCAGACGGATGAGGCCGGCAATGTGTCCGCCGGGAGCACGCCGCTCAGCTTCACGCTCGACACCACCGCCGCCACGGTGACGTCTGTGGCCGTGCCGTCCAACGCCGCCTACAAGGCCGGCGATGATCTGATCTTCACCGTCAATGTCGGCGAGGATGTCGTCGTCACCGGCACGCCCAGGCTGGGGCTGACCATCGGGTCCAGCACCGTGCATGCCAGCTACGATGCGGCTTCCAGCACGGCCACGGCGCTGAAATTCATCTACACGGTGCAGGCCGGCGATCTGGATGCCGACGGCGTCACGGTCGGGGCGCTGGATCTGAACGGTGGCAGCATCGGCGATGCCGCCGGCAACGCCCTGACCCTGACGCTGAACAGCGTGGGCGCCACGGGCGGGGTGCTCGTGGACGCGGTGGCGCCGACGCTGGTCAGTTCGACCCCCGCGGATGATGCCGGCTATGTGGCGCTGGACAGCACCATCACGCTGACCTTCAGCGAGACTATCTTCATCAATGATGGCGCCAAGTCGATTCACATCTACAGCAAGGGCGCTCTGGTAGAGAGCTTCGGGCTCAGCACGCCGGCCGGCGGGGCGCCGGGTGACGGCGGGTTCCAGATCAGCGGCAACACGCTGATCCTCAATCCCAGCGCGCCTTTTGACGGCGACACCACCTATTCCGTCCGCATCGATGCCGGTGCCCTCAAGGATGCCGGCGGCAATCTTCTTGCCGGCATCACCGATGACACCACGCTGAACTTCAAGACCCTCGACCCCGCCTCCCTGGTGACGGATGCTGCCGGGTTCGACACGACGACCGGCAGCCACATTCTGAACAGCGTGTCGGCCACGGCGGGGAACGAGACGATCATCGTCGCCGCCCCCTCGCATCTCGCGGGCTCGACCCTGGACGGCGGCGCCGGCAAGGACACGGTGCGGCTGGGGGCCGGCAAGGGCAGCAGCTTCGATCTCACCGCTGCGGCGACGGTCGCGGGGGTGGAGACGCTGGTGGTGGACAGCGCCCACGCCGGTCCGGTGACGGTGACGCTGAGCAGCGCCAAGGGCCTGAACAGCCTGACCACGCTCACCGGCACCGGGGATGACGCGCTGGTGCTCGCCGGCGGCGGCACGGCGGAGACCTTCGATCTCTCCGCTGCGGCGCTGTCCGGCTTCAGCGCGGTGCAGATGAGCGGGGCCGCCCTCACCGGCTATACGCTCAGGCTGGACGCCACCCAGATCACGGACATCCA